>JAGKXA010000035.1 GCA_021151615.1 Cellvibrionaceae bacterium | reverse complement strand
AGGTTAATTCGTTGATCGATTGAGCGTAGGCGACTCGCAGGTTTTCAATCATTTGATCCATGCGTGCTTTGGCTTCTGGTTTGAAATAGGTTTCTACATACTTTTTACCCACCAGGAAGCCAAGATTTTCATTGGCCAATAATGCTGCGCGTTTTTCACGTGTGCGCTGCTCTTGTAATCCGCTTAGCGTTTTTCCGTAGAAATCAAAATTGGCATCGACAAAAACTTTGCTCAGGTTCGGTGCGTCATTATTAATGAGATGGAATGTTATGTATTTTTTCCATTGCGCTAATGGTGTTTCGGTTTTTAGTTTGGCAAGAGAAGCGAAGTAGGTAGGTTGATTGATCACTAATTCCTGGATATTTTCCAGATTTGCAGTTTTTAGAAATAATTGCCAATCGAATCCAGGCATTAACTGGTTCAGCTCGGTTAATGTCAGTTTATTGTAAAGCGCATTGCGATCGCGATTTTGTACACGTGACCAGTGTAGCGCTGCGATTTTCTTTTCAAGTGCAACAATATCCGCAGCCGCTTTTTCTGCATCATTTAATCCGGCTAATGTCCATAATCGGGCAATATAGGACTGATATTTCCCGAGCAGCTCAAGCGATTTCTCATCACTTTTTAAATAGTATTCGCGATCGGGAAGCCCCAGTCCTGATTGGTATGCAGCGGTTATATACTGCTCGGAATTCTTATCATCCTGATCAATATAGAGCTCAAACGGAACACCAACACCGTAGGGCTGCCATTCAGCCCAAAGCATGGTTAAGTCCGCTTGGGTTTTTAATTGTTCAATGCGTTGCATGTCGTCATGCAAGGGCTTAATGCCTAAGGATTCAACGGTTTTTTCATCGAGGAAAGATTTATAGAAGTCAGCAATTTTTTGTTCATCTGAATCTTTGGCATAGGAGGTAGCGGCAAGTTCTTGCATCAATGCCAAAACTTGCTTTTCCGCGCTTTCACGCAACTCATCAAAGCTCCCCCAGCGGGCTTTATCACCGGGTATTTGCGTATTGTTAACCCAGGTTCCGTTGGCGTAGCGAAAAAAATCCTGCTGTGGCTTGATGGTTTTATCCATGTTCGCCAGTTCAATGCCAGATGCTAAAGCCCCTTTGGTGTGAGGCAGATTCTGGTTTGAGAGATCATTTTTGGAGCAAGATGCAAGTGTCAACGAAAGCGCAATTCCACTTGCCAATAGCGTTAATTTTTTCATGCAAATTTCCCGATAACATGTGGTTGAAGAACAATTACTCGTAATAGTGATGCTATAGCGCCCTTGCTGTTGAAAAATTTGGACGATGAGGATTAATACAGGACGCGCCTAAACAGTCCAATTGCCATTTGATAACCAAGCAGTTGCAACTCAGCGTCGTATCTATCGCCTTCGTCGCGCATAAACGCGTGTACGCCATTAAATTCATGCCAGGTGAAATTCACATTCTTTTCGACCAGGTTTTGATAAACGCGTGCGCGGCCTTCGGCAGGAATGTGCGGGTCTTGTTTGCCCCAAATCATTTGCAATTCGCCTTTGATTTCGCCGGTGCGGGTAAGGCTTTCATTGCCGGGTTTGGAAGGGGTTAGTCCGGAATGAATGTCTGTTGCATAAAAACAGCTGGTTGCGGAAATGGCTGGGTGAATTGCTGCGCGATACGCAAGGCCTCCGCCCAAACAAAACCCCATAGCGCCGATTTTTCCAGAGCAGTAATCCAGCGTGCGCAGATAATCCACCATGGTCTGTGTATCTGAGTCGTGGGCTTCCAAATATTTTGCCACTTTATCGGCATTGCCTTTATCGCGGCCAGCATCGTCATAACCAAGCACTGTGCCTATGGGATTAAGCTCATGGAATACTTCAGGCACTATTACCACAAAACCGTGGCCTGCCATAATTTGTGCGCTGCGGCGAATCGGTGAGGTTTGTTGGAAAATTTCGGAGTAGAGAATAATGGCGGGGAATTTTTTGCCGGCAGTTTCAGCGCTGTCTTTGGGGTGATACACATAGCAGCGCATGGTTCCTGTTGGTGTTTCCAAATCTATTTGATGATTTTGAATTAACATTCTTCGCTCCTCGGTTTTTATGAAATCGATGATTAGATCTGGCTAACCAAAGTATTGTTCCAATGTGTCCATCAGGATTTTAACTTTAGCAATGGATTCACGATATTCCTGATCGGTTTCCGAGTCGGCAACTATACCGCCGCCGCCCCAGCAATAGATTTTCTGGCGATCACACACCAGGGTGCGTATGGCGATGCTGGTATCCAGTTGACCGTCAGCACTGATATAGCCCAGGCTACCGCAGTAAACCGAGCGGCGCGTTGGTTCAAGCTCCTCAATAATCTCCATGGCGCGAATTTTCGGGGCTCCGGTAATACTGCCGCCGGGAAATGCATCGCGCAGCACATCGATCGCTGAAGCATCCGCGTTTAGTTCCCCGGTAACCGTGCTGACCAGATGGTGAACATTGGCAAAGGACTGCAATTCACACAGTGCCGGGACACGCACATTCGCACAATGCTTGCTCAGGTCATTGCGCAACAAATCAACAATCATCACATTCTCGGCGCGATTCTTTTCGCTGTTTTCCAACCAGTTGGCGTTAGCTTGATCTTCAGTGGGGGTTTGTCCGCGCTTTATGGTTCCTTTGATTGGCTTGGTTTCTACTGCACGGCCACGCACCTCAATAAATCGTTCGGGCGATAAACTGAGCAATGCCTGCTCATCCAATTGGATAAAACCGGAAAAGGGGGAGGGTAATACACTGCGTAAAACGAGATACGCACACCATGGGTCACCCTGAAATTCCGCCTCAAATCGCTGGGCAAAATTTACCTGATAACAGTCACCCGCCAGAATATAGTCACGGATTTTGGCGAGCGCCGAGTGATACTCTTGCACTTTAAGATTACTACTGAAACTATTGATTTTAAATGTATTATCTGAACTATTGAGAAATAGCTTTAAGTCGTGAAACAGTGGAAAATCCGGGGTGTTGGCAAAGAGTTGCTCGATTTCCAAAAAGTTATAAGTACCGGGGAGGGCACAGCTGAGGGGTTCGTTTATCACCAGCCATGCCTGTTGCTTGAGGTGATCTTGCACCAGCGCCCAGGGATAAACTCCCACCTGCATATCAGCGAGGCTGATATCAGCTTGTGCATAAACGGGAATTTTTTCCAGGCGACGGCCAAGGTCATAACCAAAATACCCCAAGGCTCCACCAACGAACGGCAGTGGCTCAGAGCTTGTCGGCTGTAGAGCCCCAATAGGCAAATACTGCTTGAGCAGTGCAAAGGGATCTGCGGCGGATTCCAGCTGCGTACCCTCGTTAAAATGAATGTGAGTAATGTCGCCGGTCGTTTCCAGCCAGCATTGTGGGGCGGCGCTGATAATATCGTAACGGCCGTATTGGCTGCCGGGGTGACCAGAGTCCAGCCAAACGGCGCGCGGCAAATGACGAACCTGCATGAACCGGAGGGCGGAATCCGGCCGGTAGACCAGAGGAATAAAACGGAGTACTTCGGGCATGGAATTGCTAAACCAACAGCCTTATGAGCCGTGCATTTTAGCGCATTGTTTGCAGCCAGGGCTAAATAGACTTTAGTGACAAGCCCGTTTAAGCTGCATTTTTTTGTCGGGCTAGCGGTTGTGGCTGTACTTTCCTGGCCCTGTATGAAAGGAACTAATGATGGACGTGATTTTATTTGTGGTGGCCATGCTTATTGGTGGTGTTGCAGCCTGGCAAGGGTTCAATTGGTACTACGCTAAAAAGCTTAAGGTTCCCGTGCAGGATGTTTCTGCGGAGTCCCATATCCTGTTGGAGCGTATTGAAAAAGTATTCAAGGTGGTGGTGGCCGAAGGTTACTTCACTGAAATTTATGATCACAACACTAAAAAGGATTTCCTCGGGATATTTAAAACCAACAGCAAAGCACTGGTAGTCGCAAAGGCAAAAGTGTCGGTTGGCTTTGATTTTTCCAAAATGCATTTTCGTCGCGACCAACATAATCGCACACTGGTAGTGGAACAATTTGCCGAGGCGGAAATTCTTTCAATCGATACTGATTACAAGTTTTATGATATTAACCAGGGCCTCCTCAATAAATTTGATAATGAAGACTACACGGCAATTTTGGTGGAAGCCAAGAAATTGATGCAGGAAAAAGCGCGCGAAAGTGATTTGCCAAAAATTGCCCAACAACAAATTGAATTAATGATGCAGCAACTCTGTGCATCGGCGGGTTGGCAATTGGAGCAGGAGCGAGTACTCGAGCCGCTGAAAACAATTCATGTGGTTACCGACGAGAGCAAGCACTAATCAGGTAACCCAATAGCCATAGATAATAACCAAGTAAACACAATCAACAAGGAATTCCCATGGTGCTTTTGATAATTTTTACTCTGGTGGGTATGGCATTAGGTGAGGCCATTTTTTATGGCAATGGCTGGGTTATCGGCGGCGTATTGGGTTTTCTACTTACCAAAATTTTTCAACTCAGTAGCAAAATCCAACGGTTGGAAAATAATCTGGATCTCTTAAAGAAACAGGATCAGCCGTTATCCTCCAACACTCAGGCTATCGAGCCTATGCCTGTAGATACTTCGCCAGATCCCCAGGTTAGTGAAACCCGTGTTCCACTGGCGGAACGGCTCAAAGCCCATGGCATAGATTTACCAGAAGCACCCGCACCAGAAATGGCAAATGAAAAAGCTGCCGATGCTGCAATAGCTTCTCCACAAGCAAGTGTTCCGCCTGCCGAAACCATACAAACCAGCAAACCTGCCTATCAGCAAGCTCGCGTATATCCGCCCCGCACGCCGAACGCCGTCGAAAAAGCATTTGCTTATGTGCAGCGTTTTTTCACCGAAGGCAATCCCATTGTGCGCATCGGCATGGTGGTGATGTTTTTTGGGTTGAGCTTCCTGGTGAAATACGCCTCCAATCAAGGATTACTGCCAATTGAAGTGCGTATGTCTGCGGTTGCCGCTATTGCCATTGCGCTAATTGGTTTGGGTTGGAAAACCCGACTGAAAGAGGGTGGTTATGGATTGGTGTTACAAGGCGGTGGTATTGCAGCACTCTATTTAACGGTATTTGCCGCGGCAAAAATGTATTCGCTTATGCCAACGGGCGCCGCCTTTGCGTTGATGTTTATTATTGTGATGCTCGGCGCCGCACTCGCGGTTCTGCAAAATGCACAAGTGCTTGCACTTATGGCCACTGCCGGTGGATTTCTTGCGCCCATCCTCACATCAGACGGTTCCGGCAATCATGTCGGCCTATTCAGTTTTTATCTGCTGCTCAATATCGGTATCCTCGCCATCGCCTGGTTTAAAACCTGGCGCCTACTGAACTGGGTTGGTTTTGTGTTCACCTTTGTAATCACCTCGGCCTGGGGTGTGCTCGATTACCAGCCGCATTTATACGCGAGCACGCAACCCTTTCTGCTTGCGTTTTTTGCCCTCTACTTAACGGTTTCGATTTTATTTTCACTCAAGCAACCTCCAAACTTAAAAGGCTTAGTGGATGGCAGCCTCACTTTCGGTTTGCCCATTGTTGCGTTTGGTTTGCAAACCGCGCTGCTCAAACACACTGAATACGGTTTGGCGATTAGTGCATTAATTCTGTCGGCGATCTATATCGGTTTGGCAAAATTTTTATGGGGTAAATACCAGCAAACTCATCGCGTGTTGATTGAATCCTTTATCGCCCTCGGCGTTACCTTTGCAACCTTAACTATTCCACTCGCGTTGGATGCACAATGGACATCTGCCACCTGGGCGCTGGAAGCCACTGGTTTGATTTGGGTTGGTTTGCGCCAGCAGCGTTTCCTGCCGCGTTTTGCTGGCTATTTGTTGCATATCGCTGCGGCCTTTTCGTTAATTATTCACGGCATAGATGCGGGTGCGATTCCGTTGATCGCGGGCGATTTTATTAGCCTGCTAATTTTGGCCGCATCCGCTCTATGCATTTCGTATTTGCTCACGCGCTTTGCGGAGCACAGTAACCGTTTTGAAAAACCCTTGGCGCAGCTCACGTTAATTATCGGTTGGTTGTGGTGGTTGCTCGCTGGTTATATCGAGATAGAAAAGCACGTTCCCGGCGAGCAACATTTCCCATCGCTGATACTACTTTTCGCAGGCTCAGTTGCTGCGTTTGTACTGCTGGGTATAAAAGTACAGTGGCCACAATTGGTGCGTGTCGGATTTTGGCTGTTGCCGTTAACCGCTGTGTTGGCCATGAACAATTTTGGCGAAGGCCTGTTCATCGGTTACGACGTTTATCCCTCACAGGGTTGGGGCTTGCTTGCGTTGCTGGTATTTGTGTTGGTGCAATATCGCTTTTTGTGGCGCCAGCGCGAAAGCAGTTCTTGTGGTTTGCTTAGTGTGTTCCATGTATTAACCGCTTGGTTTTTGTTTAGCCTTGTGTACTGGGAAGCGAGCCATTGGCAAAACGAACTGAATTGGCACGGCACCGGCGCAGCGGTATTGTGGTTCGCCTGTTTGGTCGTGCCTTTAATTGCGTTGTTGAACCTCACCAATAAATCCATTTGGCCGTTTGCAAATTATCCAGCGGATTACAAAAACTTGATTCCCGCACCACTACTGTTGGGTTTATTGCTCTGGTTTATATACGCCAGCCACTACGCCGGCATTACCGACCAATTCTATTTGCCTATATTAAATCCGCTCGATTTAGCACAAGCAGCAGTACTGATCATATTTGCTTACGCGATTAAACGCGGTTTTATCGGCTTGTATTCCGCTCCCGCCGAGTTGCGTTATGGAGTCATCGGCTTATTAGGCTTTGTGTGGATTAACATTGTCTTGCTGCGTGCAATTCACCAATACGCCGATGTTGCCTATGTGTCCCATGTGATGTGGGATTCCATCATCGTGCAGATGGCGTTATCAATCCTCTGGGCAATTTGCGCATTGGTGGTGATGAATATTTCCCGCCGTATTCAGGTGCGCGAGCTGTGGATTATTGGGGCAGGGCTACTGGGATTGGTATTGTTAAAACTCTTTACCAAAGACCTAACCGGTACTGGCACACTTGCGCGGATAATTTCGTTTATGGTTGTTGGCGGTTTGATGTTGTTAATCGGTTATTTATCGCCAATTCCGGCCAAGGCGAAATCTGATCAGCCTACAGCGGAGTAAATTGCAGGCGCAATATCCATTGACACCATAAAAAGACCTACAAAAAGCAACATTAAATATACAGAAATACACATAGAGAGATAAAAAAGGAATCACATGAAAAAAATCGTATTGCTCGGCTTATTGGTTGCCGGCTATTGGTATTGGAACAATGGGCAATTGCCGTGGAGTAGTAACCCAACCGCAGTAGACGCCACCGGTAAACCGACAACCTGGATTTTCACATTTGAGGGATGTGGTGATACTTGTGCAAATGCGATAAAAGAATTGCGCAATCGCCATGTTCCTTTCACTGAAAAAGTGATTAGCCCCGAGCGGCCGGATGAACCGGACTTTAAACTCTGGCAAGGCTATGGCGCAGGTAATAGCTTTCCCCTTTTGGTAGCGGGCAATCAAACGCTTACCGGCTTTTATGTGCCGAATATTGCCAGCACTCTGGGTAAAGCCTTTGGCGAAACTTATCTCACGCCTAATGAACGGCGCTATTTTAAATCGCACTTCAATGCCGATGGCTCACCACGCATTGTGCTCTATGGTACAGACTGGTGCCCGCATTGCGCCAAACTGCGCAAAGAGCTAAGGGAAAATCAAATCAGCTTTGCCGATATTGATGTAGAGAAAGTAGGGGACAGCAAGCAGCTACTCCAAACCATGGGTATTGCCGGTTACCCCGCCACCTGGGTTGGCTACACCCGCGTTAAGGATGGCTCCAGTTACAGTGAAATTATGGCGCTAGCGAAACAATCCAAATCATTGGCAAGTTTTTAAAAGGTTGAGTATCAATGATTGCAATTAAAAAATATTTTTTGCTTGGTGCTGCTTTATGTGGCGCCAGCCTGTTTGCACAGGCTGAAGTCATTCCCGTTTATCAAATTGATCAGGCGACGGGAACTTATGTGCAAGCACCGCTTACGCATGATATCTATCGCTACAGCGGTGATTCCCGGCTCAATGATTTAGTCGTGACCGATGCCCAGGGCAACAAATTACCCTATCGCATCAGTGCGCCCAACACTGAAGTTAACGAACAGTCACAGCAAACGCCCGTGCGTTTTTTTCCGGTGGCAGTGGGTACTGCGCCGGAAATGTTGCTGGCCTTGAGTAGTGCCTCTATTCGTCTGGACGATAATGAAATTTCGGTAAGCGTAGTTAAAAACGACAAGGAAGAATTACAAAACCAGACAGCTCCCACCGATTTTTTTGTGGTGGATTTGAGTGATCTTAAAACCCGCGCGGATAAGTTGGCGGTTTCCTGGCCGCAGAGTGAAAAGCATCAATATTTGGAAGTACAGGTTAGCGGCACCAACGATATGTCCACTTGGTCGCCCATTGCCAATACCACGCTGGTGCAACTGTCAAAAGACGGCCAGCAGCTCACGCGCAATAAAATTGCGATTAATCTTGCTGAAAAACAATACGCCTATTTGAAATTACAATTCACGCGCGGTGGCGAGCAATTGCAACTCACGCAAGTGGCTGTGGAAAACACCGATAAAATCGCCACAGCAGCCATACCCGACCGCTGGGAAGTTACCGGCCAGCTCGCCGAAGATCAGGATTCCGCATTGCGTGCCGGCGCAGCTTCACCCGCTATGCCGGTGGCGGCCTGGGAATTCCAACGCGATGATATAGCGCCTGTTGGGCGTATCGATATTCAGTTAGGTGAATTAACCTACGGGGATAGTTTGCGCGTATTCTCGCGCGCAAACGAAAAACAGCCCTGGCAATTAGTGCATCAGGGTATTTGGTTTAACACCCAGGTTGGCAGTGATTGGCAGCACAGCGACGCGATCAGCATTTACAACAACCCCCACAGTTATTGGCGAATAGAACTGAACGAACTGGTACGCACCAGCGCCAACCCCCTTCTGGTGTTCCAACGCCAACCTGAGCTGCTGCAATTTATCGCCAACACCGCCGCGCCCTTTAAAATCGCTATAGAAACCGACAGCAAACTCCAAAACCAAAACACCAGCGCACAAATATTTTCGCAATTAATCGCCGGCAAAGAAATCACCTGGCAATCCGCCAGCGTTAACCCACTAAACCCAAACATCAACCAATTCGCCCGCCACGGAATGCAAATCAGCTGGAAAACCATCGTATTCTGGGGGATTTTGATTTTAGCGGTTGGTGTGTTGATTGGTGTTGTGGTTAGGTTGATGGGGCAGATGAGGGAAAAGAAATGAGTCGAATAACAATTCTCAATTGGTTTTTTATGCTTCGATTATTATCGACGCTGGGTTCTTTCAGTTATTTACTAACATACATCGGATTAGTTGTTTTTTTTACTTTGGTGTACTGGCTTTTTCCTTCCAGCCTGGGATTGGCAATAGATAACTTTGTTGAAGCGCTGTATTTCAGTGTGGTGACTATGACAACGCTAGGATTTGGTGACATTTCCCCGAAAACAGTGATTGGACAGGTACTAGTTACACTTCAAGTTTTTTTAGGTGTAATGCTCTTAGGTCTTTTCCTAAATGCACTTTCTCATGCAAGAGCAGTAGAAATTAAAGCTAATGAGCACAAGATAGTAGAAGATCGAAAGGAAGAATTGCGAAAAAGCTTGGAGCGTCATGCGTGCTTGATTTTAGACGTATTTAAATCAGGCAATCCGCATGCTTGGGATAAACATGCAAAACATAGCGCCCAAATCGATGAGCTGGAAGATTTTTGCAGAAAAACATACTTTTATGCATTTTCAAAAAAAAGTAGTGTTACTGCATTGCAGATGAAAATGCTTCTAGAAGTCTGCCATCAGAACTACGAAACCCTTCTAGCGTTAACTCCAGTAGCAGCTGAAATATCTAGTATTTATTTATTAGAATGGAGTTCATTAATAAGCAATGTTAGGAATTTATCTCAAGAATATGAAAGGATAATATCCACTCCAGATGATCATAACTTTCCTCAATGGCCTACTTGTTGCGATATTGCTATTCAAGTGCAAGAATTAATTAATGTAAGCCTATTTATATGTAAGAAAGATGTGATGACTGGTCATTGTACTGAAAGCTAAAAATACATTAATAAATTGAAAGAGTGTGTAATGGCTTCAAAATTTTATGTGGTATGGGCAGGGCGAGAGACTGGGATTTTTACGGATTGGCCTACGTGTAAAAAGCATGTTGATGGATTTATCGGGGCGCGTTACAAATCGTTTTTAACGCGCGAAGAAGCCGAAGCGGCTTTTGGTGGTGCAAAGCCTACTGCTGGAACGGGACGTGCAGCGTCGAGTGGTGCAAAAATAAAAACCTACAACGCGACTGAGGTAAACGAATTATCGGTAGATGTAAAAATATTTACCGATGGCGGTTGCGAACCCAACCCCGGTGAAGCGGGTTCCGGGTTGGCGGTTTATCGCGATGGTAAATTGGTTGAGCTTTGGTATGGTTTGTATAACCCCATGGGTACTAATAATACCGCTGAGTTAAATGCATTGCACCAAGGTTTGTTATTGGCAAAAGATGAAATCGCCAAAGGCAAAACCGCTGCGGTTTTTTCGGACTCCCAATACTCCATCCAATGTGTTGTGCAATGGGCCATCGGTTGGGAGAAGGCGGGTTGGAAAAAGAAAGGCGGGGAGATTAAAAACCTCGAATTGATTAAGGAAATCTATTCCTTGCACCAAACCCTGAAAGACAAAGTGCAAGTATTGCACGTGAATGGTCACGTCGGTGTTCAAGGCAACGAACTCGCTGACCGCATGTCCATTCTTGCTATAGAATCCCGCGAAACCGATTTTTCACTTTATCGCGAGCCATTGGACGTCACTGCAATTTTGGCAACCCGCGCGGGTTAAAGGCATATTTTGTTTAAATTCAACTCTCCGTATTTTTACATCTCCGCATTTATTCTGTTTGCACTGGCTCTCTGGTTGCCATCGCTTTTTATTCCCTTCTGGGGCGATGATTATTATTTCCTGACGCAAGCGCGTGAAGCGCGGTTGAATGGGGATTCCTGGTGGTTGCCGTTTTTTTCACAATCCGCTACCGGTTTTTGGCGGCCGTTGAGTATGGATACTGGTTGGCGGTTTGTAGAGCAGGTGCTGGGCGGAAATGTGTTGTACGCACATCTGTATTCCTGGTTCTTGTGTTTACTTTCTGCTGGTGCTGTTGCGCTCTTTGCGTATCAATTCGCGCAAGTTATGGAATGGCCTCAGGCAAAATCAATTGGCCTGTTAACAGCCGCTATGCACGCTGTGCATGTGGCGAGTTATTTGCCACTGCATTGGGTAGCGGCGATGAATAGCCCCACACTGGTATTCTTTTTGTGTGTCACCCTATCCGTATGGATTGCTTTACCGCGTTTAACCGGCCGGCGGCGTTGGTTGGGCCTGATGAGTTTGCCGTTGCTGCAACTGCTCGCACTCTTCAGTAAAGAAGCTGCCATTTTGATTCCGGCACTGGTCGTCGCGCTCGCCATTATTTTGCGCGACAAACAACGTTATTCACGCACAGATAAATTGGTGTGGATTCTTTGTGCGCTAATTTGCCTGGTATGGCTGTATTTCTATAAACAATTTACCCCGCAACGCGATTCTGCCTACGGTATTACCCTGGGTGAAAACCTGGTGGTGAATTCGCTCAGTTTTATCGCGTGGATTTTCAATATTCCGCGTGAAGCGCTCAGGTTGATAGTCACAGATCAGCCACTCAAAGGTGTGATCTGGGCGCTCGTTTGTTTTATTCCCATGGCGATTCTCTATGCTATGAGTTATATGCAATTGGCGCGTGAACTCAATTGGCGCCAGTGGTTGGCGTTAGCGGCTTTTGTGGTGTTGGCTTATGGGCCTTATTTTGTATTGGCTGAGCAAGCCTATGAATACTACGCGGCGGTTGCGATTATTATTCCGCTGCTTTTGGTTGCGCGCGCGCTAACGACAACCAATCGGTTAATGATTGGTTTGCTATTAATGGGGATTGCCTCTGCGGCCGCTGTGCAGGGCACACGAAGTGCAGAATATCCCGCCGTTATTAGCCGTGCATTCTGGGCGGAAAATCAATTGCAGTGGTTAGGCCAACAACGCATTGAATTGCCCTTGGTAGTGGGTGTGGCTAACCCGCATCAATTTGCAGCAATTGGAGTGCTAGGCTTATCCTGGCGATTAAATATTCCGCGCGAGCAGATATTGCTTGCCCATGAATGCCCCGAAAACAGTAAACGCCGCTTACAACAAAACGCGGAAGGTAATTTTGAATGGATCGATTGCGCGCGCTGAGCAGTAATCGGTATTTGCAGGGGATAGCCAATACCCCCACCAAGAAATGAAAAGAAAAGGAAATACGAGCAGGCTGATTATGACTCTCCAACAAATACTAACCGAAAACCACCAGCAATTAGCGCTGATTATCGGTAATGGGATTAATCGTTATAACAGCATCAGCAAAGTTAATTCCTGGGACAAAATGCTGTTGGAATTGTGGGAAAAACACACCCACGTAGATTCAACCATAGTCCCTCAAGGCATTTCGCTCACAGAATTTTATGATGCCCTGGATTTAAGCCGCACAGACGCGCGCGTGAATTTGCAAAAAGAGTTTTGCAGTTTATTGGCAGGATGGGCAGCGGGCGCACATCACCGCATCCTGGTTAATTGGGCAAAACATTTTTCCTGTCCGATACTCACAACCAATTTCGATGAAAGCCTTTCCGATGCGGCGAAATTATCCCTGCACCATTTGGATGGCCCGCGCTTCACCGATTTTTATCCCTGGCAAACCTATTTTTCGCATCAACCTATTACCAACCCCGATGGTGAATTTGCGGTATGGCACATCAACGGCTTAATGCGTTACTCACGCAGCATTCGCTTGGGGCTGAGCCATTATATGGGGTCAGTGGAGCGGGCGAGGGCGTTAATCCACAAAGGGGAAAAGCGCTTGTTTGTCGATCGCCATCGCGATAACTGGAACGGCAGCAATACCTGGTTGGATTGCCTGTTTCACCGCGATTTGCTGTTTATTGGATTAGGCTTGGACTCTGCCGAAGTATTTTTACGCTGGCTGTTGATTGAACGCGCGAAATATTTTAAAAATTTTCCCAAGCGGAAATGTAATGCTTGGTATGTTTATGCCGGTAATGAAATCTCACAAGGCCAACAAATTTTTTTACGCAGCGTGGGTTGCGAGATTGTTAAAGCGAATTCTTATGATGAACTTTATTCCGGGGTGTGGAATATTTAATACACATCAAGCAGCCGCAGAAACCGCGACTGCTTGATGCGGCTAGGCCGCACGTACTTTTATCTGCGATGTTTGGAATGATTTGCAGATAAACAACAAGGTTTCGCGGGTTTTAGGGTCTTCGACTTTGCGGGCTATTTCCAGCGCTTCAGCAAATCGGTGCTGAATACACAGGATGCGGGCGGTGCGGATACGTTCGATATCATTCAGCTCTGTTCCCATTGGGGGTACCTCTCAGGTTCAATCCATGGCTTGTAGTGGATGGTTCATCGTGGAATAAAACGAATAATAAAAATTCCTTTTGCAAAAACTCCTTTTAAAAACCACTCTCTTGGTTTGCATCCCGGCAAGAACCCCTTGCGGTTAAAATATAGCCAACCATCAGGATTTCTGACACTGGCAATTGGCGGAGTCTTTTGTAGGATATTTCGCACAAAACAACCACCCATCAACTTGGGTTTGGATTTGTAAACAGGGCTGACATATATCTGATAATTCAGCTAGGCTTGTGCAAAATGCTAATAACTGCGGAAAACCTCGCCATGAATAGAAAACTCCTTGCTTTAAGTCTTGTATCTGGCCTTCTGGTTGGTTCGATAACCCCCAATCTTCTGGCTGCAGAGCTAGCGAATAACCCGGATGAGGAGGAATGGATCGATCTGTTTAACGGTAAGGATTTGAGTAATTGGTCGCCCAAGGTGCGTGGTTATCCGCTAGGGGAGAATCCTTTTAATACTTTTCGCGTTGAAAATGGAATTTTAGAGGCGCGTTATGATCAATACACGGAGTTTGATAATCGCTTTGGCCATCTCTTTTATAACGGCGGGCCCTTTTCCCATTACAAAATCCTGGTGGAGTACCGCTTTGTGGGAGATCAGGTAAAAGGCGGGCCGGCCTGGGCGTATCGCAATAATGGCATCATGTATCACACGCAAGACCCGAAAACCATGACGGTCGAGCAAGATTTTCCCGGCAGTATGGAATATCAGTTGTTGGGAGGAAATGGTAAAGACCCGCGCACCACTGGCAACCTCTGCACACCAGGGACTCATGTGGTGTTTAATGGCAAGTTTACCGAAGACCATATCATCAACTCGATCAGTGATACTTACCACGGCGATCAATGGGTAACGGCGGAGTTGGTGGTACATGGCAGCGAAAAAGCCGAACATTTTATTAATGGGAAAAAGGTCCTGGAGTACACAGGTTTGCAATGGGATGATCGCACACCCAATGGCAGCGGTTATATTGCTTTGCAGGCAGAGAGTCATCCAACAGATTTTCGCAAGGTGCGCTTGTTAAATCTTGAAGGGTGCTTGGATAAAAAAGCGAAAAATTACAAACGCTATTTTGTAAAAAATAATCCAAGCGTTTGCCAGTTTTAAACCAAAAACAATTCGCTCGATGAGCGAGATAATAATCCCCCGAAATTTATAGATCTGGGGAAACCGTGTCTAGCAATGAGGAAATTTGATCAATGTTGAAATTAGGTTCTGTTGCATTTCTGGCTTTAGTATTTGCATCTGGTATTACGGTTGCGGATGACGCTGCTATCGATGCCAAATACCAAAAATCTTGCAAGCTTTGCCATGATGGCGGTTTGATGGGCGCCCCAAAAACTGGCGATGTGGCTGCCTGGGCACCACGTCTGGAAAAAGGTAATGATGTATTGTTGAAACACATCAAAGAAGGTTTTAATGCTATGCCCCCAAAGGGTACTTGTGCTGATTGTACCGATGAAGAGTTTTTGAAATTAGTTGAGAAAATGTCAAAGTAAAACGAAAATATTTTGCATTTTTCAAATGAAGCCGACTAGCTGTCGGCTTAACAGACGCTCCTTGTCGTTGAGGTATTCACAACTGGGTTATTTCGCCTGCTCTAATTGCAGTAAGTACACATCATTTTCACGCAGGGGTAAGCTGAGTTTGAATTGACCATCTTTAGCAACACGAACCGTTTTTTCTTGTATCGGTTTTCCATTAGCCTTGGCCTTGAGTTCAGCAGCCTGCGTTCTGCTTAATTGTGCAGGCGACCCCATGCCGATATAGGCAGTGAAAGAATCGTTGTGCTTGTAACCTACTTGCGAAATAGAAAGTGTGTGGCGGCCCTTTTTCAAACCATTTATCTGGATATTCACTTCACCTTTGTTTGCGGGTGGTAAATCTTTAATGTAGTACTGTTGGTTGTTAATACCGTCGGGTAGGGTGCGGGTTGAATCCCACAGCAATACTTGCACATTGCCGTTGTCATCGCGGGTGGCAAATGATTGGGCATCGCTATTTTTTAATTCAATGGCAGATAACTGATTTAAAAATTGATAGGCGAAATACGCAGGTTTTTTAATGCCCTGGGTATTCATTAAACCAAAACCGCCGTGGAATGCTTCAAAGCGCGGACCAGCTTCTTCAAAAATATCGGTAAAGACCCAGTAGGACATAGATTGGGCGGCATCGCCAACCTGCTTTAATTTTTGCAAAACATAGGCAGCCTGCTGATAAGAGTCGTGTGTCGGGTCTGCCGGTGTATAAGATGAACTCCATTCGGTGTAATGCAACTCCAGCGCGGGCAGGGCAGACGCGGAAATTTCCGCGCGATTTTTTAATACATCCTGTGCAACTGCGAATTCGTCTTTGGATAATACAGTTCCTGTGCTACCAAACTCATCGAGAAAACCCTGGTTCACGCCGTAGGCATGGGTGCTTACAAAATCCAGCGGGATTTTATTCGTGACGCAATAGTTGATCATTTCCGGAATCCAGACTGCACCCGCTGTGGCCGGGCCACCCACTTTGTAGCTTGGATTTACGCTTTTAATTGCGCGCGCACTGTGTGCATAGAGTTTAAAATATTCCGCCTGGGTACCGGCCCAGAATCCATCCAGGTTAGGTTCATTCCACACCTCAAAATACCAGCTGGCAACTTCGTCAGCGCCGTAACGATTGGTCCAGTGTTCGGTGAGTTTTTTAATCAGCGTTTCCCATTTTTCATAGCTGTGTGGCGGTGTGACATTGCCGCGCCACCAGAAAATGGTTTTATCACCGCTGGCCAGTGCCGAGGGCATAAAACCCAACTCCACAAACGGCTTCATGCCAATGCTGAGAATATAATCGTAGAGCGCATCTATATATTGAAAGTTGTAATGTTCCTTTCCTTGCGCATCTATTTTATAAACACCCATGTCATCCGCGAGCAAGCCGTGCATACGAATGTAACGAAACCCTGCATCGCGTTTTATTTCAGCAAGTTGTTGTTGCCAATCTGCTCGCAGGCCTTCATTGGCACGGCCAGCACCAATACTGGTTTTGAAAAAAGTATTCAATTTCCCTTTGATTTGGTTGGCATCGATACTGATTGATCGACTTTGGGCCATGGCCAGCCCGGGCAGAAAAAAAAATAAGAACAATGAAAATCGAAAAACCTGTCTAATCCTTATAGCGATTGCTGAATAGTGCGTAGCTGTTTCTGAAAAGTGCATAGCGATTCCTGAATAGTGCATGGAGTAATTGTTGTTAGCGTGCAGCCGTTGTTTGATTCATCATTGCCTTTTTTACATCGGCTATTCCTTGAATACTTTGCTGAAGGGACTCGGGCGAGGTGTGCACAGAATCACCCTGAAATACCAGATCGTAACCAAACTCCATTGCTGACCCTACCAGTAGTATTGAATTCGCCAGTGCACTTGCTGAAAACTTATCGCCATCGCGGTCAACATACACAATGTCCCCGGCAAACTGATTTCCGAACGCCGTTTTTATGTCCCCTGTGACCACATATGCCCAACTGAATTTATGATTTAGTGGCAATTCATACGCCCAATGCTCACCTGCTTTCAGGTGTACAACCAAATAATTCACGTGGGAGGGAATGGCAAACTGACTGCGGTCATTTTCATACCAGCCAATCAGCACTCGCGCTTGTTTGTCAGACATTGTTGCGGATGAGTCCAAATAGGTAGACTGAGGCACGGAGTTTTCCAATGCCGGTGATAACGCGATATCCAATTGGACGCACAAGAAATCTGCGGTCAACGCCTCAAGCGAATAGCAAATGCCGTTGCCGCTGATTACCCAGCTCCACCCATCCTTCTGCAGCCTGCCACGCTTTCCGGTTGAATCAGCGTAAACCGCTTCTCCCGATATAATGTAGGTAATGATGGCTTTGCCGGATGTGGCAGTTGAGGATGTGCCGGTTTTGCCAATGTCTGCAGCCGACAATATCTGCAAGGATACAAACGGCTGCAGTGTTTCCAGGGCATACTTTTGCCAAAATAAATTCCGTTTATCCTTGATGGTATTAGTGTACTCAACGTTGATAGATGAGTTTTTTGATGCAGTGTTCATCATGATGTCCTGTTCTTTGGGTGAGTGATCTACACGTTTGGTGCTGGTAGTAATTATTTTTTTAGGGCTTCGCGGCACCTTGCATCAATGCATCATAAGCTTGTTGATCCAGGACTTTATTATTGGTGCGATCCAGCAACTCACCTATATCCCACAGGAAGGGCACCATGCCATTGGCAATCGCTTGTTGGGTAATGTATTTGAGATAGTAGGCGCGACCATCCAGATGTAATTTCAAATCAGCCCCCGTTAAATTTTTACGCACGCCAGTACCAAACTCCCCCATGATGACGGGAATTCCCTTATCGATAAATTGGGTTTTCATGAGTTTGAATTGTTGATCCACATAATCTTCTTCGCCCCAGGTGGGGTTGTGGGCGGTGTCGGTCGTGGAGTGAAAACCTTTGCCC
Source organism: Cellvibrionaceae bacterium (assembly GCA_021151615.1). Lineage (GTDB taxonomy): Bacteria > Pseudomonadota > Gammaproteobacteria > Pseudomonadales > Cellvibrionaceae > Cellvibrio. The sequence continues at coordinate 8,572 of JAGKXA010000035.1, read as the reverse complement.
CAATAGAAGAATTGATTGCCCCAGCTTTCGTCTTTGGTCATGCCGGTGTAGTTCCAGGGGCTGTAGTAATGGATCTCCACCATTAGTTTGTTGTTCACCTGATCCCTTGGCATTTTGTCCCAGAGTTTATTGGTTTTATCGATATCCGTAGCCGGCCCCTGCAGGATCAAAACTCGATGGGCATTTTTACCGCCGGTAGCGCGCACTGCATCGACAAACGTTTGGTGATAGCTGTACAGCACCTCCATTTGTTCGGCATTTTCTACATTGGGTTCGTTGGCACTCGCGAATAAAACCTGCTCGTCAAAATCACGCAAATGAGTTGCTATTTGTTCCCAGAAGGCTTTTTGTTTGGCATTGTTTTGTTCGCGTTTGGCCGATGTGACATTGTTTTCTAGCCAGCCACCATCCCAGTGGATGTTAACGATGACGTAGAGTCCGTTATCAACACAGTATTGCACTACCTCCTTCACGCGATTTATCCAGGCCGCGTCAATTTCTGCGGTTGTCTGGTTGGCGTATTGATCCCAGGAAACAGGTAAGCGAATTGCGTTGAAGCCGGATTGTTTTACAAAGGCAACAAATTCTTTAGTGATTTTAGGGTTGCCCCAGTAGGTCTCGGATTTGCCACCCACGGCTTCCAGCGTGTTGCCAATGTTGAAACCGATGGTCATCTTGCTGGCGATTTGGCTGGCGGTACTTTCCATACCGCGGGTATCAGCAGCTAACGGCTTCAGGTTGTAATCCGGGTAAAGCCCGATTGTACTGGCAGAAGAATTGGGCTGACTCGAACTGGCCTGCGAAGAACTGCTGGAAGGGGCACCTGAGCTTTTTGCAAGGGAACTCAGGGCAGCGACACTAGTGGATGGAGAAGTCGTAGTTGGCGCTGTTGATTTACTTCCTCCACCTCCGCCACCACACCCAATAATTGAAACTAAAAGGCTGGATAACAAAAATCTATTTATTGTTTTCATATTGTTCTCTGGGCGAGGATAAAAAATAAAACCCCGTACGCACCAAAGCAAGTCAAAAACCCAAGCGCGACGGGAGGGGAAATAGTCACGCGAATTTTGCCCAAAAAAAGCCCAAGCGCTTAATGCTTGGGCTAAAAAATCTAGCACTTGGTAAATAATTGCAGTTTTTTTAACGTAAGTTGAAGTTTTTTTTAGGGAAGGGAGGTTTTATCGCGCAGGCTTTTGTAGGTTTTGGGTGTGCAGTTGTATTCTTCTTTGAATAATTTATTGAAGTAAGAAACGTTTTTATAGCCTACCGAGTAGGCGATTTCGGCGATGTTTGCTTCTTCCTCTTGCACCAGCAAGCGTGCGGCTTCGGTTAAACGCAACTTGTTCAGGTAGCCGGTGAAGGTAAAACCCAATTCCGATTTAAGTATGTCATTGATCCTGGTGCGGCTTACGCCAATCTCACTGACCATGGTATCCAGGCTTAAGTCGGCGTTGGCATATTGGGTGGCCATAAAATGCAAGATTGCACTGCGGTCTTTATCTTTGAGTGGCTCAACAGAAAGTTGTTGATAGGCAACCAAAGGTCGATCGCGCTGGATTTTGTCCTGCAGCTCCTGAATTAATGCGCGTGTATGTTGCCGGAAAAACCATACACCGTAATAGCCCCAGCTCAGTAACAATACTCCAATTAACAGATATAGATAAAACCAGTTGTGCCCAATCAAGGTAATCTCACTTAACTGGACATTGGAATCTGTCTCCACCGGGCTTTGGAAGCTGCTGCCAAAGCTGATTTTGGCAACTTCTTTTAGCTGATATTCCTTACGTGATAACTCAATGTTAAACATGTCAAACCACCACTGCGGCGTTTCAAGATGCACCAGGTCAAGTTCAATAACGGACCAATTGGCATTGCACGAAAAAAAGGTGGAGGGTGCGCGGTAGCTTAAAAAATCCCCAGGCCTGGACACCTGTTCATCAAACGTGAGCAGGGTGAAGGTGAGCGTATTGGATTGAGAGCATTTAGCGCTGAATTGAATTTTATCGAAGGCCGATAAATCCACGAGTGTGAGTTCACCATCTTTTTGGGTGAAGAGCATATTCACAGCGGCGAATGGGTATTGCGCCTTGGGTGTTACGGTAAAATTGAAATTGAGGCTGAATTTATCATCCGCAATCGTTAAGCGGGAGTTACCGCCCTGGTAGATATCCGTGTGGGCTTCGCTTTTCCAATACAAACCGGTTTCGCTATTAGGCAATAGCGAAATGCGTACAAAGGTTTTATCCACACACAAGTAAGTAACCAGCCCCGTGCCCAGCAGTAAACACAGAAAACTTACCAGCGCTTTGTTATAAAATTCTTGCATTGATCATCGGCATTCAGTGCGTTGATAGTAAGCCGTAAATGCTTGGCCCATTCATTGTTGTGAATGGTAAAACAATAGGCGTCTATGCCAAAGCAAAAAGACCTCTGATTGAGGTCTTTTTACTGTTACTTGAGGCCAGGTATTCAGATTTCGGTTTTAATCCTGATTAGTGCCCTTCATGAACTTCTTCCTTCAGGGTGGATAGGTAGGCCACCAAATCGCGCAATTCTGCTTTGGTTAAACCCAGCCCCATAGGCGGCATGGGGGAGATCCCGCCAAACTCCAGTTTTTCAATCTCGCTACGCAAAATTGTTTGTGGCTTATTGTCGCTGGTGATACGCACATCCGCTTTGGTTTCTGCATCAAAGGAGCCTTCGATACGCTTGCCATTTTTCATCACCACCGTTACCCGACCAAAACCGGGCGCGATACGTGCCGCAGGGGCGACCAGTGCCTCCAGCATTTGCTCGGGCACAATACGCGTGGCGACAGTTGTCAAATCAGGCCCCACTTTGTTGCCGCGATGGCCAACCATATGACAGCGAACGCATTGGGTTGAGTTACTGTAGCGGAACAATTCCAAGCCTTTTTGTGCATCACCGCCGTAAATTGCTTCTTGATAGACTTCCAGCGGATTGTTTTTATCTTTTTTCGCGTCGTAGTCGGTTAGCAGCTGTTTCAATTCTGGCGAGCCGATTTGCGCTGCCGCCGTAATTAATTCCAACTGCACTTCCGGGGCAATTTTCCCTTCGATCAACTGTTGCATTTGCGCGCGGAAAACGGCTTCAACTTCCGGTGCTTTTACATTGGCGAGGGAAAGTAGCGCCGCTTGTTGTTCACCCGGGGTGCCGCTGGCAATTAGCAGTTGATGCATTTCAACCACCTGTGCAACCGGCATTTGCAACTCGGGTACCATCGCCAGTGCAGCCATACGCACATCTTGCTCTTTATCTTTTAATGCTTCGAATACCAAAGTACCGATTTCCGGGTGGCCATTTTTTTTCAGTGCATGTAGTGCACTGATGCGTACTGCGGGATCGTCATCTTGTTTCAACATTTTTACCAGCGGAGCCGCACCCGCTTGCAGATTGAATTCACTTTGCGCGTTGGTTGCTGCCTTGCGTACCTCACTGGATTTATCACCCAGCAAAGTTCCAATGGCATCAGCAAATGCGTTTAATGCCTCTGAACGTGGATGATTGATTGGGCCGCGATAAAAGCCGCTCACGCGATCGTAAACAGAACCTTTGTCCCACACCGTGACAGCCGCAATAGCTTCGGCACGCAAGTTTCCGGGAATAGCTGGATTCATTGCGAAACGAATTAAACGCTCGGCATTTTCGTCGCTATCTTCCGCATAGACGTTGGCATTAATCGCACGGCGCAGCAATGCCTCGCTGGTAAAGCGCGGTTTTTCCAGTAGTGCGGCCAAGGCGGGCAGGGCGTCGGTAATTAATTCATCATCGTTAATCGCGCGCGCTGCATTTGTTACGACAAACTCGCTGGAATCATTCAGGAATTCTGCAACGATTGGGCTGTTCATTCGCTTGAGTGCAACTACAGCAGCGATACGCACCGCTTCTGATGCGTGTGAGGATAAACTGCCCAAGGCTTTTGCATCGCCAATGCGCGCCAACGCAATGGCACCGGCCTGACGCAGGTAAACATCTTCATCATTATTTACAACCAGCATTTCAATCAGTGGTTGCAAGGCATTTTTGTCTGCCATGCGCCCCAATGCCTGGGTAGCATAGAGTTGCACGCGGGGATTTTTGTCGGCGAGCAACGCGATTAATTGTTCGCTGGCTGTATTCATTTTCGCATCGCCCAATACCTTGGCAGCCTGGGCGCGAATTTCCGGATCGCTGTCTTGCAACAAATTGATAATGACGGCGTTGCCTGCCGGATTTTTCCGCAACAGTTGGCCAAGGCCCCAGATGGCATGAACTCGCGCGAGTTGATGCGGAGAAGTAACCGCCACTTCTTGTAAGGTTTTTACCTGGCGCTGTTCTGCCAATACAAATTGCGCTTTCTGGCGCACGCGCATGTCGGCATGGCTTAAGTACTCAACTAATTGTTCAAGCGAGAACTCACGAAAATTACTGCCAAGCAATGTTTTGGTTTGTTCACGTTCGGGTGTCATTCCCGCTGCCGAATCCATTTTCCACACGCGGCCTTTTTGTTTTAAGCCCCAACCTTCAATCCAGTCACTGAAATAGAGTGCGCCGTCGGGGCCAAAATCCAACCCTGTAGCGAGTACACCGCGCATTATATTTTTATCGCTCGCCAACTCGAATGAAGCGCCTTTGGGTTTTAAGGTAAATGCATTAATACCGGCGCGCGTGGCAGAGCCAACAAATTCCACCACAAAGAAATGATCCTTCCATTCATCGCTTAAACCGGTTCCAGGATAATAAGTCATGCCGGTTGGTCCGGCGTGATAGGGTGCTACGGGCGGTAATATGTGCGCAGCCTGGTTTTTAAAGCGCGGTTTGTAATAGTCCTCATCCATCCAGATTTTGTAGCTGTTATTTTTCGGATCTTTGTATTTGCCCAGTTGCCAGTTAATTCGCCAGCCTGTGTCAGAACCGTCAATTAAATGCACTACACGTTCATATTCACCAATATGATCGCCATCATTATCTACGCTGATAAGGTTGCCGTATTTATCGAATGAAAGTTCGTAAATATTGCGCAAGCCGGCAGCGAACACTTCGAGGTTACTGCCATCCACTTCGCTGCGCACAATCACACCCTGATTGGGGTAATGCAGTTTAGTGCCGTATTGATCGGTAATACTGGTGCCTATGTCGCCCATGCTGGAATAGAGCATGCCGTCCGGCCCCATGATGGCGCCGGAGAGCCCGTGACCGCTGAATCCCACATGCACGCCGAAACCGTTGGTAAGCGATGTGTGAGTATCCATATAGCCATCGGCGTTGGTGTCTTTCACTCTCCACACATCCGGGGCGATATTGATAAATAATTCGTCGAGTAAATCGTTGTAAAACAAACCGCCAATTACATCTGTCACTTCCGTATGGAAATCATTGACTACCGTTTGCGCGAAATCCGCTTTGCCTGAACCTTGGGTATCTTCAAGGCGAATCACTTTTTCTGTCATGACCGCGAGATCGCGCCAATCGTGACTGCCATCTTTATTGCGATCGGGAATTTTTTCATTCTGTGCACTTTTTTCCGGCGCTAATTCACTGCGCAAAAATTTGCGCCTATCTTCATAGGTTGCAAAGGTGATGGTCGCATCTTCCCATTCGGGAACGCTGCGAATATCAAATTCCGAATTGTTACTGCGCTGGGTAATACCAGCCCAGACGCGGCCTTTATCATCCACATGAATGGCCACCGTATCGCCCAGCAATTTTTCCGATGCCCACAATTCTGTTTTCAAACCGTCACTGGTAGTGATGGGCACTTGTTGCTCGATGGATTTCGCATCAGCTTTGGCTTCATCCGGCGTAATGCGGGTAATTTCAATGGCAATACTACTGGCACTGGAGCTGCTACTCGCGGCGGCATTTTGTTCTGCAGGCGGCGTTGTCTTTTCTCCACAGGCGCCGAGCAACATAAATGCGGCGACCAGCGGAGTTAGAACAAACAGGCGATTAACCAATGCGGGCGAAATATGGGAAAGGCTAGGGCGTAATATCATGGTTTACTCACAACATTTATGATTATTGGTGACGCGAAATGCGCTTATAGTCGGTGTGGATTATAGGTGAGTCGCGTTGTGGCAGCGCTTGAATTGACGCTGCTGAACACTAATTAACACTTGCTGGTCGGCTGTTGGCTGTCGGCTGTTTTGGAATTGGACGCTGATTGAGCAATGGACATTCCGTGTCCGTGTTTTTACTACACCGGGATACCTTCCGGTACTTGATTCATTTTTCTTGCTTGGGTTCCGGTGGGCGCCTCATACAAATCCGCCTCTGTCCCCAACTGATCGCGCACGCGAATCATGGAGAACATACCGCCCATTTCCAGTTTGCCGTAGCGACCTTCGCCCATCATCATGGGTAAGGTATTTTCCGGGCCGGGCATATGGCCCATATCCGTGTGTTCCTGATGCTCCGCCATACCTGTTTCTCCCATGGCCATGTAATCCGGCAGAACTTTATTGAGCTGTGCCTCCGGCTGTTTGACACCGAGCATATTAGGTACTTCATGTCCCATAGCATTCATGGTGTGGTGGCTCATATGGCAGTGGAAGACCCAATCACCAGGAACCGCAACAAATTCCAGATCGCGTGTTTGGCCCACGCCCACAATTTCAGTCACTTCTTTACGCCATTGATTTTGCGGCCAACGTCCACCATCGGAGCCGGTAACCTCAAATTGAACACCGTGCATATGCATGGGGTGATTCCACATGGATAAATTGCCAATACGCACACGCACTCGCTCACCCGTTTGTGCAACCAATGATTCAATTGCCGGAAATACTTTGCTGTTCATGGTCCACAAATCAAATTCCGTCATCACATTGGGATCAGGCCGATAAGTGCCCGGATGCACTGCCCAGTTATGCAAGAGTACAGCGTAGTCACGATCAACTGCCGGCGACACCGGTTCCTTGGGATGAATGATAAACATGCCCATCATGCCCATGGCCATTTGCACCATTTCATCGGCATGCGGGTGATACATGTGGGTGCCGTGTTGTTGCAAGGTAAACTCATAGACAAACGTTTCCCCCGGTTTAATTGGCGGTTGAGTTAAGCCTGTTACGCCATCCATGCCCCAGGGCAATAAAATGCCGTGCCAGTGCATACTGGTATGTTCAGGCAATTTATTGGTGAGGTAAATGCGCACGCGATCGCCTTCAACCACTTCGATCGTTGGACCTGGTGTGCTGCCGTTGTACCCCCAGGCTTTTATTTTTGTACCCGGTGCAAATTCATGTTCAATTTCTTCAGCGATCAGATGAAATTCTTTTACACCTTCATTCATGCGATAACCCAGTGTACGGCCATTGGGGGTAATTACCGGACGATAATTTTGTGCATTAAGTTCGGGTTTTTTCGTACTAACTGCTGGAATATTTCTCGTGGTTTTTATCGGCCTTTTTTTCGCCATGCTATGGGCAGAATGATCGTCAGAGGTCGATGGAACTTTATGCGTGCCATGATTGTGTTGTGCCTGCACCGGTAAACTTGCGGCCAACAAGCCTGCAGCGCTGCCGAGCAAAAGATTGCGACGATTAATCATGTTTATGCTCCTTATGGCTAGTGTGGTCTTCTGTGGCGTTTTGTTCGGTGGAATGACTGCTGTGATCCATATCTGAATGATCCATATTTGCCATGTTTGAATGATCCATGTTTGAATGATCCATGTTTGAATGATCCATGTTTGAATGATCCATGTTTGAATGATCCATGTTTGAATGATCCGACTTGCCCTCTAACGTTGCAGTCGATTGAAGTGGTTTTCCAATTGTCAGCTCCAAATCTGCACGCGCTTGCCAGTAATTTTGTAATGCCTCGGTGAATTCATGCGCGAGTTGAATTTGCTGACGTTTGATATTGAGTAATTCAAATGGACTCGCCAGCATAAAATTGACTTCGCGATTCGATAGTTCCACCCGTTTTTCTGCAACCGCCAGTGCCGGCTGCAAGAGCCTCAGTTGTGCGCGTGCCGAATCCATTGCGTTAAGCGCTTGAGCAATATCGCTATCAGCACTCAATTCGAGTTGTTGAATGCGGGCGTTTAATTGGTTTTTTTGTACACTTATCGCAGCCAACTTTCCTTGCCCGCGATTAAACAAGGGCGGGGCAAGCTCCAGCTCCGGGCCAATATTTTTGGCACCATCAAATTCACGCTCGACCGCAATACCTACACTGAAATCGCGCCAACCTTTCTCCTCGCGAACCAGGCGCTCGCGTTTTTCCAGAATGGATTGCTGTTGCTGGGCGATTTTCAAATCGGCCCGATTCGTCTGTGCGATAGCGAGTAAATCCCGGTGCGAAAAAGTCTCGTCTGGCAATAGCGGCAACTCAACAGGGAGATCGAGCCGGGTAGATGATGGCAAGCCAATTAACTTAAGCAAGGTTAACTGCTTGTCATAGGCAATCGTCTGGCGTTTTTCCAATTGTTGCTGTGCTTGCCGCAATTCATTGTCATAGGTCAGGAAAGCATTTTCGGAAATGTTTCCAGCGCGATACAGACTCTGTGCAAGCTGTTGTTTTGCGGTTGTGGCTTGCAACATTTTGTCCTGAATATAACAGT
>JAGKXA010000619.1 GCA_021151615.1 Cellvibrionaceae bacterium | reverse complement strand
CGATAATTCACCCGTCGTTTGCTTGCGTGCGAACACTTGTAAGCTGCCATTTAATTCATTGAGCAAATATAAAAATTGCTGCTGCGCGGAAAAGACAAAATGGCGCGGCCCAGATCCGGCGGTCAAATTTATCGCTGGCGAGTTAGCGGCCTGCAGATAATTTGCGGTGCCATTTTTTTCGGTACTATTTTTTGTGGTGTTATTTTTTGGAGTTACAAACGCACGATTATTTATGTTGTATATATCCAACCGATCCTCACCCAGCAGGGATACATAGACAAATTGATTATCCGCAGTTGCGGTAATCTGATGTGGGTGCGCACCCGTAGACAAAACCTGCGTCTCCTGCTGCGGAATACCCCGAGCATCTAATGGCTGAACCGTAATTTTATTACCCGAATAAGAAGCGGCAAATAAAAAACGATCCTGTTGATCCAGCGCGATATTGGCCATGCTATCAACCAATGGCAGTGACGAATGCACGCGCAAATTTCCATTAACTGGATTAATTGCCAGAGTCACTAATTGATAAGGCGGGGTGCGTAGTGCGGCATAGAGCCATTGCTGATTGGATGCGACCGCCATAGGCATAATCGCACCGCCTAATTCCAGGGTTTGCAGGTTACGCGCTTTACTTGTTGCCTCATCCCACTGCAACACACTGATGCTACGCGCTTCGCTATTGGCAACATAAATCATTGTGCGGGCGCTGCTGTTCTCTACGAGCAGACCGGCCAACAGCATTAACATCCGGGTGAAAAAACTGCGCAGAAAAAAAGCCCGGCGTTGGCCGCCGAGCTTGTGTGGGTCTGGAATATTTTCCATCAACATAGTTATTCAAAATGTGCCGATAATTTTTGTCCGTTAACCTGCAAATCCGTAAAGGTCACATTTTTCAAATTGGTAAAATCCATAAACTGTTGGGAGGATTTCACCTGGATATTGTTGAACAACACATCTTCGAGCGGTTGAACTTGCGGCGCATGGCTGATAAAAAAAGTATCTACCTTTTCTGCTACTATATTTTCAAACACTATGTCGTGATATTTGGACGGAAAATTACCGCCCAGATAACCCGCCACATAACTTAAATCAAACCAGAATAAATA
>JAGKXA010000618.1 GCA_021151615.1 Cellvibrionaceae bacterium | reverse complement strand
TATTAAGGCTTATGGCATTGAGAAACATTCAGACTGGGGGGTGCACGATGAATATACCTATCGCTTTGCCCTGGAAAAATTGCGCGAACTATCGAATTCGCCGCAGCCGGTATTTATGTTTATTATCACCACCAGCAACCATCCGCCCCATAAATTACCCTCAGGTTATGAGACCCCTTCATTCTCAACAACTGCTTTTGATCAGCATTTGATTCAACCGGAAAATGCGCAGATGCAAATGGCAACATTTCGCTATGCATCAGACCAACTAGGTGGCTTTTTGCAACAACTAAATAAGTCTTCACTCGACGGCAATACCATACGCATGGCAACAGGCGATCATGTGCTGCGCAGCTTTTATCAATTCTCCAGCAAGCGCGATAAATTACTGGCTGGTGCAGTTCCCTTTTACATACAAGTGCCTCCTGCTTACATGTCCGGTAAAAACTGGGATACCTCAGTTACAGCTAGCCAACGCGATATATTTCCGACTCTGTTTGAACTCATTCTTGCCGACACGACTTATCTGAAAACCGGTTTCGACTTACTAACGCCCGAGGAACCGAGAGCAGCCTGGTATGAACACGATGTCTGGATACTGAATAATCAGGTTAGCTTCGACAACGAAAACGCCGCTTATTCCTTTGACGAACAGCTCCAGGTAACCCATCAAACAACGCCAACAAGTGCCTTACTTGGCTACAGAAAACATATCAACGCAATGGAGGCTTTATTGGAATGGCAATTAGTTTCTGAATTGGCAGATGCCAGGAAATAAAAGAGCAAATAAACTTTGCATTCCTGATTTGACCCGGCATACATGACCGCATGCGAAATTAATTTTCGATTAAATCATTAAGGCTTCCGATACGCTTATCCAACCAGTTAAAAATTATTTTTTGTTTTTCAGTGGACCCGGCTTCAATACTTTGCACGCAAGCAAAAATAACATTATTACTAATATCAGCATTACGTAGCTTTAAAAGAATGCGCAATAACGATTGTCTGGCGGGCTTTAATTGCACATTCGTTCGCACATTATCCAGTACAACCAAATTAGCGCGCCAATGGAAATGAGAACTGAGCGCTTCAGGCACATATTGGCCAGCAC
>JAGKXA010000617.1 GCA_021151615.1 Cellvibrionaceae bacterium | reverse complement strand
GCCGTAACGACTTCTGTTTCTAATTACAACAACAGCGCCTCAAGGCGCTGTTGTTATTTTTGGGGATTGAAAAGCAAAGGCAGGCGCGATTGTTTAATCAAATAATCTGGGGTATCGTCGGGGTATTCTGCTCAGGGTAATTTTCCAATGACTAATAATCACAACCCCATGATTGAACACATCAGTTTTAACCCTGCATTGCAAAATAGCGATGACCTGGCATTGCTACGTTCAACGGTCGGCCGTTTCCAGCGAATTTTTAATGGTAGTGGTTATGGTTTTTGGGAGTGGGATTTACACAGCCAGCATATCGAATGGTCAGGTGGATTCTGGATGCGCCTTGGCTACGGCCCGGAAGACGCAGCAGATATTTGTGATGCCTCCAAAGTGCTTATGTATATCCATCCGGATGACCGCGAATTTGCGATAGAGGCGACACGTCAACATTTGCGTAGTGGCAAACCTATGGATGTTTCCTATCGCATTAAAACCAAATATGGCGATTACATCTGGACACAGGTGCGTGCCGATTCCTTGCGCGATGAAAGTGGTCAGGTGACTTTGATGTCGGGCGTAAATTTCGATATCACCGAAATTAAAAAAGTGGAAGCGGCCCTGCGTGAAAGTGAGGCGCGACAAGTACGGATTATCCAGGCTTCCAGCGATGGTATTTGGGAGTGGTATGCCGATCGCGGTGGCTTCCATTTTTCGCATCGCTGCTGGGAATTGTTAGGTTACGACGATCTGGACGATGTGCTCACCGAAGGCGAAGATCGCTTGAAGATCTGGCGCCGCCATATTTACCCGCAGGACTTATCCAAATTCGATAACGCGTTAGTGGAGCACATGGCCGGGCGTGCGCCTTTTGATGTGGAATATCGTCTGATCAGTGTAAAAGGCGAGGTTCGCTGGGTGCGTGGCCGTGGGAGGGCAGTATTTAACGAGAAAGGTCAGCCAATCATGATGTCCGGGAGTAATATGGATATCACCGAAGTAAAACGCGCGGAAGAGCGTGTATTGCAGGCTAAAGAGCAGGCTGAAAAAGCTAACCGCGCGAAATCCGAATTTCTATCCAGTATGAGCCATGAGCTGCGCACACCGCTCAATGCCAT
>JAGKXA010000616.1 GCA_021151615.1 Cellvibrionaceae bacterium | reverse complement strand
GTAGGTATCGTATCTGCATTTTTTTCATTGGCGATTTGCCAAGTGCAAGCCGCAGCCCCCGCACAAGACCCATTGTTTTTAAGTTTAGGTGCAAAGCCTCATATTGCGCTAGTGATGTCTGTTGATCATGAGCTTTTTAAAAAGGCATATACCGATTACGCCAATCTTGACGGCAATCCGCTCGAAATGAAAGATACAACTTACCGCGATGATTTCGATTATTACGGGTATTTTGATTCTGACTGGTGTTATGAATACAAGCTGGATAGTGCGTCCCCAGGTAACAGCTATTTTAACCCGGTAGAAAAAGCAACAGCGCCAGCATCTGGTGTAGGTGTGGGTAAAAATCACCATTGTGTGGGGTCTTATGACAATACATGGAGTGGTAATTTTTTGAATTGGCTTTCTATGACTCGTATTGACATAGTTCGCCGAGTTTTATTTGGTGGAAAGCGATCATCAACAGGAGATACTCCAACGCAAACAATTCTTGAGCGCGCTTATTTGCCTAAAGATGTCCACGCTTTCGCTAAAACCTATGGCAGCGCAACTGAAGACATATCTCCGTACGCTCCAACGGATTTTGCGAGTGGGAAAAGTTATACCTTCTGTAATGTGTCCACCTCGGAAACAGGTTACCCCATCATTCGAGCTGCTCTAGGGCTTTGGCCAATGTGGGCGACTGTAGAGTCTGCCTCTAATTCCATAAATGGTTACGCTAGCGGTAACTGCTCGTTGGCCACAAGTAGCACTACATTGGTTCCACAGATGCCTAAGACCCCTGCTGTGGCTCAAGGCCAATTCATGGCGGATTACACTGCAAAGGTAGAGGCATGCGTTGCCAATAAGAATGCAACTGTTACTGTCAATACCTCTGTTCTGACTGCGCCTCGCTGCCGTCAGTATGGAAGCAACTATAAGCCCAGTGGTTTGCTGCAAAAATACGGTGAAGCCGGTACCATTAATTTTAGTTTGATGAGTGGTAGCTACAAGGGGAACATCAAGGGAGGGGTACTGCGCAAAGCTGCAGCTCCATTGGTAAGTGCGCCGGCAAATAATGCTGTTGATGAAATTAACGTGGCAACCGGCCAGTTTAATAATGTTCCTGGTAT
>JAGKXA010000615.1 GCA_021151615.1 Cellvibrionaceae bacterium | reverse complement strand
GTGGTCTAATTAGACCACTTCACAAGGCCGCATAATTAAGCTCAAATCAAAAAATGGTTTTTTCACCGGCATACGAACTCAATTAACTTTCAATGGCAAGCATCAACTGATTGTGATCTATTGCTGTATTTTTATTACGCAAGCCCGCACCACCAGCTGGATCAAAACTGGCGATTGCCTGGATGAGCGAATCAGTATTTACACCTCCGGAGCGCAGATTTTCCAACTGGCTCCGCAGCGTAGCTGCCTCATCAACTCCACTTTCCAAATTGCTATTTTCAAACTCCATTGCGTAATTTGCGATCATGCTGCCAAGATCAAAATTGGCAGCAGTAAATACTGCCGCAGGTTGAGCTAATGACGTAGCCGCCGCAACTGGCTCCAACTTAAACCAGTTAACGTTAAAGCCTCCGCTCTCTGCATAGATCTTGAAGTTGTGAGTGCCGCTGCTCAATGTGATTTCCTGGGTGACATCCACCCAGCTTTGCCAACCCGATGTTTTGGGAATCACCACCGAATTCAACACACTTTCGTTACTCAACTCCCTTAAGGCCAAACGCCCACCACCATTGAGACTGGCAACACGATAGGTGACTTTGTAAACGCCGGTAGCAGGAACATTGAAGGCCACATTGTTATAGGCCATCCAATCACCGGTATTGATGTTTCCGGTATCCTGCCCACCGCCCACATCCGTCGTCGTTTCGTTCCAGACACCGCTCATGGAGGTATAGTTTTCAGCTTGAATAGTGATTGATGCCGGATTCGGTGTTGCACCAGGAGCAACCGCAGTAAACGCTGTGGAGACATTTCCTGCTGCATCTTTCGCAGTAACATTCACAGTCTGGCTTGCAGCAAGTGCAGTGGCTAAATTAATGGTGTAACTGCCATTGGTTGCATTTGCAGTAATGCTTCCCAACACAACATTGGACGTATTTCTAACTTCCACCAGACTACCCGCTTCGGCAACACCGGTAATCACTTTGCGTGTGGCATCAATGCTTGCACTGGGTATTGCGGGTGGAGTTTTATCCGGGGCGATAATCGATTGGATTGGAGAAATATTTCCGGCGGCATCTTTTGCCGTAACGTTAACGGTCTCTTTATTAATT
>JAGKXA010000614.1 GCA_021151615.1 Cellvibrionaceae bacterium | reverse complement strand
CCCCTGCTTTCATCATGGTCGCCATTTGTCGAGAAAATACCGCAATATCTCCCGGTTTAATGGCCTTTCCTGATGATCCCAAAAGGGGTTTGGCTTTTTTGGAAACAGAGCGAACAGTAATACCCTGCTTTGCCAATAATGTTTTGGCAATGGTAGGACTAGCTCCGTTGATTTCTCCCTGTATTTTGTTCCCCTTTTTATCAACACCTTTATATACATAAGTGTTGGTAGTGGGTAATTGTTTGGCTTTGACCGCTGTTTTGGCGGTGCTAGTTGATTTTGTTGTAGATGCTAGTGCCATGGAATTAATCCTTGGTGACTCTGTTAGCCTCTTCGAGGCTGGTTAATCCCATCGCGACTTTGCGCAATGCGGAGATTCTGAGGTTGTTAAATCCTGCGTCTTTGGCTGCTCGTGCGATTTGCAACGAATTGCCTCCTTCCATTATAAGATTTGCGATTACCGGGGTGATGCGAACCACTTCATATACCCCTACTCGCCCCTTGTACCCACCATTGCATTTTTCGCAGCCGGCAGGATGATATAGTTGGAATTCTGCTCGCGGTATACCTATTTCGTCAAATCCCTCTTGTTTGAGTATATCTTCAGGAATGTCCGTGGCAGGTTTGCGACATGCAGTGCAGAGTCTACGAGCTAGTCGTTGGGCGATAATAAGGCTTACTGATGTGGCTACGTTGAAGGCTGGAACCCCCATGTTTAAAAGGCGTGTCAGTGTTTCAGGGGCGGAGTTGGTGTGTAAGGTTGACAGTACAAGGTGCCCGGTTTGAGAAGCTTTAATAGCAATTTCTGCTGTTTCAAGATCGCGAATCTCCCCCACCATGATTACATCCGGGTCTTGGCGGAGGAAAGATCGGAGAGCCTCCGCAAAGGTTAGGCCGACCCTGGTATTCATTTGCACCTGATTTATTCCTTCCAGGTTGATCTCTACCGGATCTTCTGCTGTTGAAATGTTTACTTCTGCGGTATTGAGAATATTCAATCCGGTGTAGAGGGAAACTGTTTTGCCGCTACCTGTTGGGCCGGTAACCAAAATCATGCCTTGCGATTGTGCTAATGCATCAAGATAAAGTTTTTTCTGGGTATCCTCATAGCCC
>JAGKXA010000613.1 GCA_021151615.1 Cellvibrionaceae bacterium | reverse complement strand
ATTTTATGCCCCTCTCCTCTAGTAGATATATCAATTAAATACCGACAACCGCCTGCTGGCGGTTTTTTCATATTCAGGAAATGAAAATCGTTTGTTGTATTGGTAATTAATGTTTACGGCGCCACGCTCTCCCTGGCATGAACCTAAAGATCCATAACACCCTGGGCCTCTCCCTGAATCCAGTTTAATTCCAATGATCTATTTTGTTCTGCGCTGCCCGGCGGGATATTTAGCGAAAGAAGATTGGGATTGTTGACGACGCGCTATTAACAAGCAGTTGTAATTAACCGGGAGGTAGAATGGCTGACTTCAGGGCAATTCGAGCAGTGGGTGATGCCTTAATGGGCCTGCTGCAAACCAGTTATCGGCCTGAAGACTTCAACGATATAGTTGCCGATTTCCGCATGTTCACCTCGCGCGATTTTACCAACAACGCTATTACTAACGGCGCATCACTTTTTATGTACCGCTTGTTTTGCAACGGTGCTTTTCGAATTCCACCTGGACGAATTAATGCCGACGGCAGACGTGCGGACACACAACTACCTGTCGAATTACATTTTCTAATTACAGTCTGGGGGGGAGAAGCCTCCTACCAATATGAATTGGCAGGCTGGATTATGCGCTTACTTGAAGACACACCTATTTTGCCTTCTGCCGTGCTCAACTCTACCACGCCGAATGTATTTCATGCCGATGAAACGGTTGATATCACGCTGGCTGAATTGCGCACTGAAGATTTGTTTCGCATTTGGGATGTTCTTGGTGTTAACGCCTATCAACTCTCTATTCCCTATGTTGCGCGTGTTGTGCATATCGAGTCATCACAAGTTCGCGCAGAAGAACATGAGCAGCGTGTGCAGGAGCGCATTCAGCGCGCCGGTGTATTAAAGCAGGTATAAGGATCATAAACCCATGAGTAAATGTGCATGAACACCAGTGTGGAATATAACTTCCTTGAACGCGTTTCTTGCAAAACCTTGCTTGGCATTCGCTTTTGGGATGTTGCTCTGGATACGCAGGTCAGAGATGGGCTGAAAGTAAGCTTGTATCCAACAGCAAACACACGCAAAAAAATTCTCGCATTTCGCACTCGCTCAGATGTGTACGCCTT
>JAGKXA010000612.1 GCA_021151615.1 Cellvibrionaceae bacterium | reverse complement strand
TTAAATCCTCAAAGGTTTTTACTCGATCAAACTTCGCCTGAGATGCCGGGTTGATGATAAAAATCCTGTGCCCCAATAAGCCCTTGTAAAGCGGAATCCGGATTGGTTGCAGCTGATCTTCCATTTCCTGGTTGGTTGCCGCCCACATAATATCCAGGCGCCCCTCAGATACATCCGTGATATTGCGAGCCTGAGACATCTCAGAATTATCCATTTGGATTTTATAGTCTGTTTCAACTTTACTGAGCGCCAACTTCACCATCGCCATTGCATAGCGACCATTGCCATCATCGACAGTGTTGATTTTTAAAATAGTTTGCGCACTGGTAGGAAGCGCTAAAAGACTACTGACCAATAGGGCCAATACCGGGGTAAGTTTCATAGATGACCTGCATGAGTTGCCTGTGCCGATTTTTCAAGCTGCCATGCTCGTGCTTCCGTCATTCTGAGTGTAGTTCAATATGTAGAAAAATGCGCCAAAGATTGAAAGGCCATCTAACTGGCACATGAAGCCTTGCATGTTTATATCTGTTATAGCCCGGCAATCAAAAATCGCCAGAAAACGAGAGTTTTGGTTATTTTAACCATAAGACAATGAGAGATGAGTCCAATCTCCCCTGCCCCCTCTTTGTAAAAGAGGGGGAACAAACTCAGCTCTTTTACTAAGGGAGGCGGGGGAGGGATTTAATTTCATTTAGCGGTATCATGCCGCCGGTAAAGACAATTAATGAAGTGGTATTGGTGCGGTCTGAATAGCTGCCGTCCAAAAAAAGTGGAGTTGTTATGAAATATCTGCGGAATTTATTCTCCGTCACCTGTTGTATGAGTCTCGTCGCCTGCGCGCAAGTTACTGACAAAACAACGGTTCAACACGCAATAAATAATTCAAGCAGCGCTGTGAGCGAAAAAAAAATCACAGCGCCCTTAATGCCAACAAAACAAACAGTACAAACAACACAAACAGTACCAACAACACAAACAGCACCAGCGCTTCCGCTGCTGACGCAAAAAGATTTTTCCAAATGCCTGGTTGAGTTCACCGCTAAAGCCAAAGCGGCCGGCATTTCCAGCAAGACGATCAATAACAGTTTGGCCAAGGCAAAACTGAATATGCAG
>JAGKXA010000611.1 GCA_021151615.1 Cellvibrionaceae bacterium | reverse complement strand
CTGCGCAGGCAAGGCCGGATTTTTCTTGCGCGCTTGCGGCGATACGGTCATGACCACCAATCGATCACCAGGGCCATATTCCTCCACAACCTCCGCTACGACATTTTGACGTGCGGGTATCAGCCAATGTTTTTCCTCACCGCTGTTATGCAAGCTCAATAATAAATCCGCGCCCCAGAATCCTTTATCCAGCAAGGTCACTGAGTGCGAGGGAATGCGCTGGTAAAAATGCTCAGCGAGGCGAATTTCACCGGATCGATAGGGACTGATTACGGCATCAAGAATGACGTGCGAACGTGCATTCATCACCGCCACCAGACGCAGCATCGGAAAGGGAGTTTGACGATTACTGGCGGTATTGCCAGAACCAAAGTGAGCACGCAGTGATTCGTTGTCTTGGGTTCGCAAGAGCGCTCCATCCACCGCAAACACTTGCAGACCATGCCAGCTATCATCGGGGTAGCGTTCCACTCCCCACTGGGTGGCGCACTGTTGAAACAACCACGCCAGAGGTTGATCCCCCAGGCGCTCGCGCGCTTTGGTAATCCCACTCTTGGCCAGCAATACGTCATTCGCAAGGCCTTCCGCACAGATGTTTAATCGCCTTGCCACTTCATCGATCGGTTCGTTGCGAAAGAAGGCCATGCCTATCACCAGCCACAGCACCATGTCGGCAGGCAAACGCCGCCGCCGAATACTGGCCTGTTGAGTTAATTCGAGTGCGGATTCAATCCACTCGACAGGAATGTGTTGGAGGAAGTGGTTGTGGGCGAGGTTGTAATCCCAGATGTTTTCCAGTTGCGATTTGATGGGCACAAAAAATCCGATACGACATGGGTTCGTATCGGATTTTCTGGTTATTTACTTTGAGTGGCAATCCTTAATTTTTATTGATCACTGCATAAGGCTTATTGTTTGCGGATCTTATTAACAATCGAGGTCGTTGAGCAGTTATCAAAAAAGCTGAGCACTTTTACCTTGCCGCCATAAGGCTTCACAATATTGCCACCAACTACCTGGTCCTCGCGGTAGTCACCGCCTTTGACCAGCACATCCGGCTTTACCCGGCGCAACAATCGCTCCGGAGTATCCTCATCAAACGCGACCACCCAGTCCACTG
>JAGKXA010000610.1 GCA_021151615.1 Cellvibrionaceae bacterium | reverse complement strand
GTATTGGCTGATCTGGATACGCCCTTATCCTCCTACTTGAAACTGGCCGCTGGCCCATACTCTTATTTATTTGAATCTGTGCAAGGTGGCGAAAAGTGGGGGCGTTACTCCATGATCGGCTTACCGGCGCGCACAGTGTTAAAAGCGTTTGGTGAAACGGTGACTGTCGAACGTGACGGCGAAGTGGTAGAAACTCACCAATGTGCCGATGCCCTGGCATTTGTTGAAGAATTCAAAGATCGCTACCGTGCACCAGAGTTGCCTGGGCTACCGCGTTTTACCGGTGGTCTGGTCGGATATTTTGGTTACGATTGCGTGCGCTATGTTGAACCACATTTAAAAGCCAGTGCGCCCAAAGATGTAATAGGCACACCCGATATTTTATTGAGTGTTTCCGATGAAGTACTGGTGTTTGACAATCTTGCCGGTAAATTGATTTTTGTGATTCATGCCAATCCGGAAATTGAAAATGCCTTTGCCAAAGCCAATGCACGTCTGGATGAGCTGGAGAAAAAGCTACGCGGTGAAACACCGGCTACACCAAGTCTCTCGTTAGGTAATAACGGCAATAGCGAACCTTCATTTATTTCCAATTGTGGTGAAGAGAATTTCCATCGCTATGTGAATAAAATCAAAGAGTACATTCTCGCGGGCGATACTATGCAAGTAGTCGTTGCGCAGCGGATGTCGATAGATTTTAGCGGCGAACCTATCAATCTGTATCGCGCGCTGCGCAATTTGAACCCATCGCCTTATATGTATTTTATGGATCTGGACGATCATCATGTGGTTGGCTCCAGCCCGGAAATTCTCGCGCGTTTGGAAGACGGTGAAGTTACTGTGCGTCCTATCGCTGGAACCCGTCGTCGTGGTCGTACAGCAGAAGAAGATAAAGCGTTGGAGCTTGAATTGGTAAGTGATCCCAAGGAAATTGCCGAGCATTTAATGCTGATTGACTTGGGGCGCAATGATGTAGGTCGCGTTGCAAAAGTGGGGAGCGTAAAACTCACCGATAAAATGGTAGTGGAGCGTTATTCGCATGTTATGCACATTACTTCCAATGTCACCGGTAAATTAAATGATGGCCTGCGTGCAATGGATGTATTGCGTGCTGCATTAC
>JAGKXA010000222.1 GCA_021151615.1 Cellvibrionaceae bacterium | reverse complement strand
GCCTTATATGCGCTTAATGACCGGCCAGCTTGATCCGGCAAAGTGGTTTTATTTTCGCCGTCAATTAGATGACGCCATAGCGCGGGTGTGGAGTTCTGGATTAAACGGGTTGCTGGGCATTCGCGCCAATCTTATTCCTCACCAGCTCTATGTGGCCTGGACGGCCTGTGCCCGCGACCATGTCCGGGTGCTTTTGGCCGATGAAGTTGGCTTAGGCAAAACCTTGGAAGCCGGTATGATTTTATCGCGCTTGCTGAAGCTGGAGCGTATAGAGCGGGCGCTGATCGTGATTCCCGATGCCTTGCAAGTGCAGTGGTTGGTGGAATTAATCCGCCGCTTTCATTTGCGGCCGGATTTGTATTCAGGGCCAGAATAATAAAACGCCGACGGCGGGAAGCAGTCGGCGTTATGGCGGAAGCATTGAATTCGAAAGATGCCAAATTAAAACGCAAGGACATGATCAAACTTTGTAGCCCAGAGCTTGCAAACTTTCTTCTGCAATTTGTAGCACGCTGGTATCCACGTTTTTATCGAGCTTTATTGCATCCAGATAATATTCCAGGCTAATAACAGCATCAGCAAAGGTCTCCAATAAATGCTGTACTGCAGGGTGCTGGTCATTTGCGAGCAAATCTTCCTCTACAAAGCGCATACAACCCGCTAGCACTTTTGCAGCGCGAGGCAAACCTAATAAAAACATGCCGCCGCGCACTGAATCCAAAGTACCAACAATATTGCGGATGTGGCCCTTGTCATAATTTGACTCAGCAAAAGCACTCAGTGCACGCTTGACCAGAACCAGACCGGTTTCGGCTTCATCGATAACAATTTTTTCAGCTTCCGCAATTTGATTATTAGCCATAGCGGCATCGCGTGAGAGCGCATTAATCTGCGCGACTTTTTCATCAGAGAGATTGGCATTACTTAAACCAGCAATTGTGCTCTCTACATAAAGCAAAGTATCAGCAACCACTAATAATTCATCAGGGGATACCGGGGTATGGTTAGCTTGCCATTCGGTGATCTTTGCAATTTCCTGCTTCAAACTATTACTTGGCGCAACCAGACCCACAATGGCAAGAATATCAGCAACTTTTTTCAACGTATCCAATAATTCGGGCGACTCACTTAGCAGTTCCGCTCCACCCTGTGCGGCGCGCTCAAGAATATTTTTGGTACTATGCAGTTCATCGGTTAACACTGCAACCATTGAGCTAATCGTGTTGGCGCTGGGACCATTCAGGAACTCCATCTCGCGCGCCAACTCAGCTTCGGTGTAGGGCAGCCTGCCAATACCAAAAGCGGCTAACACCGCTTGTGCACGTTCATTATCTGAATTGGAAAGTGCCAGCAGGTACAAGAGTTCTTTTTGCAAGGCCGGGTCTACCTCTCGCTCCAGTACCGCGCTACCTTCAAATTGAAAGCGTTTTATTTCGCGCTCGATAGCACTAAAGAGCATCTTACGGCCCTTGCCGATTTGCATATTTTTTTCGGCAAGCGCTGTCAACGTAGTACCCGCTAGCCACCAGAAATTACTAAGTGCTGTACCAGCCGACGCTGTTTCCAAACGTTGCAGAGCACGGGTCATCATCCCCAGGGACGTTTTAACCTGAACACCTTTTAATACATTCAGCAATGCTGTTTGGTACATATGACGCAAACGACGCACCAGAGCAGTTAAATCTTCTGGTAAAGCTTGTTGATTGGACGATACGCGTGGAGCCGGTTTGACTGCACTCATCCCGTAAAAATAGCTCTCTGGCAATGGAGCGGCTTTGCGCGCGAGACGCAGCTCATTAATGTGTGGAATAAGTAACATGGCCATACTGCGCGCGGTTTGCGTGCAGTATTCAAGATAGCGCGGCAGTATGAAAAAGCTGGCCGTTAAGAGCTCCAACTTCGCGTCGGTTTTCTCATCTTCACCCAAAGTGATATCTGTGATGTGTGTGGCCAGCTCATCGGCCAGCAAATCCACACCCCTTAACTGGATCAAACTCAAAATCCCGCGAATCTGTTTGATACCATCGATACAGTTTTGCAGCAGCTCACCGTTGTTGCGATCCTGCGCAAATTGTTCAAGGCGAATAGCCGATTGCTCAATAGTCGCAACCAATTCGTCGTGAACCATTTTCAGCGAAGCGAGATTCAAGGTTTCTGTTGTACTCACAATTACATCCTGGCGTTTTGTTTTGAAAGGAATCTTAAAAAGGCTAGTTAAACAGGCACAAAGTGAAGCAAGTACAATGACTCTATACCAAGTTTGGCGTTATTTCACCGCGGCACCTTAAATAACAAGCGCTTTGCCAAACAAATCTCATTTGTACGTTTTTCGGCTTAACCCGCTTACTCACGTAGCCACACGCAGTTGTTACCACTGGCCTTGGCAATCGCCGCGAGTTTTTGTTCATGTGCTGCCAACTCCTCCGCATCAGCCATAATGATCGGGAGCGGTTTGCGCGCAGGCGCGATACGGCGGATCTCCTCCGCCTGACTGCCACCATCATCATTCTTTGATTGATTTCCGCCAAGCGATAGAGCGGTCTGGCCACCGGTCATTAATAGATAAACGTCGGCCAGAATTTCAGCATCGAGCAAGGCGCCGTGAAGCTCACGCTGTGAGTTGTCTACACCATAGCGTTTGCAGAGGGCATCCAGGTTATTCTTTTGGCCGGGATGCTTGGCCCGTGCCATGAGCAAGGTATCTATGACATGGCAGCGGTCTGCAATACTGCCAAAGCCAGGTCGCAACATATTGAGCTCGTGGTTAAGAAAGCCGATATCGAACGCTGCGTTATGGATGATCAGCTCTGCATCCCCCACAAACTGCAAAAACTCATCTGCAATTCGGGCAAAAACCGGTTTATCTTCCAGCATCGCATTGCTGATACCGTGAACTGCCTGGGCACCCGCGTCAACTTCCCGCTCGGGATTGATGTATTGATGATAATGGCGACCAGTTAAACGACGATTGACCAGTTCCACGCACCCTATTTCAATAATCCTGTGACCCTGAGAGGTTTCCAGACCTGTGGTTTCGGTATCCAGAACAATTTGACGCATTTAGCTCAACCCCTTCAATAATTAACGACGCAGCTCTTCAATACCACGATTGGCCAGGCTATCGGCTATTTCATTTTCGCGATGTCCGCTGTGCCCTTTTACCCAGCGCCAACTGACTTGATGGCGCTGATTCTGCTCATCGAGCTGCTGCCACAAATCGGCATTTTTTACCGGCTCCTTTGCTGCGGTGCGCCAGCCATTGCGTTTCCAGTTGGCCAACCATTCGGTAATACCTTTGCGCA
Organism: Cellvibrionaceae bacterium; assembly: GCA_021151615.1. Lineage (GTDB taxonomy): Bacteria > Pseudomonadota > Gammaproteobacteria > Pseudomonadales > Cellvibrionaceae > Cellvibrio. The sequence continues at coordinate 3,678 of JAGKXA010000222.1, read as the reverse complement.
CATATTGTGAGTCGGTGGTGATGGTCACATCACAGGCTTCGCGCAATGTACTCAATCCCTGAATTGCCGCCATCAATTCCATTCGGTTATTGGTTGTTTCCGCTTCGCCGCCATAGAGTGATTTTTCTATATCACCGTAACGCAACAGGGTTCCCCATCCGCCGGGACCGGGATTTCCCTTACACGCACCGTCCGTAAATATTTCAACTTTTTTCAAACCTTCTCACCCACAAGCAAGAGATTGCGCAAAGGCCCACCACTTGCGGGACCAATAATTCGTGTAACTGCCAGACCAGGTAACGGGCGGTATTTTTTCCACTCCGGTTTTATGGGGGTCAGCGGTATGTGATCCTTGCGGGCAACAATCATATAGAAACCTCCCCAAGGCAAGCGCAGCCTTTTACCCCAGCGCTCTACCCATTGCAAATGTTTAATTGCATTTTCCTGGGGCAATGGCGGACGAAAAAAGCCTTTGTATATAGCGATTGGCTCCATATCGACCAATGCCAGCCAGTCCAGAAGACGACCAAGGCGCAAATACTGAAAGCGCCAGCGGGGTGCGGTGGTTAGCAAACGTGCAAGGCGCGCACAAAACCCCCACAGACTCCAGGGATTGAAACCGACGATTATCAGGTGTCCGCGCGGGATAAGCACCCTGGTAGCCTCGCGCAATAAATGATGGGGGCTTTGGCTAAAATCCAGTGTGTGATGCAAGAGGACTGCATCGATAGTCTCGGCAGGCAAAGGCAAATGATTGAAATCCACCAGGGCGCTAAGGCGTGGGTTTTGCTCCTCGTAAGGGTGCAACAAAAAACGGTGGGAAATAAGGCTTTCAGTAGTCAAATCAATCCGGGCGTTAATACCCAGTTGTAATAAATGGTAACCAAATACGCACTGCAAACCATCATTAATAGCCTCTTGCTCTTCTGCGAGTAAGGATCGACCCAACGGAGTTTCAAACCAGCCGGTTAAATCCTCAATAGACTCACGTAGCGGCAATACACCAAAGCGCCTTTTCCAGAGCGCGGAAAAGCGAGTCATTAGTCGATGTGGAGCCTTAATAATTTTTCGATGCATTTATTGCCCTCATCACCATGCCATTTGGTGGAAATAAATTTATCGCCATTCATGCCACAACGAACGATAAAATACTCTACCAATGACCGCCAAAGAGATCATCCAGTGTTAAAGATTACCCCTATTCCCGCGTTTGAGAATAATTATTTCTGGGTTATCCAGCCGGATCCCCTGCAAGCGCGCGTTATAGTAGTTGACCCAGGTGCGGCCCAACCGGTGATGGATTTTCTCCACCAGCAACAATTAACGCTGGCAGCCATTCTGATTACCCACCGCCACCATGATCATATCGACGGCGTTGAAGGATTGCTCTCGTGCTGGCCAGTGAAAGTTTACGGTCCGGTATCAAAGGCTATCCCACAGGTATCCAGGCCAGTTAACGATAATGAACATTTGGCATTGCTGGGATTAAATTTTCAGGTAATTGCAGTCCCCGGCCATACCTGGGAACACATCGCCTATTATTTGCCTGAACATAAAATACTGTTTTGCGGCGATACCCTGTTTGCCGGTGGCTGTGGGCGGCGCTTCGACGATACCGATGGCATTATGTGGGGATCACTACAAAAGCTGGCGGCCCTGCCCGACGACACCCTTGTTTACTGCGCCCACGAATATACCCTTGCAAACCTGCATTTTGCTGCAGCCATCGAACCGGAAAACGACGAGCTCATATTGCGCCTGGAACAGGTCAAACAACTCAGGGCACAGCATCAAATCACCATTCCAACCAGCATTTTGCTGGAAAAACGAACAAATCCCTTTTTGCGCTGTCAAGAAGCTGGCATCAAAAACTTCGTTAATACCCATTCAACCCCTTTACCAGAATCGGACGCGGGGATTTTTGATGCCCTGCGACGCATCAAGGATACCTGGCCAAGCTAGTTTCATTGGGTGTAATAACCCATCGGATCAGTGCTAAATACACCTCTCAACGAGTGTGTGACAGGCTGCGCTTATTCCATATTAAGCATTGACCCGCCAAAGGCCAGCATCTAGAATCCGAAATCCACAGCCCCACGGATGGCAGAAGGTAATCACTAAATAGCCGTTGTTTGGCAGAATAATAGGACATAAATCCTAAGGTCCAAGCAATTATCTCCGCAGTTTTTAGCTGCGGACAGGCCGTAACCAACCGACTTTTTACCGGCTGACGCGCTAATCAAAAAGTCATTGAAATGCGTTGTTTAGCTGTTGTGGTGCCCCGTTTTTTTAGCGCCACGTTAAAAAGTAAACTGATGAAGTGACCCTATGAACACTAAAAATCGTTCTCATCTGCTGGCCTTGGGCCTTAGTTCGTTATGTATTCTCTCCCTGGCAGGATGTAGCTCGCTCAAAAAACCGACTGACGCTACCGCTGAACTCCCTCAAGTTGTACCCACAGCTCCCTCAGATGAATCCCGGTTAGGTGACAAGTTACGCGAACATACCGGTGATTACGGCAATCTCTGGAATGAGATTATCGACGGTTACGGTTTACCAAAGGTCGGTGATGAGAAAGTGGCCAAGCACCTGCGCTGGTATTCCAACAACCAGCAATATTTGGACAGGGTTACCCAGCAAAGTAAGCCATACCTGCATTATGTGGCTAATGAGCTGCGTGAAAATGGCCTCCCACTGGAGCTTGCGCTCTTACCTATCGTAGAAAGCGCATATGACCCCTTTGCAAGTTCCCCCAGTAAAGCATTGGGAATTTGGCAGTTTGTCCCCCAGACTGGCCGCAACTTTGGTTTAAAACAAAACCAATGGTATGACGGGCGCCGCGATTTGGTTGCATCTACAGACGCCGCTGTCCGCTATTTAAAACGTCTGAATACGATGTTTAATGGCGATTGGTTGCTTACCATTGCCGCCTACAATGCTGGTGAAGGCACGGTGCGCCGCGCGATTGAACGCAACCGCAAGCAAGGTAAGGGGACCGATTTTTGGTCCCTGCCCTTATCCCAGCAAACCCAATCATACGTGCCGCAATTGCTCGCCTTATCCAAAGTGGTTGCCAATCCTGATAAATATGATCTCGAACTTAACGAAATCCCCAATAACCCCTATTTCACTACCGTCAACGTCAGCTCTCCGATTGATTTAGCCCAGGCTGCGCGTATGGCCGATATTGACCCCAAAGAGCTGCGCAACCTGAACGCGGGTTACAGTAAATGGATCACTGACCCAACCGGCCCACACCAATTGCTGATTCCCATCGCTGATGCGGCTGAATTTACCTTGACGCTGGATAAATTACCAAAAGTCGCTCCGGTGCAGGTAGCAGGTGATTACAAAGTAAAATCCGGTGATACCTTGGGTGCTATTGCCAAACGCTTTGGCACCAGCGTTGCCGCCATTCAATCTGCGAATAATTTGAAATCCGCACAATTACGAGTGGGCCAAAGCCTAAGCATTCCCGGGCAATCACCCATGAGTTCGCCCTATGCAATCCAGGCGGAGCAGGAAATTGCCCAGCGCAACCAGAAAAACACCGGCACCTATTACACCATCCAATCCGGCGACAGTTTCTGGACTATCGCTAAAAAACACGGCACCAGCGTGAATAATTTATTGAAGTGGAATGAGCTGGCCAGCAACGCCAAACTTAAACCCGGACAA
>JAGKXA010000609.1 GCA_021151615.1 Cellvibrionaceae bacterium | reverse complement strand
TGATATTAGCTGGAAAGCGCCTTGGCTTATTTATGGTTTGGGTTCTGTCCTGCTATTTGTGAATAGCATGGTTTTATCCTTTATCGAGGGCTGTGACAGTGTCGGCGATGTGCAGCGTATTCGATTCAGAGTAGGGGTGGTCAGCGCGGTTTCTACATTGATATTGCTCGCCTGTGGCTTTGGTCTCTATGCGTTGGCTGGATCACTAATGATGGCGGCATTGGCCGGCTCTGCGCAGTTAGTGAGTAAGTACAAGGCTGCGCTTCTTCAGCTGTCCAGGCTCGCAAGTACGCAAACCCATGGTTGGATGAAGGAAATTGCACCGCTGCTGTGGCGTTATTCGCTAAGTTGGATAAGTGGTTACTTTATTTTTTCCATTTTTACGCCGCTCGCCTTTCATTACTATTCTGCTGTACAAGCAGGTCAGGTTGGTTTGTCAGTGGCTGCATGTGCCGCCATTTTTGGCATTGCCAATATGTGGATCAGTGTTGTTACGCCAAAAATCAATATGCATGTCGCGCGGAAGGATTTTGCTGCGTTAGATAAGCTGTTTTTCAGAAGTCTGCTGTTCGCTGCTGGCACCTACATAGTGGGCGTGTTTTCGTTCTTGATTTTATGGCAAGTGCTTGGCAACTATGCAGATGTGCAGGATCGGCTTGTGGGCGGTGTGGGACTGGCCATGCTGATGACAGGCTGGTTTGTGCAAATTGTGGTAAATGCGCTCGCTGTCTACATGCGTGCGCATAAACGAGAGCCACTGATGGTTCCGTCGGTGCTGACTGCTATCCACGTTGGTCTGGTGACGTGGATGGTGGCGATTTTTTTTCCCTTCGAATACTTCTTCGTCGGATTTGTCAGCGCCTACCTGTGGGGGCTGCCGTGGGTGATCCTGGTTTTTGTTAAATCCAGAAAAAGTAGGGGGATCTATGCAGCTTAACGATAAACTGGCGATTGTTATCCCCGTCTACAATCGTGCGCAATTTTTGGCTCGCTCGCTGGAAATCCACGTTCCTCTTGCCGAAAAATATGGCGTAGGTATCTATATCTCGGATAACTGCTCTGAGGATAATACAGCGGAGATTGTGCGCGGCTGGATGGAAAGATCACCCTATGTATTTTATTC
>JAGKXA010000608.1 GCA_021151615.1 Cellvibrionaceae bacterium | reverse complement strand
ACCATGCTCGCACTTTTAATCACAACCGAATTATCTTGTAATTGATAGCCAGTCAACTGACTACAGCTATTGCCATTTTGCCCAGCAGCGGTTTGCTTGCTGGATGAGCAAGAAGATAAGAGTGCAACACCCACTAACAGTCCCAGTAAATTTTTTATTGTTCGCACTGAAATTCCTCACTTGTTTATGGCAATAGTTATTTTTGTAAATTAAATAATTGCGTGATAAACCGCTGATAGTTTCGTAACTATCAGCGACACGGACTGGGTTCCGCTTTTTTAGAAACCGACTATTGGATGCTTAAACACCATCTTTTAAATGATAGTAAGCCGCATTGTGGCGCAATTCGGTTTTGAAATTGCGCACAGTGGTATCTTCGCCAATCACCACTGCTTCAACGCCAGCCATTTCTGCGTAGTCAACTATCTCATCGGCCGTTACACCTTGGGTGTAAGCGCTGTGGTGCGCACCACCGGCTTGAATCCAGGCGGCAGCAGAAATTTCCAGATTTGGACGCGGCTCCCACAGGGCTTTAGCCACGGGCAACTTCGGCAATTCTTGCGGTGGATTTACGGTGTCCACTTCGTTGATGATAAAACGGAAACGAGTGCCTATATCGATCAGGGAAATACACAGCGCAGGACCCGCTTTGCCGGTAAAAATCAAACGCGCGATGTCGTTGCGGCACCCGATGGTATGCAAGTGCACTTCCAGTTTGGGTTTGGCAGCAGCGATAGAAGGGCAAATTTCCAACATATGCGCGCCCAATACTTGATCCACTCCACCCGAATTAATCGCACCAAAGTGATAGGTGTAATCTTCCATAAAGGATGAACCGCCTGCGCGGCCTTTGGACATCACTTTACAGATGTGCACCATCGCAGCAGTTTTCCAATCGCCTTCACCGCCATAACCAAAACCCGCTGCCATCAAACGTTGGGTTGCAAGGCCCGGCAGGTTGGTCAAACCGGTCAGGTTTTCGAAGCAGTTGGTGAATGCACCGAACTCGCCTTCCGTTAAAAACTTCAACATACCCAGTTCCAAACGCGCTTCGTTTTTCAGCATTTGGAATTGATGTTCATCATCAAAAATGCCTGGGTTTACATCGTATTCTTTTTTATAG
>JAGKXA010000607.1 GCA_021151615.1 Cellvibrionaceae bacterium | reverse complement strand
TGCATGACCAAGTCAATAAGGCACGTTTAAATGGCCTTGATACCCTGAGAGCACTGGCGATTCTACTGGTGCTCATTTTTCACTACCGCGTAGTTGTTAGCAACGAACTGCTGTTTGGTTTTGTTTCTAAAATTGGTTGGGTAGGTGTCGATTTATTTTTTGTGCTAAGTGGCTATTTAATTGGTGATCAACTATTACGCGCTTATGCCAACAAGGATAACTTTTCACTCAAACATTTTTATGCGCGTCGCTTACTGCGCACTCTACCCAATTATTATGTGGTGTTCGCGCTCTATTTACTCCTGCCCAGCCTATTAACCGGGACTTACACTGCCCCCTTCTGGCAATTTCTGACTTTTACCCAGAATCTGGATATGCGCCCCGGCGAAACCTTTACCCACTCCTGGTCATTGTGCGTTGAAGAACAGTTTTATTTACTCTTCCCATTGATTTGTATGCTGGCATTATCCAACACTACTAAGGCAACACGTTTGTGGCTATTGATTGGACTCGCATTTATTGCGGCGGCCATTACTCGCTGGTATATGTTTACTACCCACGCAGGTGCGGCAATTACCGGGAAAGATTATTGGGAGTTTATTTACTACCCCAGCTATTCACGATTTGATGAATTGCTACCGGGAATTGCCCTGGCACTGATTAAAAATTATCACCCGACAACTTTTGCTAAATTATTGCGTTATGGTAATCAATGGTTGTTAGCAGGCTTATTAAGCAGTGGGATAGTGTTTTATCTATTTTTAAATATTCATTATCAGGAAGGAGTTGGCATTAATCCCTGGACAACCAGTATCGGCTATTCATTGTTGGCAATGAGTTTTTCATTATTGGTGTTAGCAGGTTTATCACCTCGATGCTGGCTCTATCGCTGCCAGATTCCCGGCGCCGCCAGTCTCGCGCTCTGGTCTTACGCAATTTATTTGATCCACAAACCCTTGTATCAATTGCTGAAAGAACCACTGAACAATGCTGGCATCAACACCGATGGTTATGTGGGAATGGGAATTATCCTGCTGGTTAGCCTTATTGCTGGTTGGGGGCTGTATAAATTGGTGGAAGAGCCATTTATGCATTTGCGTGCGCGTTACTTTCCTTCAAATAACA
>JAGKXA010000606.1 GCA_021151615.1 Cellvibrionaceae bacterium | reverse complement strand
TATATCGATAACAATACCACCAGCCAGGGCAATTCCATTCACGGTGCCAATTCAAAAGTGTTTGAAGCGGTTGCAAACAGTTTGACTGCCGGACAACGCATTGAAATTGCACGCACTGTGGGAAGCACGAATTCATTTATTGCGCTGCGCACGGAAAGCTCTGCCACGGTAACAATTGATAATTTACAAGTGGAATACACCGATGGTGGTGCAGCTAATTCATCGAGTGCTGTTTCTTCCAGTGTCGCTAGCACAGCGGCTAGCAGCATCGGTGTTGTATCGAGTGCAACAACAACTTCCTCAATTGCTTCCAGCGTTTCTACCAGTGCTGTTAATTCCAGCCTGAGCAGTTCATCCGCCAGCAGCGTTTATATTCCAGAGAATGTAAACCTGAGTGCGGACTGTATTAACCTCGCCACCAACGCCAACGTAAACTGGCGTGATACTGCACTGCAAACGGATCAGGAAATTGTGGAGTGTTTGCACAAGACCCTGGGCACCGCTGTGGGTTATGGTGAAAATGCGCGTGGTGGATACGATGCTGGCGGCAACAGCAAACTCACCGTGATCACTAAAAACTCAACCAAATCGGTTGAGCAACAAGTGCTGGAAGCCATTAGCGGCGATGAACCTAACTGGATTGTGTTCGATAAACTTGAATTCGCCCACCCCTCCGAAATTGGTATGTATCGTTTAGGTTGTAACAACGCGACAGTGCAATCCATTTTGGGTGCAACTGAAGCTGAGTGCGTGAATTATCAGCAATGGTGTGCAAAAAATGGCGTAAGCGAATCTGCTTGTGTCACAACCTTCTTTAACAGCGCCATGAACAAATCCAACAACCCGATTCGCAATCCGGTCATTGGCTCCAACAAAACCCTGGACGGCCGTATGAGTCAGGCGTATTTCCTGTTTAGTGGTTTTGCGATCGGAAAAGATTCTACCGGCACCCCAACCCAAACTGCCGAGCAGGTAATTTTGACGCACCTGAGCTTCAAAGGTGCCGGTCACACGGAAGACCATTATGTCGACCCGGATATGATTCGCTCCACCGGCGCATCGCATGAAATCTGGATTCATAAAAACACTTTCGATACGACTGGCGATTCTGCATTTGATGTGAAGG
>JAGKXA010000605.1 GCA_021151615.1 Cellvibrionaceae bacterium | reverse complement strand
TTGCATCTTATTGCGTTGATTTTTGCAGCGTTGATTTTTGCAGCGTTGATTTTTGCAGCGTTGATTTTTGCAGCGTTGATTTTTGCAGCGGCGCTCGCTTCGCTCGCGCCGCTTGCTTTCTTCTTCGTTCGCTGGTCTTCGCTTGCTTGGTCTTCGCTTGCGCTTTCTTCGCGCGAAAGGAAAACGCGTGTAGACTTTCCGCCCTTCTTGTACTCCAAAAACTTCCTACCTTGTACATCGTCGGAAAACATGCCTTCGCCGCAACAGCTCGCTTGCGCGGCCTTCGTCGCGGGCATCGTTCTGCCCATGTACGTCCTGTTCTTCGTCGCACCAGCCGACGTCGTCAACGGACTTCTTCAAACGGCTTGCTTGGCCGTTGCTGTCGCCTTGGTCCGCCCCGCGTGGCGCCAAGAGCACGGCGCCGTGTGCGCACTCACGAGCGCTTCCGCGTTGCGGCCGGAGGGCCGGAACTCCGCGGTTAAGCCTTCTCACCCCCTTTGCTCGTGGGATGCGGTTCCTCCGCACGTCGACGCCGCTGTTTCTGGCACGCCCGTGGCCCCAAGCGGAAGCGCCGACAAGCTTTCACGCCGTCAACGCGCGCGCCTCGCGAAGCCAGACGCTCTTCCGCGTACGCCGCCGGCCCCTCCAACGCCAACTCCGACCGAGTCGGATCGCGAATCACCTCCGCCAAAGGTGTGTTCAAAAGCACTTCGCCCAGAAGAACGCTTTGATTTGCTTAATGCGATCCTTTCCGGCCGTGATGCGAAGGAGGCTGCCGCCGCGTATGCGTTCAGCAAGTTCGAGGCCGACTACGCCATGCTCTCCGAGTATGAACGCCTCATGTCTGGGCAGCCGTCTCTTGCAGAGATGAACTGTTCAACGTGTTGCGGCTCAGATTCGTCGCTGGCGACGTCGATGGCCTCAGAGGAACTTGAGTCGGCTTCCGAGGCTGCTGCAGCCTAAGACTCCCCACCCTTTGTTTTCTTAACCCCCTCTTTGGATGAAGTGCTGGCGAGGTGGCCAGCCTGTGGTCCAAAATCGCCATATTGCGATACCACATGGTGGAAGAGGACGGTCGTGTGCGGGGAGGGGCAACGACTACCAGGTGAAATTCCCGGACCTCTGAAT
>JAGKXA010000604.1 GCA_021151615.1 Cellvibrionaceae bacterium | reverse complement strand
ATATATGCATTACCCTGATTGAAAATAGCGCCGCCCAGTGCAGAACCGGAATCGCCGAAGGAGCTGGTGTTTCTGGTAAATGTGCTGCGTTGGATTTGTAACTCGCCATAGTTTGCAAGGGCGCCACCGCCGCCGCCATTAAATGGCGCACTGGCAAAGTTGCGTTCCAGCAAAATATTTTTTAAGTGCAGTGTGCCGCGATTTATGATTGACCCGCCGTAGCCGGAGCTGCGTCCGCCAGTCAGCTTGATATTGCTCAGTGTTAGCGTAACGCCGTTGGCGACTGAGAAGTGTCTATCTTTGAAATCTGCATTAATAACAGTAGCGCCGCCCTCTGGCCCGCTAATAGTCAGTGAGCTGCGCACTTCAATGTCACCAATGCTGATGTCATCCTCTTCAATGGTTTCACCTTCCTCACCGCGCGGTGCGGGGATGGAATACACATAGGTGAGCGATTGCAATTTAATGGTGTGTTCGCCAGGTGTTTGATTGGCAGCCTGTACCGCTTCACGCAGTGAACAGTCGCTGTCGCAGTTGCCATCAAACGAATCTGTTGTTTTAGTTACCACAAATTGCGCTGCGAGTGTATTTGTACTGGCACAGAGCGCAAGTGCAGCGCAGTAACTGCTTAGCAACTGGCGGGAAAAAAATATCGCAGTGCGCATGCTTAACTCCTTTAATTTTATGAAAATGAAAAAATAATTAATCGCTGGTTTGACGTTCGTACGCGCCCAGGTCGCAATTGGCAACGCTGTTGTTGTCACCATCAATAGGTCGAGGTTGCCAGCGTTGGTCAAATGTACTGCAAGATCCAATGCCCGCATCTACTGCGGGGCTCAGTGGCAGCAGTGCGTGTGTTTCCAGCGCGGCATTATTCGCCGCCAAAGGTGCAAGTACGCGTGAATAGGTTTCCGAATCCTGAATATGCAATTCACCCGCACACAAATTATTGCCGCCGCCTAATAACAGGCCGCGCGTAATTAATTGATTATTGTTATTGAGGCAATTGCTGGGGTTGTGTGCAGAAATGTCGCTACTATTGTTGAGGATAATGCTGTTGCGAATAGCGCCTTCGCCCAGATTATAAAAACCGCTGCCCAGTGTGTTATTCACGATGCTCGTGTGAAT
>JAGKXA010000603.1 GCA_021151615.1 Cellvibrionaceae bacterium | reverse complement strand
GAATCCAAACGAGCCACCACTCTGCCACAATTGGCGGGTGCCACGCCAATCTGTTTTCATTTGCCAATTGAGTCCCACCGCATACCGGGGCAAAGCGCCGTAAGTCACGGCGTGCGACACGCCCACTGCCGGCTCGCGTTCATTAAGGTGATAGCGTAAATAACGCAACAGATCTTCCGCTGTAGAACGAATACCACCGTCAGCGCCGATGATACCGATATTGCGCGGCATTGCCTTGGCTTTCTCGTTGTAGCCGAATGCGAGCTGTGGATGTTCGACTTGTGCAACTTGCAACTCACTATTATTCATACCCAGTGGCACAAACAGTTTTTCAGTAAGCAATTGCGCAAACGGCTTCTGATAAAGCCGCTCGAGAATCAGCGCCGCCAGATCAGCCGAAACATTGGAATAGCGAAATTGGCTACCGGGTGTTGCTGTCAGTTTGACTGCGCGTAAATCCGTTAGAAAACGCTCGTGCGTGTAACCTGACTGCGCCGCAATAATGCGATAAGGTATTTGTTCGTAATTTTGATCAGCAAAGATTGCCGGATCATTGAGAAAAATAACAGGCAAGCCAGAGCGATGATTAAGCAAATGTTTGATGCGAATCGGCTCACCATTGAATACTAGATTGTCATAATCACCAACCAAATAAGCGCGAACATCGTCTTCAAGTGTCAGCTTCTTTCCCACTACGGCCTGCGCAAGTAAGGTACCTGTAAACGTCTTACTAATTGAGGCAATCTCATAACGGGTATTGTTTGTCGGAAGTATCGCTTTGCCGTGCTCCGTTGTACCGTAATGAAACACGTAAGATTTTTTCTGGTGATAGATACCCACTGAAAAACCCACCGAACGCGGATCGCTACTCAAATTCTGCAACGCCGCATCAACCTGCTTTTCAAGTGCACTGCTCCGCGGATTATTATTGGCCAAAACGAAGCGAGTGTTGCTATTAAGCACAACAAGATTCGCATCATTAAACTGCGTAGCCGATGCCGCACTGAGTTCGAGCCGCAATGCTTGTTGCTCACCCTTTAACGTGAAATATTTAACGCTGCTTAAATCATCTGTCAATTCGCTACTTTTAATTACTCCACTACGATTACGACTTTCCTGCAACCAAGCC
>JAGKXA010000602.1 GCA_021151615.1 Cellvibrionaceae bacterium | reverse complement strand
GTATGGAATTACGGCAGCTTCGCCGGCAACGGCAATGGTTTTAAATTGGGTGGCAATAAAATAGTGGCACGCAATCGCATCACCAATTCTGTGGCGTTTGATAATCCCCTGAAAGGGTTTGATCAAAATAATAATGCCGGCGGTTTAACGGTGCTGAATAACACTGCCTATCGCAACGGTATTAATTACGGCTTGGGCAATCCCGTTAACTCTGGAGAAAAACATTACCTGAGAAATAATGTTTCCCTGTCAGGAACTGTGAATGTATCCAATGCCGATAGCAAAAATAATTCCTGGGATACCGGCCCATCTGCCATTGCTGCCGATTTCGCCAGCCTGGATTTGTCCCTGGCAACCGCTGCGCGCAATACCGATGGCTCGTTACCAAACAACAATTTATTCCGCTTGAATGCTAACAGTGCGCTGATCGATAAAGGCGTAAATGTCGGGCTTCCTTATTCTGGTGCCGCACCGGATTTAGGAGCGTTTGAGAAGAAATAAAGTGTAAAAAAGTGCGCAATTGCTGCGCACTTTCACACCAATAAAATTTTCTTTACAGCAGATGATTTTATTGGTGTGTTTGCAAACGGGTGTTCCACAATAAACAACCGGCAAGTGCACAAAACCAAGTGGTAGTTGCCAACACTATTAAGCTCATCCCTTTCACGTTCAAATGCCACTTGCCTGTAATTATGCCGAGCAGGCCGGCGCTGCCAATTACTAATCCGATTAATCCAACCCAGCGGGTGAGTTTGTCATCGCGTAGCATAGTGCTGCTCCAGCAGATCAACGCGCACAACCACGCAAGGGTTCCGGCGTTAGCCATTATCTGATTCGACTGCCACATCAAATGCGATTGAAATTTAAAAATAGCTAATTGTTCGGGGGTGTTTATTTTTGTGTCGAGCATCAGCGCGGGAGACAGAAAACCGCTGATGAGTGCAGCTCCAAGCAGCGCCAATCCACCCACTACAAACACGCCGCTCCCGAGCCAATTGATGGGAGTATTTTTTAGTGCACCGTACAGAGTAAAAAGCCACATATAAGCAAGCACGACCAGCATTAATACGCCGTGCACATAGGTAGTGAGTGGTGCGATTTGAGTCATCTGTTCAATCTTGCCCTGTGGATCTG
>JAGKXA010000601.1 GCA_021151615.1 Cellvibrionaceae bacterium | reverse complement strand
GCCCCGAATAACACACCGCTCGGATCTCTGAAGATAGCTCGCCAGTACTCCACATTTCACTATAATCCGGCTTAATCCCATCCTTGTAACTTTTAATCAGCCCCGCCCTTTGGTAATCCTCCAACTTCTGCTGCTCTTCTTTAAGCCGCTGCAAATTATCTATTTGAGCTTTTGATTGTGCAAAGTCATTACCCCACATCCATGAACCTGAGTGCGAATACGTCTGGTTTATCATGTAGTTGACGAGATCCGACATGTATCCCGTCGGATCTGTATAACTCAATGGATTATTAGATGTGTAGCTGTAGCGATTATAACTCTGCGAATCATACGGTGATTGGACAACAATATCTGCACTCAGGAACCGGCCAAGATTCGGATCATACACCCGCCCACCCATATGAATCAGATTATGGCTGTCAAGCTGGTCGTGACCGGTGTAACCATTGGTGGTTAGGAAGTTTTCCGTAGGACTTCCCGGTTTCCAATCGGATTTTTGCCGTTCACCCCAGGCACCAAAACTCATGCGGTTGACGAACTGTCCTAAGGCATTAGTAGTGGCCTCCACTGAACCTAAATGGTCGGTGTGCAAATACACGGTGTCATTCGCACTTTGTGTTCCATTGGTGAGTGTTCTGCTATTTAAAATTACACCATCCACATAACTTTTTTGCGTGGTGGTTGAGCCATCCACAATCACTTCATACATACCACCGGCAAGTTTGTAAGTTGTTTTGGTGCCGCTGGTTTCTTTATAGAGTTCGTGATCCGGGCCGTAATAGAAATCGGTGATGGATGCACCGGCAATACGCGTGGGTTTATTGAAGGTGTCGTAAAGAATGGATTCACTGCCACGCGCAGTCATGTTGTAGGTTTGCGTCCTGCCGAATACACCGCTGGTGGTCGATGTGGTTAAGCGGTTGAGCTTGTCGTATCCGTAAGCTTCCGTAATATTTTCCAGCGCACTACCATTGCTATTGGTGCGTACCCACCATAGGCAACCGTGCCCTGGCTGCAACTGAAAGGCCATTGGTTAAAACACGCAGGGTTTGATACCAACTCACCCGTCACCATTCGCGTGATGCACGGGCGTTTGGTGTTAACAACCGAGTGAGGAACGTAAATAAAAATGCCGCTATAAAGCGGCATTTTTATGGATGTAATAGTCAAATCTATGTGTCAAGAGCAACTAAAATACGAGACGGGAATTCATCATCATCAACAAAAATAGTTACTATTGACCTAACATTCTCAACATCCAGTTCAATAATTTTTTCATTTAACGATGTAACAATAGAAATTTTTTTATTGGGAAGGCTGATATTGCCAGAAAAAACTTCTCTTAAATCATTGATCTCAACATTACTAAAATAACCC
>JAGKXA010000600.1 GCA_021151615.1 Cellvibrionaceae bacterium | reverse complement strand
CTGGTATTTAATTTTGTGTATTGGGCCTTTGGTTTCTTGCGCATGGGCACCACAGGTTTTACCGCACAGGCTGCCGGGGCGGGTAATCATCAGGAAGTCACCGCTGTATTTGGTCGGGCATTATTGATGGGCGGATGTATCGGCCTGTTGCTAATCGCGCTGCAATTTCCGTTAATTCACGCTACCCTCTGGTTACTGAACGGCAGCAATGCAGTAGAAGAACAAGTTAAAACCTATTGGGATATTCGCGTCTGGGCGGCACCAGCAACACTCGCCACCTACGCCATTATGGGAACCATGATTGGTTTAGGTAAAACCAAACAACTGCTTTGGTTACAACTTTTTTTAAATGGCATCAATTTATTGTTGGATACTTTATTTGTGGTGGGTTTTGATTGGGGTGTACGCGGAATCGCCTGGGGCACACTCATTGCCGAATGGAGCTGCGCCATCGCAGGCTTGTTAATGGTGATGCGCCAATTGCGTGAACCCGGTGAAAACATTTGGAATTGGTCAGCAATATTAAATCGCTCTGCCTTGATAAAAACACTCAGCACCAATGCCGATATTATGTGGCGCACCCTGTTTTTACTGGGTGGCTTTGCATTTTTTTCCAACCAGGGCGCGGGCTTTGGTGATACCACTCTCGCCGCCAACCATATTTTGTTGCAATTTATCTCCTTCTCCGCATTTTTTCTGGATGGTTTTGCATTTGCACTGGAGTCGCTGGTAGGAAAAGCTATAGGTGCACGCAATCAACAATTTTTTAATCGCGCGATAAAAGTATCCAGCCAAATAGCAGCACTGACTGCACTGGGTTTAACTTTGTTGATTGTATTTGCGGGCACTACCGTGATTAGCTATCTAACCAGCATTAGCGCAATACAAACTGCTGCCAGTACCTACCTGCCCTATGCAGCTATTTATGTGCTGGTTTCATTTGCGGCGTTTCAGCTGGATGGAATTTTTATTGGGGCCATGCGCAGCCGGTCTATGCGCAATGCATCATTTTTTTCGCTGCTAATTTTTATTGCGTGCAGTTTGGGGATGACTAGTCTGTGGGGCAATCACGGATTATGGATCGCCTTCATCGTTTACGTTGTCGCGCGAGCAGCAACCCTGGCCTATTACTACAC
>JAGKXA010000599.1 GCA_021151615.1 Cellvibrionaceae bacterium | reverse complement strand
CAACACCAGGCTTACGCCGTCAACCGTCCGCGCCAGCGCAGCACCCAGCCGGTAAATATGCTGTTTATAGTGAATTTCCAACTGTTGTGTGGCCTGCCAGCAACAACCACTGCCCTGGGCTGCCGGTAAAGGTAAATCCTCCAGTTGGTAATGTTGCCGCTGTGCGCAACCGGCCAACAATACCATCCAGCAGGCAATCAAGCAGACAATCAATAGGCGCATCCGCTAGCTCCGGCAGAGTTCGACCAGCGCATTAAGGCGGCGCGCCGGTTCGGCTACAAAGGGGTTATTGTTATCCCATACATAGCCGGCGAGGATGGAGCTGATCATATTGCTGATAGCTGCCGTTGAACGTTCCTGGCGGAAGAATATAACGTCCTGGAAACGGCCGTCATACCAGGCAGTGACATAGTGGCGAAACGTATCGACGCCGCGCTTGAGCGGGCGGGCATACTCCTGTTCCCAATCAATCGTTTCACCTCTGAGCTGGCGACTGACCAGCGGTGCCGCCAGGCTGGCTGATTTCATGGCAATAGTAACGCCGGATGAAAACACTGGATCAAGGAACTCCCCCGCATTTCCCAATAGCGCGAAATTTGTGCCCCACAGGCTTTTTACATTGCAGGCATAACCACTGAGTTTTTGTACCGGAGTGTCAAATACAGCGTTTCGTAATAGCTGACCGAGGTCACTGGTCTGGTTAATAAAATCCTGCAAACAGGCGCTAAGGTCATCGTTACCAGCAAAATATTGGCTGTCGCCGACCACGCCTACCGAGCTGCGCCCATTGGGAAAGGGAATCAACCAAAACCAGATATCAGGGTGCTGTGGATGCACAGTAATCAGGATTTTGCTGCGATCATGGCTGATATTGGCGATATTATCCTGGATATGGGTAAAAACCGAAGTTCGCACCGGAAAGCTGGACGGTAGCTCCAGATCCAGCATCCGCGGTAATACCCGCCCGAATCCCGAGGCATCGAGGACAAATCCAGCGTTAAGCTGGTAAGCAGCTCCCGTATCCGGCTGAACCTGTAATTGCGCTCCATGGTCGGTAAAGGAGATGGCTGCCAAGCTGTGGCCATAGCGAATATCGGCACCCTGCCGTTGGGCTTCAGTAGCGAGCAGGTGATCGAATT
>JAGKXA010000598.1 GCA_021151615.1 Cellvibrionaceae bacterium | reverse complement strand
CTATTACCGAGTTTTCTATTACCGGGCTTTCTATTACCGAGCTTTCTGTTGCTGGATTTGTTGTTGAGCCTTGCTGTTGTTGGCCATCACTTTTTTGTTGTAGCAATAATTGCACTGTGGGTTGCGGTTTATCACCATCGCGCGCGGCGGCGGCAAGGCGCGCATAGATTGCGGTTAATTCCCACAAGCTTGCCTCAGCGCCACCGAGAATTAGCGTTAAGCCATAGTCATCGGCCGGGCGAAATAAACTGCTCATGCCCATGGCCTGCAATTTTTCCTGAAAGCGACCTATGCCGTAATCGCGCAACATACGCACCGCGGGAATATTTAACGAATGTGCCAGCGCAAATTGCGCCGGTACTGCACCGCGAAAATTGCGATCGTAATTGCGCGGGCTGTAGCCATTTATTTGGGTGGGAATATCGGGAATTAAACTGGTGGGTGCCAGCTCCCCTTCTTGCAACATCAATCCATAAAGCAGTGGCTTTAAAATACTGCCGGTAGAGCGCGGGCGCTGCACAATATCCACATCCGGTGCAAAGCGGCGTTTGTCATTAACGGAGTTGTTACTAAACGGTTTATTGCCGAGATAGGCGAGTGTTTCCATACTTTGGTGATCGATTAATACCAGCGCAATATTATTTACCCCTTCATTGGCAAGCCGTGCACTGTGTCGCTGTGCTATCTGGTTGGCCAATTGTTGCAGCGGTAAATCCAGCGTTGAATGGAATAGATTTTTTTCGGGTGTTTGTTTTTTTAAGGTAGCTAATAAATGCGGTGCAATTTGCGGCAATACTTGTGGCCGCTCCGGCAGTGGCTCCAACAACGCCAATTGCAAATCCAGATCTGATAATAACTGTTGCTGATGCAAACGCTGCAACAAACGATCACGTTTTTGTTGCAACAGATCGCGCTGGCGCCCCGGGTGAATTAATGCCGGGCTGTTCGGCAATACTGCGAGCAAGGCCGACTCCGCCCAGGATAAATATTCCGGCGCGCGACCAAAGTAACGCCATGCGGCTGCGCGCAGCCCGACGATATTGCCGCCGAAGGGCGCCTGGCTCGCGTAGTGAATTAAAATTTCACTTTTACTGAGACGCCACTCCAGTTGCAGCGCTAAAAAGGCTTCTGCCAGTTTGC
>JAGKXA010000597.1 GCA_021151615.1 Cellvibrionaceae bacterium | reverse complement strand
CCTGAATAAGGGTGCTGCGGTCAACAATAGCCTCAATTTTAGAGCGTACCGTTTCGTCTGGTTGATTGGGATCCAGTAAAACCCCGCACGCTTTGGCAAGGGTGAGAGCTGCTTTGTCGAGATCTTTGATAGTTCGTAATCGGTTTTTTCTGTCTGCTTGTTCTGCGCTAGAGAAAATTTCACGCAACAGCATATCAAGTACGTCAAGCGCATCGTCTTGTGCCGTTGCTTCCAAGCAATGAACGAATGCGACTAATGTTGCTATACGTCTGTGGACTGGGAGTCGATTGATTGCACTGACTTTTGCTGTACCTGCAAATCTCGCAAGTGAAGCTAGGCGAACTTGTGGAATGTAAAGGGGGGTGGGCAATACAATGTTTAGCGAGCGAATGGTTTCTATTCGCTGGAGTGCTTTAACCAGTGAGGGGGAACTCACTCTGACAGGACCTTTTCGCAATTTATCAAGCAAAGATTGACGACCATTATCATCTGCGTTGGTTAAAAGGTTTTCTAACTGATTTTTTTGTTCCTGATTAATATTTTGCCCAAGTCGATACCACAAACGGCTTTCCATACGCGTCCGTACTTCGGCAATAAAGCGTTCTAGGGTCGTTACTCCAGGTAATAACACTTTGTGTTTTATTAACCAAACGCATGCGTGTTCAAATAAAATGCTGGGTCGGTCAGTGCCTGTCCAGCACATCGCACATAATAATCTTCCTAACCGAAATCGAACCCCTTTATCAACAAACTCACGATACCCGTATCGAGTGCGAATTTCTGTTGTATGTCGCCAACGTTGTTCACTACGCCAATAGTCGTTTAGGCAAGACAAATTAGCCACATTAACTTGTGAAGCCAGTACTTGCACAATTAGAGATGGAACATGGCTATCACTCTCAAGAAAAGTACCCAGAAACCTGACAGAGGTTAATTGTAAGGCATAGCCCAATCGAGTGAATTCACTACGTTTTTTTGATATCCAGTCTAAATCATCGTCGTTTAAATAAAAGTAGCCAGCAATATCGTTGGCGGAAACAGTTGCTTGATATCGACCGTAACGTTCTTTTTGTTGAATGGTTAAAAAACTAACAGGCATACAATCTCGACATCAAAAATGTTTTTTTGGGTATACTCTTT
>JAGKXA010000596.1 GCA_021151615.1 Cellvibrionaceae bacterium | reverse complement strand
GAGGATGCGAGTCAGGCCAAGAGTGAATTTCTGTCGTTGATGAGCCATGAACTGCGCACACCGCTGCAAGCCATCATCGGTTATACCGAAGTGGTTATTGAAGAATTAAAATTGGCTGACGATGAGCATCACGTAAAAGATTTAACGCGTGTGATTGCCAACAGCGAACGCCTGTTGAAATTAATTAATAGCGTGCTGGATTTGGCCAAGATTGAATCTGGCCGTATGGATCTGGATCTGGCAGAAGTAAAACTCTCCAGTCTGGTTGACGAAGCGGTTGGTACAGTGGCACCACTGATTGAGAAAAATGCTATTCGTTTGCTGCTGGATGTTGATGATGGCGAATCCCTGCCAAAAGCGGATCCGGAAAAATTACTGCATATACTTATCAATTTATTAGGTAATGCGATCAAGTTTGCGCCCAATGGGCAGGTGCGCATCAAGGCCTATCATCAACCCAAACGTATTTTTATCAGCGTGGCTGATAGCGGCATTGGTATTTCAGCGGAACAGCAGGCGGGCATTTTTGATCCCCTCAAACAGGCTGATTCTGGTACTACGCGTAAATTTCAGGGCAGTGGTTTGGGCTTGTCCATTACCCGCCAGCTCCGTGAATTAATGGGTGGCAATATTCATGTAGAAAGTGAGTTGGGTGCGGGCGCCAAATTTATTGTGGAGCTACCGTTGCCGATGAACCCCACTCCTGTGCTTGTACAAAAAAATGATGCCGAAGAGTCAGTGACTGCACCGTTGTTATCCAATCCAAATGCTGTGGGTGAGCATGTGGTAATGATTGACGATGACCCGGCCTTTTTGGATGTTATGGCGCGCACTATTCGCGCTGAAGGCTATCAGGTGCATACGGCGAGTGATGCCGAAAGTGGCTGGCGATTAATTCAAACCATTAAACCCCAGGTAATTACGCTCGATTTATTGTTACCAGACCAGCATGGCTGGATTTTATTCGAACGTATCAAGGAGGATCCGGATGTGTGTGATATTCCGGTGATTGTGGTTTCCATGATTGAAGAGCGCAAGCGCTTTAATCGCCGACCAGCAGAAGAGTACCTGACCAAACCAGTCAGGCGCGAAACGCTGAAACAAGCGATTCAACGTCTTGCTCCTCGCAAGGAGTGAATAA
>JAGKXA010000595.1 GCA_021151615.1 Cellvibrionaceae bacterium | reverse complement strand
AGGTATTTATGAGGGACTATGGGTTGGTGAAGACTCCAAAATACCTAATACCCGTGGTTGGCGTAATGATGTTGTAGGAGCGTTGAAAGAAATTCGCGTGCCATTGGTACGTTGGCCTGGCGGTTGTTTCGCGGACGAGTATCACTGGCGCGAAGGTATAGGGCCGCGCAATCAGCGTCCTGCAAGGGTAAATACCAACTGGGGCGGGGTTATTGAGGATAATGCGGTAGGTACTCACGAGTTTTTTGATCTGGTTGAAATACTCGGTGCAGAAGCCTATGTAAACGGTAATCTAGGCACCGGCACCGCGCAGGAAATGGCGGATTGGATGGAGTACATGACCTCCGAAAGCAAGTCGACCCTGGCGGAATTACGCCGGAAAAACGGTCGTGATAAACCCTTCCGTGTACATTATTTTGCGATTGGCAATGAAGCCTGGGGTTGCGGCGGCAATATGACGCCAGAGTTCTATACCCACCTCTACAAGCAATATGCCAGCTTTCTCAAAACGCCCAAGCACAACACGCCGATATTAATTGCGAGTGGGGGCCACACCGAAGACACCAGTTGGGCTGACCATCTTACGGCGAATGTGAAACCGAATTGGGCGCTGCGCATGGATGCGGTGAGCTTTCACTACTACACCTTGCCTACCGGTGACTGGAAGGTGAAGGGGGCAGCGCTGGGCTTCCCGGAAGGAGAGTGGATGTCTACCCTCGTGAATACCTTAAAAATGGATCAGTTCATCATCAACAACAAAAAAGTGATGGATAAAAATGACCCAGAGAAAAAAGTTGGTTTTTATGTGGATGAATGGGGTACCTGGTATGACGTAACCGGTGATGATGACCCCGGCTTCCTGTACCAGCAAAACAGTTTGCGCGATGCGATTGTCGCTGCGTTGAATTTCAATATTTTCCACAAGCATGCCGACCGTGTGCACATGAGTATTATTGCGCAAATGGTGAATGTACTTCAGGCGATGATTTTGACTGACAAGGAGAAAATGATTCTGACTCCTACCTATCACGTGTTCAAAATGTATGTACCATTTCAGGATGCGACCAGCTTGCCGTTGGATTTAAAGGATGTGCCTCAGTACACCTTGGGTAAAGTATCTGTTCCTGCAGTGAGTGCGACAGC
>JAGKXA010000594.1 GCA_021151615.1 Cellvibrionaceae bacterium | reverse complement strand
ACAGGTGACCAGGCTGGTTGCAGTTGTAGCACACGCCGGCATTGCTGCGGGGAGCACGCTCCTGACGCGGCTGCGGGCACTCGCGGGACATGTGGCCGGGCTGGTTGCAGTTGTAGCACACTCCACTGCTGGCACCGCCGGCGCGGGGCGCGCGCTCCTGGCGCGGCTGCGGGCACTCGCGCGACATGTGACCAGGCTGGTTGCAGTTGTAGCACACGCCAGTGCTGGCACCGCCGGTACGGGGAGCACGCTCCTGACGGGGCATCGGGCACTCGCGGGACATGTGGCCGGGCTGGTTGCAGTTGTAGCACACGCCAGAGGACTGGCGAGGGGCGCTGCCGCCCTGGGGGCAGTCGCGGGCGAAGTGGCCCATCTGGTTGCAGTTGCGGCACGCCATAGCGGAGAACTTGATCTAAACTCCAATCAACAAGCCCGCACAAAACCAAACTTATGCCTTCGCCGTCGTCGCGACAACACGCGCCGCACATGCTCGCATCGCTCTCATCGACTCAACGAACCGTCGCCGGGGAAAAAGCTTGGGTTCATGTATCGCGCGTGTCGGCAAGCCGATCGCGAGCCGACGAGGGCACAGCACTCGCAGCTTTGGCCCGTGAAAGCCCAAGCCGCGGGCGAACGCCCGTCAAGTCAAACTCGCCGGCTGCCTGGGGTACCGGGAATGTACAGGAATCGGCGAGGGAAACCGGCTTCACAGCAGCCTCATCGACCTCGGGACGGTGGATCCGCCCCCTGGTCGTCGCGCCTGCCGTGCCGTCAGTCACGCCTCGTGCAATGCCACGTCTCGTCGTCTCCCATCATAACCTCGTCGCTCGTCGTCGCCAGTGTTGAATCGTTCGTTGTCCGCGCGTCATGCGCGCGCATTCACGCTTTGTCGCCCAGCCTTCGCTGCGGCTGCCGTCAGAATTGGTCAGAAAGGGGGGGAAGGAACGTCGTTACGTGTCGCGTGTTAATCGATCGCGCGATCACAATCCTGCAGCCTTCGCTGCTTATTGGTTGGGGCAGTCGCGAGCCATGTGGCCGGGCTGGTTGCACTTGTAGCACGCGCCGCCGGCCGCGCGAGGCGGGCGGGACGAGCCGTTGGGGCAGTCGCGCGACAGGTGACCAGGCTGGTTGCAGTTGTAGCAC
>JAGKXA010000593.1 GCA_021151615.1 Cellvibrionaceae bacterium | reverse complement strand
CATTTGCGCAATTAAACGTGCGCGCGGTGCCCCCAGCGCCATGCGAATGGCAATTTCTTTTGCGCGCATATTGGCCCGCGCCAGCAATAAATTACCGACATTAATGCAGCTCAGCGCCAGCACAAAAAATCCGGCACTCAGCATCAGATAAAATAATTTGATGTTATCGCGCCTTAGTTCACGCTTATAAAGATCAACACGCGCACTGATATTTTGCTGCGGGTTAATGCGTAAGTCACTGCTATTAGCATAGATACTTTTTAATTCCAGCTCTGCTTCTGCGGCCGAAACCCCCGGTTTGGTTTTAGCCAGCAGCCGTATCAAGGGGGAATCTTTTAATAAAAATTGATTGGCATCTTTGCGCAACGGCAACCAAATCTGATTGTTAAATGGAAATAAATAACCCTGGGGCATAACCCCGACCACCTCTACCGGCGTGCGATTAATTTGCACAGTTTTTCCGATAATATGTTCATCGCCGCCAAAATAGTTTTGCCAAAGGTCATAACCAATCACTACCACCTGGGGGTTACCAATAACCTGATCATGGTCCGCGAGTGTTCGCCCCAACAGGGGAGCAACATCGGTGTACTCAAAAAAACCACTTCCCGCATAAATTCCCTGGTAGCGAATAGCTTTCACACCGTCAGACAATACCGCAGTTTCAGAACCAAAGGCCGCGAGTAATTCGAAGCTCTGACTCTCTGTTTTTATTCTTTGGTAATCATGCAGGATGGTTTGCTGTACGCGGTTATCGACCAGACGATTAATAAACATCAGTCGCTCGCCGTCGTTAAAATCCAGCGGACGAAAGACAATCGCATTAGCCACCGACAGCATAAAAATGGATACGCCTAACCCCAGAGTCATCACCGCCACTGTCAGCGCGGTAAAGCCGGGTGTTTTCAGCAGAATACGCAGCGTATATTTAATATCGAGCAACAGGTTCATAGCGCACCCGCCAGTTGGTTATTGGCAGCGGTACTCGCGGCGGTGGCATAATTTTTTTGCGCCTGATTATTTCCTGCAGCGTCGCTGGAGATATCGCTCACTACCTGGCCATCCATCATCTGCACAATGCGATGCGCACGATGGGCAGAGCGCGGGTCGTGGGTCACTATGCAAATGGTGGCGCCCTTTGCA
>JAGKXA010000592.1 GCA_021151615.1 Cellvibrionaceae bacterium | reverse complement strand
GGGCAATACACTTAACGCGGTGCTGGTTACCGGCCCCACCAACGGCACTTTGACCCTGAATGCCGATGGCACTTTCAGCTATGTCCACAATGGCAGTGAAACCACATCAGACAGTTTCACCTATCGCGCTAATGATGGCACCGTCAACGGTAATATCGTTACTGTAACTATCAATGTAACGCCTGTTAATGATGCTCCGGTAGCCAATGACGATACGGTTACAGTCCTTGAGGATGGTTCAGTAACCGTCGCCGTACGCACCAATGACACTGATGCTGAAGGTAATCCTCTGACTGTAAATTCCGTTACCCAGGGCGCCAATGGTTCGGTGGTGATTGATGCAGTAACTGGTAACCCTATCTACACACCCAACAGCGGATTTTCCGGTAGCGATAGTTTTACGTACACCGTTCGTGATCCTTCCGGCGCTATATCGAATACAGCAACTGTGACGGTAACAGTTACTTCGATCAACCATGCACCTGTTGCAGTCGCCGATACGTTCACTGTTGCTGAAGGTGGTACCCTCAGTGGTGTAGCCGCCAATGTACTGACCAACGATACCGATCCGGATGGCAACCCATTAACTGCCATCCTCGTCACTGGTCCAGCCAATGGAACTTTGACGTTGAACGCCAATGGCACTTTCACCTATATCCACAATGGCAGTGAAACCACTACCGATAGTTTCAGTTACAAAGTTAACGATGGCACTATCGATGGTAATACCGTAACAGTCACGATCAATGTAACTCCGGTCAATGATGCACCGGTTGCGGTTGCTGATAGTTTCACTGTTGCTGAAGGTGGAACCTTGAACGGCACCAGCGTGCTGGCTAATGATACCGATGCAGAAGGTAACTCCCTGACCGCTATTCTTGTATCCGGTCCGGCACACGGTACTTTGACTTTGAATGCCGATGGCACTTTCACATACACCCACGACGGCAGTGAAACCACCGCTGATAGCTTCAGTTATAAAGTTAACGACGGTAGTGTTGATGGAAATACCGTTGTAGTGAGCATCGGTGTTACCCCGGTGAATGATGCCCCTGAAACCAATACCGCTTCTGCCTCTGGCAATGAAGACTCACTGGTTACAGTGACTCTTACCGGGTCCGATGTTGACGGTTCAGTTATCGGT
>JAGKXA010000591.1 GCA_021151615.1 Cellvibrionaceae bacterium | reverse complement strand
CCTTTGAGCATGGTGCGCAAATTGAATTTGAAACCACCATCAATTTTGATCGCGCGCAATTAACGGGCGATAACGTCAACTACTATGGCCAAACGTTTAAATATGTTTTAGGTGAAGGCTTCACAGTAAACAATCGCGATTCTGCGATCGGCCCGCTCAATGTGAACGACAGTTTTGCAAAACTCGGTGGCAACACCACTGTGCCGCAACTCTCTGCGACTGGTGGAGCACAACAACGTTTTGCCTACATGCAACACGCTTACAATATCGGGGCAAACCATATTGCCGATTGGTTAATGGGGCGCCGCGTATTGCACACCAATATGATTAACGGCAGCCACCTGGAGCAATTTATGCCGGGGCCACAAGCGCAGGGTGGTAACTTGCCTATGTCCGAATTGGCGAATCTTGCCACTAATCCTATTCAACCCTCGTGTACTGCCTGTCACACACTCAATGCCTCGGGCAATATGCAAACCGGTCAGAATGTTGTGCCACCCAAAATGATTGGCCTGGGTTTATTGGGTGCAATTCCCGATGCAACCATTGAAGGTTGGGCGGCGCAAAATGGCGGCCGCGTTAATCGCGTAACTGTTAATGGCCAACAACAAATTGGTCGTTATGGCTGGCGCGCAGAAACGGTCAGCTTGCGTCATCAAGTAGCTAAAGCGCTGAAAAATGATATGGGCGTAGGCAGCAGTTTCTCCGGCTTTGGTCCGCAAGAAATTTCAGATCAACGTTTGGATCAGCTGGTCACTTATCTGAAATTGTTATCTGTACCTGTACCACGCACTAATCTCACCACTCATGCTGGCCATCAACAATTTACCACTATGGGTTGCGGTGGTTGCCACAAAATGACGGTGACTACTGGCGTGGATGCGAGCTTCCCCGAATTGAGCAACCAAACCATTCACCCTTACACCGATTTGTTGTTGCATGATTTGGGTGAGGGCGAATTCCGCACTGCGCCGCTCTGGGGTGTTGGTTTAAGTGGTTATGTTCGCTCCGGCACTGCCAGCAGTTATTCGCTGATGCATGACGGCGCATCCACCACATTGGAAGCGGCCATCAGCCGTCACAATGGTGATGCGGCAACAGCCAAAGCGAATTACAACTCAGCCTCAGCTACCAATCGCCAGGCATTGAT
>JAGKXA010000590.1 GCA_021151615.1 Cellvibrionaceae bacterium | reverse complement strand
GATTAATTCTTTGGGGAGCGCTGAAGCCAGAGCAAACTACAAAGATGCATTGGTTGCTTATTTAAATAATGTTCAGGATCAGTTGGACGAAGATAGCAAGCGTCGTTTAGGTACAAATCCTTTGCGTATTCTTGATTCCAAGGATTCCGCAACTCAGGCACTGCTCAATAATGCACCGGTTTTACTTGATTATCTGGATGAAGAATCGCGTTCGCATTTTGACGGGTTAAAACAATTACTGGATGCTGCCGGAATTGTTTATCAGGTTAATCCGCGTTTAGTGCGCGGCCTTGATTATTATGGTAAAACGGCGTTCGAGTGGGTAACTGACAAATTAGGTGCACA
Source organism: Cellvibrionaceae bacterium (assembly GCA_021151615.1). Classification (GTDB taxonomy): domain Bacteria; phylum Pseudomonadota; class Gammaproteobacteria; order Pseudomonadales; family Cellvibrionaceae; genus Cellvibrio. The sequence goes on along the minus strand of JAGKXA010000590.1, from coordinate 805 downwards.
AAGCACCGTGTGTGCCGGTGGCCGCTACGATGGGCTGGTTGAACAGTTGGGTGGAAAATCGACACCTGCAGTAGGATTCGGGATAGGCTTGGAACGACTGGTTTTGCTGGTGCAGGCGGTTGAGGCTGTTCCTGAAAAATTAGATCAACAGGCGGATGTTTTTCTAGTGGCTGTTGGTGATGTCCAGTCAGTGGCTATGCAGTTGGCAGAACGCATTCGCGATGAATTGCCGTTTATTCGCCTGATGGTGAATTGTGGTGGCGGTAATTTTAAAAGCCAATTTAAAAAAGCGGATAAGTCAGGTGCTGATATCGCGTTGGTATTGGGTGAGGACGAGGCCAAAGCCGGTAAATTGGCGGTCAAGTTTTTGCGAGAAGAAGCAGAGCAACAAACCTTGTCTTTTGATGAGGCAATCGTTTGGTTACAGACACTGGAATAGCAGTGGTTAAGTTATCTCTGAGTAAAAAAATAACGTTTTAAATCATTCATTTTTTGCGCATTGCGCTAAGGTTTACAGGAGCCAATTGTGAGCGTACATCTTTCAGAAGAAGAACAACTAGAATCCCTTAAACGCTGGTGGAAAGATTACGGTAAAACCGTTATTACCGCAGTTGTGATTGCATTGGTTGCCTATTTTGGTTATACCGCATGGCAAGACCAAAAGCGCCAAAAAGCAGAAAAGGCGTCAGAGGTTTACGAACAGCTGTTAAAGCTGGTGAATGTTGAACCAGGCAAAACGTTAAGTGATTCTGATAAAGCTACAGCAGCGCATTTGGCATCAGAATTGAAAGATGCTAATAGCAAA
>JAGKXA010000589.1 GCA_021151615.1 Cellvibrionaceae bacterium | reverse complement strand
GGGCTGATGCTGGGCGAGTGGATCGAAGCCAACAAGCGTGACCGGTTCTGATGCTTTCCCGCGCGCCCACACCCCCCCCGCGCGCGGAACTTTGCGGGGCGACGGTTTTCCCAATCCCTCCCGTCGCCCCGGCTTTCTGTGATCGTTCTCCTTTCCATGGGTGATCTTATGCCTGACATCATGGGGCAAGTCCGTCCCGCCGTTCCCTCCAAATTGGACGTATCTTCCCACCTTGCCGCCGGATGGGCGCGCGTGATGGCGCGGATCGGGCGCGGCAATTTCACCGACCGCATGGGTGTGGACCGCAAGGTTGTGAGCCGCGCGCTGGGGCAGGAAACGGTGCCCGAGCTTCACACGGTGCTGACCTCACTGCTGGTCGATGGCACCGCGCTTGATGAAGTCCTTGCGCTGTACGGTTTCGGCCTGCACCGCTTGCCTTCGGGCTCGGGCAGTGTTGGCGACGAGACGCTTTCCGAGGTGATCGACCTCGCGTCTGCCGTCTCCACATTCCAACGTGGCAACACCCAGGATCATCGCGCCAAGCTGCGGCTGGCTGAGGTTGCGCGTCCTGTTGCGCAGGCGGCGTTTGGCATGGTCGCCGAGGCTGACCGTATTCGCGGGGTGGCGGCATAATGGCGGCGACCGCAACAGCGTCCGTCAAGGGCCGAAACAACCGCGAGAGCCTCGCCGAGCTGGTGGCGGACGGCATGACCGTCGCCGAGGCCGCGCGCTGCATGGGTGTCAGCCAAACGACCGCGTTCAAGCACTGGACGGCGATCAAGCAAGGGCTGGGAGCGCAGGCGGTATGAAAGAATTGATCCGCGCGGTCGAGTACATGCTCGACCTTCCCGAAGGCTGCATTGAAGGGCCGAGCCACCGCGAGAAGTACCTTGGCGCCCGCGCGTTGGTGGCGTCGGTGCTGCGCGAGCATGGCGTGTCGCTTCCTGACATCGGGCGTCGGCTTGGCGGTCGGCACCATACGTCGATCATGAGCCTGATCCCGCGCTTTGCCTACTACGCCGCGCGCAATCCCAATCTCGCCGAGACCAAGGCTCTGTTCAATCCCGACGAACCGCTGGTGCTGTCGGTGCGCCATGCCCGTGAACAGTGGGTGCGCAACCGGAACGCTGCGGTGATCCGCGACATTCGCCGCAA
>JAGKXA010000588.1 GCA_021151615.1 Cellvibrionaceae bacterium | reverse complement strand
CTCATTAAATGCGGTTTAAAGGGATTAAATGGTCTGCATTGGTAATTGATTTCTAACATTTAATTCCGGGAAGATCGTAACTATGCGCATCGCGATTATAGGATTGTCGTGCAAATTTCCACAAGCCAATACAGTTAATGAGTTTTGGGGAAATTTGGTAAAACAGAAATCATCCATTGCAGAAATACCTGCATTTCGCTGGGATTGGCGCAACTATTGGGGTGACCCCAAGCTAGAAAAAAATAAAACCTTTAGCAAATGGGCGGGTTTTATTGACGATGTGGATGCATTTGATGCAACTTTTTTTGGGTTATTACCCAAGGTTGCATCCACTATGGACCCACAGCAGCGGTTAATGTTGGAGCTGGCCTGGGCATGTGTTGAAGATGCAGGCATAGCACCATCGCGCTTGCGGCGCAGTAAAACAGGCGTTTTTTGTGGTGTGTTTAACCACGATTACAAAGAATTGCAAGAGCGTGCGCATACTGAAATAGAAGCCCATTATTCCACTGGCCTCGCGGCCAACGTTATCGCCAATCGCATTTCTCACTTTTTTGATTTCCGTGGTCCCAGTTTTCCCATTGATACTGCCTGTTCAAGTTCATTGAACGCAATTCACAGTGGTATTCAAGCGTTAGAGCATGGTGATTGTGATCTGGCCCTGGCCGGTGGTGTAAACCTGATCCTTACCCCTTCGCGTCATATTGCCTTTTCAAAAATGGGTATGCTGTCACCAACTGGTGAGTGTAATACCTTTGATGACGGCGCCAACGGTTACGTACGCGGCGAAGGCGCTGCATTTATATTGATGAAACCCTTGCAAAAAGCCATTGATGATGGCGATGCAATTTATGGGATTATCAGGGGCAGTGCAGTTAACCATTGTGGTGCAACTTACACGCTCACTTATCCCAGTGCGGAAGCCCAGGCGGAAGTGATTATTGCAGCGCACAATGCAGCGGATGTGCCGCTCCAATCCGTTAATTACATTGAAGTACACGGCACGGGTACACCAAAAGGTGACCCTATAGAAATTGAGGGACTGACTCGCGCCTACTCAACACTGGCAGAGCAGCAGTCAGTTTCTTTGGAAAACCTGCGTTGTGGTTTAAGTGCGGTAAAAACCAATATCGGTCATGCGGAAGCGGCGGCGGGT
>JAGKXA010000221.1 GCA_021151615.1 Cellvibrionaceae bacterium | reverse complement strand
GTACAATGTCCCTGCTGTTTTGATTAATGGTCGCTTATCAGAAAGATCAGCTCGCGGTTACGCCCGATTCGGCGCTTTGACCAGGCCAATGTTGCAAAGTCTGCGTTATGCAGCAATCCAAAACCCTATTGATGCCGCTCGATTTGTTGCGCTGGGTTTGCCAGCGGAAAAAGCGAAAGTGACAGGCAACATTAAATTCGATTTGGCGTTAAGTGATGTGCTTCGTGAACAAGCGGCCAGCTTAAAAAATCAATTATCAGGCAACGGGCGGCGCTTGGTGTTGATCGCAGCGAGTACACATCAAGGTGAAGATGAAATTATTCTTGACGCCTTTGCGCAGGTGCGCGCAAGTTCGGTCGCATCGGCGCGTACGGCTGTGCTTGTTTTGGTTCCCCGTCACCCGGAGCGTTTTGAGCGAGCAGGGCAGCTTTGTGCAAGCCGTGGTTTTAATTTAGCGCGGCGTAGCGAGAATAATTGGGCTGACACGCATGATATTTTGCTCGGCAATACCATGGGTGAATTAATGCTGATGTTTGGTGCGAGTGATGTTGCATTTGTCGGTGGCAGTTTGGTGCCGAATGGTGGACATAATTTTATAGAACCAGCAGCTTGGGGATTGCCGCTGCTCAGTGGTGAGCATCTGTTTAACTTTGCTGAAGTTGCGCGATTGTTGACGGACGCGGGAGCATTAACAAGGGTTAATTCAGCTCAGTCACTTGCGGAAGAATTTATCCGTCTGGTGATTGATGAGTCCTTACGAGCAAAAGTGGGCGCTGCTGCATTGCAGGTCGCGGTAGATAATCGCGGTGCTTTGGATAAAACCCTGTTGGTCATTGCTGATTGCTAGTTGGCGAGCATGTTTTGGCTTATTAAAACAAAAGCCGGATTTTCAATTGATGAAAATCCGGCTTTTTTATTTGCTAACAGTGTGATGCCTGGGTGTTATTTTTCGTACTTGCTGCGGCTCACCAAGGCGTCATCTAGCAACCACTTATCGATCTCCTGTACATCAGCGGGCGTTAACATGCCCGCGACTTCACGTAGCTTAATGGTATTGATGACGTAGGTGTAAAGCGCATCAGAGTAGTTGCGGCGCGCTTGGTACAAATTACGTTGTGCCAGCAGAACTTCTACTAAATTACGAGTGCCGACTTCGTAACCTGATTGAGTGGCCTCCAGTGCTGATTGATTGGATACGATTGCCTGTTTACGTGCTTGTACACTGGCAACATCGGTTTCAACGGAAAGGTGGAGTGCGCGTGTACTTTGAATCACGTTACGTTGAGTACTATTGTAGAGTTCCTGCGCCTGTGTGTATTGCGCATAAGCCTGACGGCTGCGGCCAGAGGTTGCCCCGCCACTGTAAATGGGTACATCAAGGCGCAAATTAATTGAGCTTCCGTCAGTGGTGCTATCAAAGTTTTCGCCACGGTTCAGTCCATCGCTATCGTAGTCGGAGTAACTCAGGTTGGCTCCGAGCGTGGGCAAGTGATTCGATTTGTTGGCTTTCGCGTTTTGTAAAGACGCATCTGCCTGCAGCTTTGACGCTTTCAGGTTGTAGTTGTTCTTAAGTGAAAACTCAACCCACTCGGCGCGGTTAGCGGGAACCGGTGTAATCACCGGAAATTTGGCGGAGAGTGGCGCAACCTTGTCTTCAGGTTTACCGGTCAATACTTCCAGCGCTTCGTAATTGATCCCCAATATGCCACGTGCTTCTAAAGTTGCTGCTCTGGCGCTGTCGAACGCTGCTTGTGCTTCATGCACTTCGGTGATGGCGGTCAAGCCCACTTCAAAACGTTGCTTGGTCTGCTCCAGTTGTTTCGAAAGGGCTTTTTCTTCTGCAATCGTGGCCTCAAGGGTTTCGATGCTGCGCAGCACGTTAAAGTAGGCCTCTGCGGTGCGCACGATCAAGCCTTGTTGATCAGCTCCAAATTGGGCTTCAGCCTGATCGCTTAACTTGATCCCTTGTTGGTAGCTATACCAGGCAGACATGTCAAAAAGCGGCTGTGTTAGCGAGAGATCCCAGCCGGTACTATCACTGTCGGTTGTCAGAGCCTTATTGGTTAAGTTGTTAGTTGTATCTTCATCGGTCTTTGAGTATTGCGCTTTTGCATTAATTTGCGGCAGCAAACCGGAGCGGCCAATGGTTTTGTTTGCCTGTCCGGCTTCGTATTTTGCTCTGTCGGCCTTTAGTTGAGCGTCGTTTTGCACGGCTAGCTCATACACATCCAACAAGCTATTGGCGCTTGCCGTTAAGGGCGCGAGGGAAAAGAGACTAACGAGCAGGTAAAGCTTGGTCTTTTTCATAAAGGTTTCCAAAGTCCAGAGTTGAGAAATCCAGTTCAACACAATGGCGGCTGATCCGCGCAAGTGAAGGTACCTATAAAGCGAGTTTCGTGGAGTTTAGCCGCTTGCTGCCTTGGGGTCGAGAAATGGGCGCTAAAAAGGGTAAAGCGCTCAGGGCTCGACGTGAAGTTACAAATGTAAGCGGAGTCTTCAAGTTGTCTGAAGGCCTGCGCGCCGAATGATAACAAGACTCTTGAGGCAGTTCTTTAGATGCAAAGATTCAGAATACAGATTCACGGCGCAAAAAATTGTCAGCGGTCTTTCGTCATTTATATCAAGTAAACGGCGTCACGGAGCAGTTTTTGCGTGGCTCTCAGCATGATATTGGCTGATCGCTGCAAGTTATTGATTTTTTTAATCTATTCTCACAGTGTTTGATTGCGTCATAGGATTGCAACTTTTATCATGCGCGCCAGTTTGGGGCTTGGCTGCCTCTTCACTTTCCTTCTCTGTAGTGCACGTGTTGCCGGATGTGATCTGCCGCTAATAATTGATGGCTTGGGTGCCGTTCTTGCCAACGCTCGTGTAGGTATTTCAGTTTTAGGTTTTCAACTTTCACCTTGGAGTCGTCATGTCATCTTTAGATATTGCCAAGCTCGACCTTATGTATGTCGGGATTATCATTTTTGCCGGTTTGTTGGGCGGTGTTATCGCCAAAAAAATCAAAGTGCCGGATATCGTGTTATTTCTATTAATCGGTATCGGTATTGGTCCCACTATTGGTGGTTTGTTGCATGTGCCAGCGGATTCCACCATGAACCAGCTTATCCTCACCATTGGTGCTTGCTATCTGCTGTTTGAAGGCGGTGCGACTCTGCGGTTTGCGGTGTTAAAACAAATCTGGATTACCTTGACCGTAATTGCCACGTTCGGTGTACTAATTACCGGTGCAATCATTACCTATGCCGGTGTGTGGTTGGGTATACCTCTCGGTGTTGCCTTGGTCTTGGGGGCGTTGACTGCATCCACCGACCCGGCGACTCTGGTGCCGATTTTCAAACAAGTGCCTATTAAAGACCGCGTCTCCCAAACGGTGATGAGTGAGTCAGCGCTTAACGATGCTATGGGTGCAATTGCGACTTTTGCAGTAGTCGCTTATGTGATGGGCACCGGAGAAGGTTTCAGTCTGGTTCACTCGCTGCAGGAGTTGGCGTGGGAAGCGGGCATGGGCTTGGTATTGGGTGCGATTGTGGGCTACAGCGCTGCCTTTTTAATGGCACACAATAGCTTTGGTATTTTTCGTAGCGCGACCCCCTTTGTTGTTATTCTCGCGGTAATTACTGTGTACCTTCTTGCAGATGCAATCAGCGCCTCTGGTTTTATGGCGGTATTCACGTTGGGAGTGATGATTGGTAACAAGGAGTCTTTCGGGTTGCCGCTTGATCACCATGAGCACGAATACCTGGAAGATTATGTAGGCAATACCGCGCTGTTGATGCGTATGTTTATCTTCATCTTGTTGGGCTCACAAGTTGATTTCCATCTACTCAAAGAATATTTGGGTGTTGGTTTGATCCTGTTGTTTATCTTTATCTTTATCGCCCGCCCACTGACGGTATTTATTTGTGCCGGTCCTGACCGCCGTGCCAAGTGGACGTGGAAAGAGTTGGTCTTTATGAGTTGGACCCGTGAGACCGGTGTTATTCCTGCTGCCTTGGTGGGTATTCTAGCGGGCATGAAAGTGCCGGGTATCGATGTAGTAGGTGCGATTACCTTTATCTTTATTTTGGGTACTATTTTGATTCAGGCACCAACAACTGCATTGCTGGCGGGTAAATTGGGCCTATTAAAATCCCAAGAAAAATAACCCCACTCCCTGGGCGCTGCTTGTTGCGCCCAAAATCTCCGCAAATCATCCAAACCCGTAGGGGCGCGGCTCGCCGCGCCCAAAGATCCCCGCAAATAATTCAACCCCGTAAGGGCGCCGCTTGCTGCGCCCAAAGATCCCCGCAAATAATTCAACCCCGTAGGGGCGCCGCTTGCTGCGCCCAGGTTTTATCGCCAACATACGGGCGCAGCAAGCAGCGCCCCTACGGGTCTTTCTTGGGTGTCCAGTCGCGCCTCTACCTTTACTCCCCCCGCCAACTCCAATAGACTGCGGTTTTCTTGTCGGGGTGCTGTTTACGGGCGATGAGCCAGTAATGATGCTGAGATATACCCGCCGACCTGATCCGGTTAGTACCGGCGTAGGGAACGAGAGCCTCCAAGCAAAGCATCTGGCCTGTCTGGCGTTTTTCTCTGTTTCCGCGTCCATTATCGTTGCGGAATTCAATGACCAAAGTATTCACTCCCATTGCCTTAACCATTGCCGGTAGCGATAGCGGCGGCGGCGCGGGTGTTCAAGCCGACCTCAAGGCCTTTTCGGCGCTGGGGGTATTTGGTTGTAGTGCTATTTCATCACTCACCGCGCAAAACACACTGGGTGTTCAAGGTGTATTTCCCATTCCTCCTGCGTTTGTGCAGCAGCAAATTCAGTCGGTGTTGGGCGATATCAACGTGGGCGCGATTAAAACCGGCATGCTGGCGACTGCTGATATTATTACGGCGGTAGCAGAATCGCTTCGATTATATCCGCAGATTCCATTTGTGCTCGACCCGGTAATGGTGGCGACGAGTGGCGATCGTTTACTTGCCGAAGATGCAATCGATACCTTGATCAAACAATTAATTCCGCTTGCCACCCTAATTACCCCCAATTTGCATGAGGCTGCAGCCTTATTAAATGAAACAGTTGCGACGGATTTATCCGGCATGCAAAAACAGGGTGAAAAATTATTGGCCTTGGGTGCAAAAGCCGTGTTGATGAAAGGCGGCCATACGGATGGTGACAAAGCGAGTGATTTGTTAGTCGCCAATACCGGGATTGAAGTTTTTTCTGCCCCGCGTCTGCAAACAAAAAATACCCATGGTACTGGCTGTACATTGGCATCGGCCATTGCAGCGGGCTTGGCTAAACAATTGTCGTTATACGATGCCGTTAAGCAAGCCAAAGATTATTTGCATAATGCACTCTTGCATTCAGAAAAATTACACATAGGGCAGGGCTCAGGCCCTGTTCATCACTTTTATAAATTTCATCCGTAGGGGCGCAATTTATTGCGCCCCGAAAATGCACCTGAAATAAAAATGGGTTTGATGAGCCGTGTTTGAGAAGAAGGGTTTGATAAATCAAACCCCTACATATTGATATTAATTAAATCAGCGAATTAACAAAAAAGCCGAGGGCACTATGAATACTAGCGTCGATAAAATCCTGAGCCAAACCGCCGAGGTGGATCAAGCTTCCATTCAACCTTTTACCGGTTCACAAAAAATTTATGTGCAAGGCTCGCGTGCAGATATTCAGGTGCCCATGCGCGAAATTAGGCTGGATGATACCCCGACCGCTTTCGGTGGTGAGAAGAATCCACCGGTGCGAGTGTACGATACCTCTGGCCCTTACACCGATCCCACGGTAAAAATTGATTTGCGCACCGGTTTGCCAGACGTGCGCACTCGCTGGATCGAAGAGCGGAATGACACTGAAATCTTGCAAGATAGTCACTCCGAATTTACCAAGCAGCGTTTGAGTGACAACAGCCTTGATCATTTGCGTTTTAATCTGACGCGCCAACCGCGTCGCGCCAAAGCGGGGATGAATGTATCGCAAATGCACTATGCCAAAAAAGGCATCATCACCCCGGAAATGGAATATATCGCCATTCGCGAAAATATGGCCTTGGCACAAGCGCGTGAGCTGGGTGTGCTCAAGCAACAGCATGCCGGCATGAGTTTTGGTGCAAGTATTCCGGATGAAATCACCCCGGAATTTGTGCGCAGTGAAGTGGCGCGCGGCCGAGCAATTATTCCGGCGAATATCAACCACCCCGAAGTAGAGCCGATGATTATCGGGCGCAATTTCCTGGTGAAAATTAACGGCAATATCGGTAACTCAGCGCTGGGATCCTCCATCGAAGAAGAAGTGGAAAAACTTACCTGGGGTGCACGCTGGGGTGCAGATACGGTAATGGATTTGTCCACCGGTAAAAACATCCATGAAACGCGCGAGTGGATTATTCGCAATTCGCACGTGCCTATAGGTACTGTACCTATTTATCAGGCACTGGAAAAAGTAAACGGTGTTGCGGAGGATCTGACCTGGGAAATCTTCCGCGATACCTTGATCGAACAGGCAGAGCAGGGTGTGGATTATTTCACCATTCACGCCGGTGTATTGCTGCGTTATGTACCGCTGACCGCCAAGCGTGTGACAGGTATTGTGTCGCGCGGTGGTTCGATTATGGCGAAGTGGTGTCTTGCGCATCACAAAGAGAATTTCCTTTACACCCACTTCGAAGAAATTTGCGAAATCATGAAAGCTTACGACGTAAGTTTTTCATTGGGCGATGGCTTGCGCCCCGGCTCAATTGCGGATGCGAATGATGAAGCACAATTCGGTGAATTAGAGACTCTGGGCGAACTAACCAAAATTGCTTGGAAACACGATGTGCAAACCATGATAGAAGGCCCTGGTCATGTGCCTATGCATATGATTAAGGAAAATATGGAAAAGCAATTGGAAGTTTGCGATGAAGCACCTTTCTATACCCTTGGCCCATTAACCACCGATATTGCTCCCGGTTATGATCACATTACTTCCGGAATTGGTGCGGCTATGATTGGCTGGTATGGCTGCGCCATGCTCTGCTACGTAACGCCGAAAGAGCATTTGGGGTTGCCTAATAAAGACGATGTAAAAGAAGGCATCATTACTTACAAAATTGCCGCACACGCTGCCGATTTGGCTAAAGGCCATCCAGGTGCGCAATTGCGCGATAATGCCCTATCC
>JAGKXA010000587.1 GCA_021151615.1 Cellvibrionaceae bacterium | reverse complement strand
GATAACACCAGTGACACTGTGCCCTTAGCAAATGGCTCAACACAATTAACCAATGAACAGCGTGATGCATTGCACTACTGCAGGGACAGCAACCAGGCTATTGGGCCGGGCACCGGGCGCTACCAGGAGTTGGTAAATATTTACTTGCCGTTGCGTGGAAAAAATCAGGCAGGCGGCGCAGCAATGTTTGGTGTGCGCCTGATTGAACAGCCTGAATGTGTTGCACAAGCACAAGCCCTGTGCGATCAAATGGGGGCTGCGCTGGAGCGACAACAAATTTTGCAGCGCGAACAAAGTGCACGCGATCAAGTGCAAACGCAAAATTTACGCACCACCTTTCTCGCTGCCATTTCCCACGATTACCGCACACCGCTCGCCACTATTATGGGCGCGGCCTCGTCGCTGCTTGAGCAGGATGAACGTTTGCTGCAGGAGCAGCGCCAACAATTAACACAATGTATTTTGAGTGAAGCGGATCGCCTGCGTCGCCAGACCAGTAATATGTTGCAGCTCGCGCGATTAGATGGAATTAAAGCCGTAGGTGCCGCGATTAACGCAGATTGGCAATCCGCCGAAGAAATTATTGGCAGTGTTTTGCAGCGTGTTCCTGCGGATTATCACGCACAGATTGAAACCCATATCCAACCGAATATGCCGCTGATCTGGGGCGATGCATTATTGTTGGCGCAGCTGCTGGAAAATTTAATCGATAACGCACTTAAGTACGGACCTGAGCAAGGGGCAATAAAATTAATCGCACGCGCAGATCAACAAACTTTGGTACTCGCGGTGGAAGATCAGGGGTGTAGGAATTGCGCAAAATGATTTTGAACAATTACTGGAAAATTTTCAGCGCGGCGATCATCGCCAATCGGGCGCCGGTGTCGGGTTGGCTCTCTGTTGTGCAATAGCCAGTGCCCATGGTGGAGCCTTTTTACATACGGCAGGTGTGCAAAGTGTTGATGCTCATGGTTCACGCTTTGAATGCCGGTTGCCGCTGCGTTCTCAACCGGCAATTCCCGGAGAAACCCGATGAGTTTGCGTTTATTGTTAGTGGAAGATGATCGCGAGCTGCGCGGGACCCTTCGTTCAGCGTTGATGGTGGAAGGTTATGACATTATCACCGCTGCAAGCCTGTCGGAAGCCCATGCAATCTATGCGCA
>JAGKXA010000586.1 GCA_021151615.1 Cellvibrionaceae bacterium | reverse complement strand
TGCTACACCAACAATATTCCCCAGCGCGATGGTGGTACTCACCTGGCGGGTTTCCGTGCAGCGCTAACCCGTGGCCTGAATACCTATATTGAGAAAGAGGGTATCGCCAAGAATGCCAAAGTTGCCACAACGGGTGATGACGCTCGTGAAGGATTAACTGCCATTATTTCGGTAAAAGTGCCTGATCCAAAATTCTCCAGCCAGACCAAAGATAAACTTGTATCTTCTGAAGTGAAAACTGCAGTTGAGCAGGAGATGAATGAGCACTTTGGTAATTATCTGTTGGAGAACCCGCAAGAAGCTAAATCTATTGTGGGCAAGATGATTGACGCAGCCCGCGCCCGTGAAGCTGCGCGTAAAGCGCGTGAAATGACTCGCCGCAAAGGTGCACTGGATATTGCCGGCTTGCCCGGTAAATTGGCTGATTGCCAGGAAAAAGACCCGGCATTATCTGAACTCTACCTGGTAGAGGGTGACTCTGCGGGTGGTTCAGCTAAACAAGGCCGCGCGCGCAAGACACAAGCGATCCTGCCGCTCAAAGGTAAGATCCTCAACGTAGAGAAAGCCCGTTTTGACAAGATGCTTTCATCGGCGGAAGTGGGAACCCTGATTACGGCCCTGGGTTGCGGTATTGGTAAAGAAGATTACAACCCGGAAAAACTGCGTTACCACAGCATCATTATCATGACCGACGCCGACGTGGACGGTTCGCACATCCGCACTCTGTTGTTGACCTTCTTCTTCCGCCAAATGCGCGAGTTGATTGAGCGTGGCCATATCTATATTGCCCAGCCACCACTGTACAAAATTGCCAAGGGTAAGCAGGAACAGTATCTGAAAGATGAATCGGCCATGACCGAGTTCCTGACTCAAGCGGCGTTGGAAGATGCCAGTCTCTACGTAAACCCTGGTGCACCCGCCATTTCCGGTGAAGCTCTGGAGAAACTGGTACAGGAATACCGCAAGGTCATGGCGACTATCGAGCGTTTGTCGCGCTTGTATCCAGCCGAAGTATTGGAACAAATGATCTACCTGCCGGCCATTCGCGCTGAACATTTGGCTGATCAGGGCCATATGCAACAGTGGTGTGACCAGATGCTGGCGCGCTTTGCACTGGATAGCCGCGCAGGTAGCCAGAAGTACCAAATCATCGTGCGCGAAGAC
>JAGKXA010000034.1 GCA_021151615.1 Cellvibrionaceae bacterium | reverse complement strand
GTCGTTACACTAATGCGTGTCAAAAAATTCTCGCGCAATTGTATCTCGATAATAAAAATATTAGTGCAGCAGAGGAAATTTACCGCAGTGTATTGGAGGCTAGAGAGTTGGAATGGGCCCAAATTGGCATGGTGAAAACCAAGCTTGCTCAAAATGATCTTCTGGGAGCGCAGCAGTGGTTGGAAAATTTATTGCAGTCAAACCCGCTATGCATGAAAGCCTATGATTTGCAGGCTGAGGTATACAAACTTCAGAATGATTTCGACGGTTTGCAAAATGTTTTACAAAAAGCGACAGAGCTTTCTCCATTATCTATCGTTCGTCAGCAAAGCCTGGGGGACGTCGCCCAACAAAATAATGACTTGGTTACCGCGACCAATGCCTTGAGGCGCGCGGTCAAATTGGGCGAGCATTCCTGCTTTGACAAGGCCAGTGTTCACTCGTTATTTGCGCAGTCAACCATAGATTTATATTCCATTGACAAGGACTTGGCCAAGCCGCTGGTACGCGAGGCAATTTCCTGTGTTGTTAACCTGGAGGAAAACTTTGGCAAATCCAACTTACGCAAGGTCGAGTCATTGTTGCTGGAAAGTCAATTGCAAGTTTGTAATGGCGATCAGCGTCGCGCGCAGGAAGCACTGAGCTCAGCGCAATCCGCGTTGGGAAATACAAAAGATGATGCTGCCCTGGATGTACAAATTGAGATGGTGCGTGCGTTGCGCATGCTTGGAAAAACGGATGAGGCTCAACAACAATTGGGCGATTTATTACACCGCTATGCCGGCAGCGAGGATAAATTACAAAAGCTTGATGTATTACTGGATGAGCCGCGTAGCGAGAAAAATAAGCTAATGGTGGCTGAGATTAACAAGAAAGGTATTTCACTGTACAACGCCAAAGATTTTACAGCCGCTGCAGATGCGTTTAAAACAGCGCTGCAAAAGCTGCCAAATCACATAGGTCTTCGCTTGAATTATGTGCAAGCCATGATCGATAAACTTAAAGCCAATTTTAATAGTACGGTGAGCGAAAAAATTCAGCAAACCTTTACAAAAACGGCAAGTATTATTTCCCAGTCACATCCCCAGTATCAGCGCTATAAGCAGTTGAATGATGTATATAACGGACTGGTTCGCGCCAACGAGAAAAAATAGCGAGGTTAACAGTGGACTCATCTTCCGAGAAAAAAACACCTGCATCTGATCATGATCAGATGCCAATTAATTTTTCATTTGTGTTGGCTTCTAGCGTGCACGACATGAAGAACTCCCTGGGGATGTTGCTCAATACTGTGGCGGCCATGGTGGAGAACTCTCCGCCGAAAGACGACGAGCAGGCTAAATTCTTTTCTACTCTGGAATATGAAGCGGCGCGTATTAATGGTGAGTTGGTGCAGCTGTTATCACTCTATCGAATGGATGAAAAAACATTGGTAGTGGTGATTGATGAGCACCATGTTGTCGATATTATTGAAGAGCAAATTGCACGTAACGACACCTTGCTTCGCTCGCGCAATATTCAAATCAAGATTGATTGCGACCCGGATTTAACCTGGTATTTTGATAATGAGTTGATTGGTGGTGTATTGAACAATCTGCTGGTTAATTGTGCGCGCTACTGTCGCAACCAATTACTGGTTCGTGCAACCGAGGAGAATGGATTTTTGTGCATTGCTGTTGCCGATGATGGCCAGGGATATCCAGAAGCAATGTTGCTCGGACCTCTCCCGCAAACAGCAGTTTCCTTTAGCTCCGGCAATACTCGTCTGGGATTGTTGTTTGCACGAAAAGTGTTGGAATTACACAAATCGAAAAAAGGACAAGGCTATATGACTATCGCCAATAATGGTCCATTAGGGGGCGGAGTTTTAAAGCTTTATTTGCCATAACGCGCGTGAGCAATCATTTGTTTTGTAACCGAAGTGCAAGTGTTGAAATCGCTGCATAGCTATTGCATTATTCAAGCCCGTTTTTGAACTGGCGCCAAGGTTAAATTTATGCTTAAAATCCGCTTTAAAGATAATAAATACAACGCGGTATGGTTGGTTGAACCCAAGATTACCATTGGCCGTTCTGCTACCAATGCACTGGTGATTGATGACCCGCTAGCGAGCGATGTTCACCTTGAGGTGCTGGTTGATAATGAACACCTTACCCTGCGCAATTTAGTACCTACCCAGCCAGTTTCAGTCAATGGCCAACCGGTTAACGGTGCATGCGAACTAAAACCGGACGACCAAATTACCTTGGGCAGTGTAGAGCTGATAGTAATAGATCCCAAAAAGGAAGCCCGCGCTGTTGCGGAAGAATCAGCCAATGTCACCCAGCTGCGAGCGCCCAAGGCGACCGGCTGGTCTTTAAAGGCAAATCATGCGGCTTTGGCGAATCGTGTATTTCCCCTAAAAGAAATCAATGTCATTGGTCGCGCTAGCGAGTGCGATATCAGCCTTTCTGCCGCGCACTTGTCCCGTCGCCATGCACAGCTGCAAATTATCGATGGCATGCTGTTTGTGAAAGACCTGGATTCCGCGAATGGCACCTATCTGAACGGCAAACGAGTAGCTGAAGCGCGGGTAAAACGTGGAGACGAACTGCGCTTTGATGCCTTGAGTTTTGGTGTAATGGGGCCGTCGGATGACTTGGCCAAAACGGCGGTACGCAAAGCAACCCCCGCAAAAACAGAATCAGTTGAGGCAAGACGCTCCAGTGCAGCTCCCGCTAAGGCCCCCTCTGCTACTCGTTCATCATCAATTAATCGCGCAGCTGCGAATACCGCTCCACAATCCGGTAACGAAGAGGGTGGAAAGGGTAAATTTGGGCTAATCTTCATCGGTGTATTGGCTGTTGTGGTTATAACGGCCTTGGTCTTAACACGAAAATAAGTCTTTAAGCTTTGCGGGAACCAGCCGATAGCCTGTGAGCCACAGACTCGTGTTGCTCACAGGTGATTTTATGAATATCTCTTCACTTAACAACCCTGCCAGTTCATCTATCAACAATCTGTTGAATCAACCTGGTAATACTCATAGCTCCACTCAGGACAAAAAATCGCCAGTGGTGGAGCCGTTAGGCGAGGGGGCGTCTATTCAAGACAAGCGTCAGGCGGCATTTCAGATTGTGAATAAAACACTGACCGCGGCTTACGAGAAAATCAGTTCCCGCGGTCAGGTGGCCAAATCCGAGTACGAAACTTTTGAGCCTCTGACGGCAGAAAAAGTCGCGGGTAACATCCTCGGTTTTATCGAGCGTCGTTTGCAGATGGATGTGGCTGATGGTGCAACTCAGGAAGAGTTGCAGGCCCGCCTGGAAGCGGGGCTTTCAGGTTTCAAGAAAGGTTTTGCTGAAGCGAGTGAAAAACTGGAAGCGCTCAGTCTTCTTTCTCCCGAGATAAAGGCTGATATTGGTAAGACCTACGATTTGGTGTTGGAAGGCGTAGATGAATTGCGCAAAAAATTCATTGAGTCTGCCGATGCTCCCAAAACCAACAGTGGCGCAGCTGCCAGCGACTCAGCTGCCGCAAGTCAATTAAAATCAACCGCTAAAACCAAACCGGCTACAGAGTTGGATGTGCCTGACTTTTTCCCGGCGGCCAAATCCAGTTATGTGGGTTACGGCAATTACGAATATGGTCGTGCACGCGAATTCAGCTTTGAATTAACCACTAGGGATGGAGATAAAGTTACTATCAAGGCAAGCTCCAGTGAAGGCTTGGCAGTAGAAGCTGGCCGGGCTGAGCGCGGCAATAAATCAGTGGGTGCACTCAGCGGTAGCTATAGCTCAAGCGAGTCCTTCTCATTGAGCGTTGAAGGTGACTTGAGTGAAGAGGAGCTGGGAGCGATTAATGATTTGTTGGGCCGTGTTAACGATTTGGCAGGTCAATTTTTTGGTGGAAACCTGGATAATGCATTTGAGCAAGCAATGAATCTAGGTTACGACCAGAATCAAATTGGCAGTTTTGCATTAAATCTCGCACAGGCGGAAATTCAACAAGTCACCCAAGCCTATCAACGTGTTGGCCCAGTAGCTACTGGCGATGATAACAAACCCAACTTATTGACTGATCAGTTATTGCCTTTGGGTAACTTTATTAAAGATTTACTTGATAGCCTGGATCGCGCATCTATCTTTGACGAGCCTAAATTATTGGTGAGTGAAATTGCGGAAAAAGTTACCGGCGAAGGCGAAGTGGAGGAGCAGCAGGGCAAACGCTTCCGCGATTTTATGGATCAGTTGCTCGCCCTTGATTTGAAGTAAGCGCACATGCATTGAACTTGGTACACTAGGCTCATTCCATGGAGCTGAAATAGATACCAGGTTGATATGAAAACCCTTTACCTATACACAACCCCGGGCTGTCACCTTTGTGAACTAGCCTGGGATATTCTTGCCCCTCTGGTTAGTTGTTTGCCTTTGCGCATGGAAGAGGTCGATATTGCTGAATCCGATGAGCTGATTGAGCAATACGGCATCAGAATTCCAGTACTAAAGTTTGCGGATGATAAGGCTGAGTTAGGTTGGCCATTTGATACAGCGCAGGCATCGCTTTTTTTGCAAAAGTACAGCGACGTTAACTAGGGTTTATGCCCAATGTGTTCATGGTTTCTGCTACCCAACGCAAAGACTCCACGTAGATTTCTGCAAGTCGCCCCGAAGTTAAGCCCACTTTTTCCAACGAATCCCAATCAATTTTTTCCCAATCACCTTGTTCATGGGACTGCACCAATTGCAGCACCATACCTTCCGGGCCAGAGTGATTGAGCATGGCCTTGTTAATAGCCTCGCTCAGTGAAAGGCTGGATAATAATTCTTCCAGTGGCGTGTCCAAAAATGCATCCAGTGTGGATAGCAATCCCACCGTAAAAAATGAATCCGGGCGGCTTTGGCGATTAATTTCGGTAGCAATTAATTCACACATGCGCGCGCGCGTTAACGCAGCAATACTGAGTTCATGAGGTTTTCCACTCAAGTTGGAAAGCGCCAGCAGATTCACCCAGTTCCGTAGTTTATTTAACCCGAGCAACATAATTGCCTGGCGCAAGGAATCGACTGAGCGCGACAAGCCGAAGGCTGCAGAATTAACCAGGCGCAACAACTTGAAACTCAGCAGGGTATCTCTGGCGATCATGCGTTCAATTTTTTCAATAGGAACATTAGGGTCGTGCAATGCAGATAAAAGCTGTAAAACTGACTGTTTGTTTTCGGAAACTTTTTTGCCGGTAATTACCTTGGGCTTTGCCAGAAAATACCCTTGAAACAAGTCAAATCCCAGTGCTTTACAGTGCTCAAACATTTCATATGTTTCTACTTTTTCAGCAATCAGTGTGATACCAAAAGGTTTTAGGTAAGTAATATGTTGCTTGAGCTTTTCTGGCGATAAATGCAATACATCCAGCTTGATGATGTCCGCATAAGCGACCAGGCTTTCAGTTTCTTTTGTCAGTTCAAAGTCATCCAAGGCGATGGTATAGCCTTGGTCGCGCAGCTGCATCAGTGAGTGCAGCATGGCAGCATCCACTTTTTGTCCTTCCAGTACCTCAATCACCAATTTTTGTCGATTAAAAGGCGGGGGGGTGTCTATCAGCGCACGGGTAAAATTAACAAAGGCTTTGTGCTTGCCGACAACCTGTTCAATGGATAATTCAGTAAATGCGTTGAGCAATACCTGGGAGCTGGCAGCGTCACCATCACGTGAGCCTATTTGAGTTAGCTCGCTGTTGCGACATAGCAACTCATAGGCAACAACTTGCATGTTGCCATTGAAAATGGGCTGGCGTGCCAATAACGGTATAGCGTCGGTCATAAAAGAATGTCAGTTTTTAGTTGTAGTTACCGCAGATCTGCACCACCGTAAAATACCAATTAATGGTGCATCATGATCAATGATGAAAGTGTAGCCCTTAACCGTGGGCTTACCACTTTTAATCTGTGCGACCTTGGGGCACCACAAGCTGGTGTTATTCCGTGTTGATCCTGCCCTGGTTGGTTTTAGCTGTTGGGCTATTTCTTTTATCGGACAACTCCCGCACCAAAAGTTCGTCTGGGCCAGCGGTCACGCGCAACAGTTGCTGTACTACTTTTTGGGCTGGTTTTGGGGTCCGGCTAAGACAGTGAAAAACCAGTAGCGGCAATCCCGGCATTAATATAGGCAGAAATATTAATAAGCAAAGAATAAATATCTGGCCACCTTGCTCGAGTAGCGAATTTATTCCCATGTTCAGCAGAGTGACGAATAACTGTGTAATTACCACGATTGGCTCCCTAGCAATTAAGTTAAGGGCCTGACAGCAAAAAAACGGAGGCTTATAAAACACAAAGGCCGCAGATTTTGCTGCGGCCCTGAGTGTAAAAATAATGGAACTCTTTTTTACCTGCTTGTCCGCCAAAGCAATACAAATCGCGCAGCCATTACTGGTCGCCATGCGTGATGTTTGCGTGCAAAACAAGAAGTGGTCATAAAAAATAGTCAAGTTGGATAAAAAACGAGTTCGACTCTAATCTAATTCTTGCGGCCCCACAATAGTTTTTTTAGCAGTCATTACGGGATTTTCCTGCCGATGAAAGCCCAGGGTAGTTGTGATGTTGTGTGGGCGTGGCCTAATTTCAGCAGGGTCGATACTTATTGCCTATACTTTTGTTGTCTATTCAAGGCCTTGGGGAAGGGCCTGCAATAATGGTGTAGCTATGTCTAAGTTGCTGGATTCTATTGATCAACGTACCCGTCTGGTGGGGGAGAACCGCCTGGAGCTGCTTATGTTCCGTTTGGGGGGCAGGCAGTTATTTGCAATTAATGTATTTAAGGTGCAGGAAGTGGTTAAGGTGCCCAAATTGCGCCATGTGCCACATAGCCATCCCCATATTTGCGGGGTTGCGCACCTGCGGAACCAGGCGGTGCCAGTTATTGATTTACGTGCAGCTATCGGTATGAGCCCGCTGAAAGATACTGAAAATGCTAATTTGATTGTGGCTGAATATAACCGTTCGGTGCAGGCATTTTTAATCGGGTCGGTGGATCGGATCGTGAATTTGAATTGGGAGTTAATCTTGCCTCCACCCAAAGGCACAGGACGTAGCCATTTCTTGACGGCAATTACACGTATTGATGATCAATTGGTAGAAATTCTGGATGTGGAACGGGTGTTGGCTGACATTATCCCTTATAACACCCAGGTTTCTGAAGAGGTGCTCGACTCTGATTTGGTATCCGAGGCGCGCAGGCGAAAACTGAAAGTATTATTGGCAGAGGATTCCCCAACCGCCGTTAAGCAGGTCAGAGAGACCCTCGGGAATCTGGGTATAGATGTTTTATCCACCCAGGATGGCTTGCAAGCGTTAACGCATTTACGTCAATGGGTTGCTGCCGGACGCAAGGTAACCGATGAAATCCTGATGCTGATTACCGATGCTGAAATGCCGGAAATGGATGGCTATCGCCTGACGGCAGAAGTGCGCAAAGATCCTGACCTGAGGGATTTATATGTGGTGTTACACACATCCCTGAGTGGAAGTTTTAATAAAGCCATGGTGGAGAAAGTGGGTTGCAACGATTTTCTTTCCAAGTTTCAACCGGATGAACTGGCAACAGTAGTACAAAAACGACTGCGCGAGTTTCTTACAGGAAATCAAAAATCCTGAAAAAAATGCCGACTTGAGTCGGCATTTTTTTCAGGATTTTTGATTGCATTTTACAACTGTCGATTTGCCTCTGCCGGTGTGACAAAGTTAGTTTCCTGGCCTAATCGATAGGCATAGATTACTGAAAACGATAATACGTTTTGCACATAACCGCGCGTTTCTTTGTAGGGAATGGTTTCGATCCAGACATCGTAAGGCAGCTGCGAATTCTTTTCTGAGTTTAACCACTTCTTCACACGTGAAGGGCCAGCATTGTATGCGGCAGCAGCGAGAATGCGGTTGCCATCAAAAACATCCAGCAAGTGATTCAGGTAGCGGCTGCCCAAGGCAATATTTTTTTCCGGGGTGATTAAATCATTAGGTGAAAAACTTAATCCGCTTTTCTGTGCTGTGTGTTTCGCGGTTGTTGGTAGTAACTGCATTAAACCTACTGCACCTGCGGGCGACTTTGCATCATGCATAAAGGCACTTTCCTGACGAGTAACCGCAAAAATAAACAGCGGGTTTACTGAAGTTTGTTTCGCAGCTTTATTGACATGGTCTTTGTACACGATAGGGAAACGTACCTGCAGTTCATCCCAGGATTGTGCCTCGGCCATTAATTGAATGCCGTGGCGGTACCATCCCCATTTTTCGGCCAAGCGGCCAGCAATAATCATCTGTTCCATGGGCATGCGGCGTGCGCTGTGAAAATATTCGCGGCTGGCAGCAGCCAATTCACCGCGCATAAAAAATTCGCGGGCGCGCAACATACCTTGAGAATTTTCTACCGCACGAAATTGTTCTTCGGTGACTGTTAGGGGACGATCCAATAAGTGATAGGTACCGCCGATTTTATCCGCAGCAAGAAAGCCGTAGAAGCTGCGTGCCGGTGCAACGCTTTGATAAATGGCCATAGGTGTTTCGCCATTCATTTCCTTAATGTCCAACTGTTCCATGGTGCGAGCTTGCCAATAGCGCCAGCGTTCGGATTTGCGTGCATCTTCTGGCAAACGAGCAATCCATTCATTGGTGCGCTCCCAATCTTGTTTGCGTAAAGATTCGCGCAGCAACCATTCCAGCAAATCGGTGCGAGTCAAATTGGGTGTAGAAGCAACTAATTTTTCGGCGTCGACTTCATGATCCTGATACAGCAAACGCAAAGCGATGTGATATTTGATGTTGATTCTGTCTTCATCGCTAAATAGTTGCTGGGCATCGTATTGGTGCCAAAGAGTCAGCGCCTCTTTTGCATTGGTGAGCGCGAGTTTCTCCAAGCCATGCAAGATGACTGATTTCATTTGCACAGATTGTTTGGAAAATTTTGCGGTTTGTTTCAGTAAACGAGGATTTGCATCGACCTGTTGCATCAACAATGCACTTGGACGAATGCTGGCAGGCAATAAGTTGCTTAAATAACTTGCCATATTTTTATTACCGGCTTTTAGCGCTTTTTGATGACGTTCCCAAATTAATTCAGGGGTCATAAACCCGGCTTTTTTCCATTCAGTAAAGAGCGGGTCACATGCCTTGGATTGGGTCTTATCAATATTCCACAACGGTGCTACATCGCTCAGTGCAGTTTTATCACCAGTTTCAAAACGCGCGCGAACCTGCAAACAAGCCAATTCAGGGTCGGCGAGGCGTTTATCATAGAATTGCAGGTAATCACTCCAGCGCTCACGCTGTGCCAGGGTACGCAACCAGCGATGGGTGAGTCGCTCAGAAAGAAAAGAATCTGGATAACGAGTAAAAAAACTTTGCACATCATTTTTTGGTAGGGTAATCAAGCGATTGCTTAATTCCTGATATTCCAGATAGGGCAATAACGGGTAGTTCTGCAACTGTTTGATTAGCTGCTTATATTCACCCATGTTTTTTGCGTTTAATGCCTTTTGTGCCTGGGCATATTTCTGCCGCTCGAGCTGACGTTGATCGACCTTGGTAGACGCAGTTTTAGCGGCGGGTTTTGCGGGAGGGTTGGTTGCTGCTTCGGTGATCAGGGCCATACTACCGACGAATACACTGGCGCTAAGTGCGATTGGCCAAAGTATTTTCGAAAACCTCATGGGAACCTCAAATTATTATAAAACCTGGCGGGTTGGTTATGCCTGGCTGGTGGGATATGATGCGGCGCTTTTTGGCGCCCCGTGATCAACTGAGAATACCAGCCAAGTGGTGCTTCTGCCAGTATCATTTTCGTTGTAAAACTACCTGAATTATTCTTTCTATGTCTTTGATTAAAATTGAAAAAGCTTATCTCGGCTACGGCCTGCAAATTCTGCTGGACGAGGTCGAGTTGAGTATCGAAAAAGGCCAGCGAGTGTGTTTGATTGGTCGCAACGGTGCAGGCAAATCCAGCTTGCTAAAAGTGATTGCCGGTGAGGTCGATCTGGATAAAGGCGAGGTCATTCGCCAAAACGGTATTCGTATTGCACGGCTGGAGCAGGATTTACCCGAGGCAGATGATCGGTTGGTATTTGATGCAGTCGCGGCGGGCGGCGAAGGGGTGGGGCAGTTGCTGGCTGAGTATCGCCAGCTTTCCCATAGTGCCGATATTTCTGACCAGCAATTAGCCCGCATGAGCCAATTACAGCAGCAAATAGAAGCGCGCGACGGCTGGGCCTTGCAGCAGAAAGTAGAAGAGATTATTTCGCGTCTGGATTTACCGGCCAATCGATACATGCGCGAACTTTCCGGCGGTTGGCGTCGCCGCGTCGCATTGGCGCGGGCACTGGTACTTGAACCGGATGTGTTGTTGCTGGACGAACCCACTAACCATCTGGATATTGCCGCGATTGAGTGGCTGGAAAAACAACTGCTTGCGTTTAACGGCGCACTCATTTTTATCACCCATGATCGCTCCTTACTGCAGGCACTTGCTACGCATATTGTGGAGTTGGATCGCGGTCATATTCGCTATTGGCAGGGGGATTATGCAAGCTTCCTGGTTTATCGGGAGCAGGCGCTTGCGGACGAAGCCCGTCACAATGAGTTATTTGATAAAAAGCTTGCGCAGGAAGAAGTCTGGATTCGTCAGGGCATCAAGGCGAGGCGCACCCGTAACGAAGGCCGCGTACGCGCGTTAAAGGCCTTGCGGGAAGAGCGCTCCCAGCGCCGAGAGGTGACTGGAAAAGCAAATTTTACGCTGGCGAGCAGCGGTGATTCCGGCAAATTAGTGGCGGAATTGACGGATGTTGTTTTTGCCTGGGGCGAAAAGCAGATTATCAAGCAATTTTCTGCACGCATTATGCGCGGTGACAGAATTGGATTGGTAGGGGCTAACGGTGCAGGTAAAAGCACGTTGTTGAAATTGATTCTGGGTGAGTTACAGCCGCAATCAGGCAAGGTAAAACTCGGTACCAATCTGCAAGTAGCCTATTTTGATCAGCTGCGCGATCAGCTCGATTTGGACAAAAATGCCGTCGATAACATTGCCGAAGGGCGGGAGTTTATCGATATCGATGGCAAGTCCAAGCATATATTTTCCTACTTGAGTGATTTTCTCTTTAGCGGTGAACGTGCGCGCACACCACTAAGAGCCTTGTCAGGCGGTGAGCGAAATCGGGTTTTGCTCGCGAAACTATTTAGCAAGGCAGCAAACTTATTGGTATTGGATGAACCGACCAATGATCTGGACGTGGAAACGCTGGAACTGCTGGAGGAGATCTTAATCGATTATCCAGGGACTATTTTGCTGGTAAGCCATGATCGCGCCTTCCTGAATAATATCGTGTCCAGTGTGATCGCCTTTGAAGGTCGCGGTAATGTGCTCGAATACGTGGGCGGTTACGATGATTGGATTCGCCAGGGTGGGAAATGGACTCAGGCCGACGAACTTCCTGCTGTTGCGGATTCGGCATCGTTACAGCAGCTTGCTGCCACTCCAGCCAAGGCACCGGCAAAATCCAAAAAATTAAGTTACAAATTCCAAAAAGAGTTTGATGAACTACCGCAAAAAATTGAAGCGCTGGAACTACAACTTGAGTCACTTCAGGCAGAAACAAATGCTGAGGGTTTCTATTCGCAATCCGCCGGGGTGGTAGAGAAAAAATTGCAGGAGCTGGCCCAGGTGCAACAACAACTTGATGATTGCTTTGAACGCTGGGCCGAGCTTGAAGATATGCAGCAGGAATAAGTAGATGTGGAAATATTACTCGGGCAAATCTGTTTGCTTTTTCACGAGAACAGCCAATACGTCACAGGTGGCACCATGCAAAACGCTATTGGGGGTTGAGCCGAGTAGCAGTGCAAAACCTTTGCGCCCGTGACTTCCCACCACAATCAAATCTGCATCTTCCTGTTCGGCGAGATAGTGAAGCTCCGCCGCTGGTTGGCCAACCAGTACATGTTGTTGCTGGATTGGATAGTCGGTGGATTTTGCAAGCAAAGTTAATTCAGTACTGGCTTTTTGAACTTGCTGTTCTTGTACACCGCTAAGGTCTACCGGCATATCTCCGCCGTAGGCAAAAGCAATGGGTTCAAGTACATAGGCAAGTGTCAATTTGGCATTGCACACACGGGCAATGCCCGCCGCGCGCGCAATCACTTTCGGGCAATCCTCGGATAAGTCAACGCCGACGATAATGTGGCGATAACTGATGGCCTCATTCATGATTTTCACCTCGCTGTGAATCCGTGTTGAATACTAAGACTAGGTTATAAACAAGTTAAGCGATAAACAAAACGATCCTTAAACAAAAGGTAGCTCAAGTCGAGATTAATCCAAGCCCGTTTAAGCATTTGTGAATCTTTTGGGGTTTTCTATGAGTGTCTGGCTATTTATTTTTATATTGGTAGCAATAGGATTGATTATGGGGCCTATCTCCATGCTTAGGCCAAAACCGGCGCAACGCCGCAGAGAAAACCTGCGCGTACATGCGGCGCAACAGGGTGTTCGTTTTGGGTTGCGTAAGGCACCCAGACGCAGAACAGATATGGATGAACCAGAGCCAACTCCTGCCTACTACATCGTCCCTGCACCACAGACACAACCATTGCCAACCTGGACATTGATGCGTACCGGATATGAGCATGAAGGAAATTTCTATCGTGATTGGGATTGGAATGGGGAATATCGCCCAAGTGCAGAAATCAACAAGCTTTTACATGAGTATCTGCCTAACCTGCCCGAGTCGGTAACATTGATAAGCCAGGGGGAGGCGGGAACCTGTGTGCTATGGAGTGAAAAAGAGGACTTGGAAGTGCTCAATATACTGATTAAGTTACTAAAAGATCTGCAGACTAATGCAACTTGAGTGCGGCAGATGTTGGCGACTGCAATTCACGACTCAAACTAACTCTATCGCCGTCCACCATCTCACTCAATTCTTTAATCATTTTTAGCCTGCGTGGATCTTGATGCATGGATTCCATCAGTAATTGCTGCGCCTTGCGATAAAAGGCTTGGGCAGAAAAACGATCGCTAATCGCCATGGATTTATCCCCCTGGCCAACATAAGACATTACCGAAACCATCAGATAAGCCCAGCGCAACTCAGCTAAATAGGCTTCCAGCTCTACCTCATTAATTACTCCTCGGGCAGCCAATTGAGTAATCAGATGCATGGCCTCATTTAAATGCAGCTGAGTTTTGGCGATTTGGGCATCGCTCTCGCGTTGATAACTCACTGGCGGGCGAGTTTGGGGGTTAAGCATTTCCTCCGAGTGAAATTCACTTTTGCGGATTGCTGCTTCGATATGTTCCGGGTTTTTGTCTTCCAGCGCCAACATCTGGTGTTGTAACTCAATGATCATGTCATTGATGTGTTTGGTGATTACCCTATTAGGGATGGTCTGCTCAAGGCAGCCAACCACCTCTCCCAGCTCATCTGCTTGTACACGTAAACGACGTTGTTGCAGGCGCCGCTCCCGCTGGCGCTGCTGTATGCGGTTAACCACACTTACGGCAATAAGTGTGATTAGCATCAAAAAAACGAGTATAACAATCAGGGTCATTCTTGGCTTATCTGAATGGGTGTATGGCTATTAAGGTATGAGCGTTTTTTTAAAATTCATTTTTTTCGTTAAAGTTATTTAAAATCAGCGTATTACATAGAAAACTTAACGTCGTATCAAGTCATTTATTGCGATCGATTTTGCATGAATCCTGCGGCTCGACTATAAGTCTTCATGGAAATTAGCGCTTGACCCCTTAAGGATCAGGTCTTATATATGCGCACCTTTGAATGCTAGTTTAGCCTTTTCGAACGCTCTGCAGTATTAGTTTGGCATATTTTTCATCATTGCACAGCCTTCCTCTATATTGAGATATTTCTGACCATCATGGGTAAATCCTTAGTTATCGTTGAGTCGCCTGCGAAGGCAAAAACCATTAACAAATACTTGGGGAACGACTTTGTCGTAAAGTCCAGTATTGGTCATATCCGCGACCTGCCAACCAGTGGTGGCGCTAAACCGGTTGATGCAAAAGAACGGGCAAAACAAGCTGCGGCCACTAGAAAAATGTCTGCTGAAGATAAGGCGCGCTATCAAGCCCAGAAGAGCAAAAGCCAGCTCATCAATCGTATGGGAATTGATCCAGAGAACAATTGGGAGGCCCAATATGAAATTCTCCCTGGAAAGGAAAAAGTTGTAGATGAGTTGAGAAAACTCGCCGAAAAGGCTGATACCGTCTACCTCGCAACCGACTTGGATAGAGAGGGAGAAGCGATTGCCTGGCACTTGCGCGAGGCTATTGGTGGGGATGAGTCCCGTTACCGTCGGGTCGTATTTAATGAAATCACCAAGTCAGCTATTCAAAATGCATTTAAAACCCCCGGCCCAATTGATCAAAACCGCGTAGATGCACAACAAGCGCGACGCTTTTTGGATCGCGTGGTTGGTTATATGGTTTCGCCGCTGTTGTGGGAGAAGGTAGCTCGTGGTTTGTCTGCAGGTCGAGTGCAGTCAGTCGCTGTGCGCCTGGTGGTGGAGCGCGAGCGCGAGATTCGCGCTTTCGTGCCAGAAGAATACTGGACGTTATTTGCTGATTTAAAATCAGATAAAGAGCCCGTTGCTTTTGAGGTTAAGAAGCAAGGTGATGAGGCTTTCAAACCCATTAACGAAGCACAAACCATGGTCGCGGTTGCTGCGTTACAAGGTGCTACTTATAAAGTTGTCAACCGCGAAGATAAGCCGACCCAATCAAAACCCTCCGCCCCATTTATCACCTCAACCTTGCAACAGGCAGCCAGCACCAGGCTCGGGTTTGGTGTTAAGAAAACCATGATGATGGCCCAGCGTCTTTACGAAGCAGGTTACATCACCTATATGCGTACTGATTCTACTAACCTCAGTAAAGAGGCAGTCGATAATTGTCGCGAATATATTCTTGGTCATTATGGTAAACCCTACTTGCCGGAGTCACCGGTCATTTATTCAAGTAAAGAGGGGGCACAGGAGGCCCACGAAGCCATTCGCCCATCCAATGTCGATGTATTACCCAACCAGTTGAGTGGTATGGAGCGTGATGCTGAGCGTCTTTATGGTCTTATCTGGCAACAATTTGTCGCCTGTCAAATGACGCCAGCAGAATACACCAGTACCAGCGTCGTAGTTCAGGCAGGTGAATATGAGCTACGTACGCGTGGTCGTGTCATTCGCTTTGATGGCTTTACCAAGGTGCTGCCGCAGGTTGCTAAAAAAGATGAAGACGTTGTATTACCCGAGATGAAAGTGGGACAGGTGTTGCCACTGATTAAATTGAACCCCCAGCAACATTTCACCAAGCCGCCAGCGCGTTACACGGAAGCCAGTTTGGTAAAGGAATTGGAGAAGCGTGCTATAGGTCGGCCATCTACCTATGCAGCGATTATTTCCACCATTCAGGAGCGGGGTTATGTGCGCCAGGACAATCGTCGCTTCTACGCCGAAAAAATGGGCGATATTGTTACTGAACGACTGGTTGAAAGCTTTGATGATTTAATGGATTACGGTTTTACCGCAACTATGGAAGATGCCCTTGATACGGTTGCGCAAGGTGGAAAAAATTGGCGCGATCTGCTTGATGAATTTTATGCGGGATTTAGTAAAAAACTGGAGTCCGCTTCCAGTGCTACCAGAGGTATGCGTGCTAACGACCCAACCGACACCGATATCTCATGTAACCTCTGTGGTCGTCACATGCAGATTCGCACCGGCAGTACCGGTGTGTTTTTAGGTTGTTCCGGTTATGCATTGTCGCCAAAGGAGCGTTGTAAAAATACTATGAATCTAGTTTCTGGCGACGAGGTCATCGACGCCGAGGCAGATGAAGAAGCTGAATCCCGTCAACTTAGATCAAAGCATCGCTGTAAGCTCTGTAATTCAGCAATGGACTCGTATCTGCTGGACGAAAATCGCAAGTTGCATATTTGTGGTAACAATCCGGATTGCCCGGGTTACGAGGTAGAGCAGGGGAGCTACAGGCTGAAGGGTTACGAAGGGCCAACCATCGAATGTGATAAGTGCGGCAGTGAAATGCAACTTAAAACAGGACGTTTCGGTAAGTACTTTGGTTGTACCAATAGCGAGTGCAAGAACACTCGTAAGCTGCTTAAAAGTGGCGAAGCTGCACCACCGAAAGTGGAGCCGATTGCCATGCCGGAGTTGCGTTGTGAAAAGGTGGATGATCATTACGTCTTGCGCGATGGGGCGGCCGGCTTGTTTCTGGCTGCCAGTCAATTCCCTAAAAATAGGGAGACGCGCGCTCCGCTAGTGGAAGAGCTGCTGCCTTACAAGGATCAGATTGATCCGAAGTATCATTTCCTGTTATCTGCACCAACCGAGGATCCAGAGGGTAATAAAGCCATTATTCGTTTTAGCCGCAAGACCAAAGAACAATACGTTCAAACTGAAGTGAATGGCAAGGCAACCGGGTGGAAGGCTTTCTATAGTGCGGGTAAGTGGCAGGTACAAAAATAGTCTATTAGGTTGGCGGGTACATTGAGTGCCCGTCAGCTACATCTTTTCAACTCTTTCCGTAGTTAACGCATGAGTACACATCTTTCCTTGGTTAACCAAAAGCTTGGTTTTGCTTCTGCGATGCTTTTGCTTGCCGCTGATTCTGAAGCTGTTCAAACAGGAAGCTTGCGGTTTAGGGCTATTCAAGAATCAGTGTTACTTCATTTACATACAGCATTTCATTTCTATCTGCGCGAGCTTGCTGAGACAAATGGCTTTAAAATGCCTGAACTTATCAATTCATTGGATTCTTTAACTAATGCGCTTAATCAATTGGGTAAGCAGCCATCGGAACTTGTAGAGCTTCAGTCTCTCTTCGCTCAGGATGGGAGCTGGTTGAGCCAACTGCATCATCGTTATAAATTGGTTTTCACATCCCCCCCAAAAAGATCTGAGAAGAAAGCATTTACACAGGAAGGCATGATAGAACTCGTTGATCTTTCCCGGGGCGAGCCTCAGGAAAATACCGAGCTGGATGTGAAAATATTGGCTGATTGGGTGGGAGAGTTCAAAGCTCTCATTTTGCGGCAGCGTGAAACCGGTGTTGAGTATTAACAATCGTTACATAAAAAGTTGAAGCTGCATAATGACTGTGGCACAATCAGCACCCTTCGCGCAACCGACCCGTTGATTTTTATAAAAAGCATTAAAAATCAAATAGTTAAAGCGCAATAAGATTTAGTCAGTGCTTATTCTCACTTGGTGATAATAGGCGACCCAATGCGGACGTGGTGAAATTGGTAGACACACCAGGTTTAGGTTCTGGCGCCGTGAGGTGTGAGAGTTCGAGTCTCTCCGTCCGCACCATATTTCCGGGTTTTAATAAAAATGCCCGATCGACTGCCAAACATTAGTTATTTCACGAGGCACATATGCAGGTTTCACTTGAAACAACATCTGGATTGGAACGCCGCCTGACTGTGGGCGTACCTGCGGAGCAAGTAGAAAACGAAGTTGAAAATCGTTTAAAGCAGGCTGCCCGCAGTGTCAGCATTAAAGGTTTCCGCAAGGGTAAGGTGCCTTTGTCAGTGGTGAAGCAGCGCTTTGGTGCTGGCATTCGTCAAGAAGTTGTTGGAGATGTAATCAGCCGCTCTTTCTATGCGGCGGTGCAAAAAGAGAATGTTAAGCCTGCAGGTCAGCCCTCTATCCAACCAAAGCAATTGGCTGCAGGAAAGGATCTCGAATATATTGCCACGTTTGAAGTTTATCCAAGTGTCGCTCTCAGCGATCTGTCTGCTTATGAAATCACTCGTTACAAGGCTGAAGTAACTGAAGCCGATGTAGACAACATGGTTGAAGTGCTGCGCAAGCATCAGGCAACTTGGTCCGTGGTGGATCGTGTTGCAGCAGACGGCGATCAGGTTGACATCAATTTTGTTGGCACAAAAGATGGTGTTGAGTTTGCTGGTGGCAAGGCTGACAACCATAAACTGGTATTAGGCTCCAAGTCCATGATTCCCGGTTTCGAAGAGGGTATCCTGGGCATGAAAGCAGGCGAACAGAAAACTGTTTCAGTAACTTTCCCTGCCGATTATCAGGCGGAGGAACTGAAGGGTGCTGCCGCAGAGTTTGTTATCACCGTAAACAGCGTATCTGAAGCCCAATTACCTGAGCTGAAAAAAGAATTTTTCCAAAAATTTGGCGTGGAAAAAGGCGGCGAAAAGCAATTCCGCAAAGAAGTAAAAGCAAACATGGATCGTGAACTGGCAAATGCGCTTAAGGCCAAGGTTAAAGTCCAGGTAATGGATGCCCTGATTGCTTCACATACAACAGAAGTACCTAAGGCGCTTGTTGCCAATGAAATTCAGGTATTGCGCAATCAAATGCTGCAGCGTTTTGGTGGTCAACAGCAAAATTTTGATGTAAAGGCGCTTTTACCAGACACTATGTTTCAGGAAGAGGCGAATCGTCGCGTAACCCTGGGATTGATTGTTGGTGAGATTGTTAAAAGCAACAAGCTTAAGCCGGATGCAAAGCGTGTTCGTGCAATGATTGAGGAAATTGCTTCAACCTATCAAGAGCCTAAAGAGGTTGTTGAGTACTACAATAGCAATCAAGAATTGCTGGCGGGTGTTGAATCTGCAGTGCTTGAAGATCAAGTTGTTGATCATATTCTCACCCAAGCCAAGGTAGCTGACGTAGAAACCAGCTATGACGAAATCATCAAAGCTGGCGCCCAACGTTAATCGTTTAAAAAAGCCGCAAAGCGCTCGTTTTGCGGCTTCTCTCTCCTCGAATACCTTCCAAAATCCCTCTTTTGACTGGCATATAATCCCATCACGGGTTAAGCTCTCTAGTGTTAAAAATCTCAAGTTCTCAAATTTGGCGAAGCTAGTAAGCCCGCTTAAGGACAAAACGTACGATGTCATACGAACAAATGAAATCCCAGTTATCTCTTGTTAACAGCGGTCTGGTTCCAATTGTTATTGAGCAAACAGCAAGAGGCGAGCGCTCCTTTGATATATATTCTCGATTGCTAAAGGAGCGTGTCATATTTTTGGTTGGACCAGTTGAGGACTATATGGCCAACCTGGTAGTGGCCCAGCTACTATTCCTTGAGGCAGAAAATCCAGACAAAGATATTCACCTATATATTAACTCCCCCGGAGGATCCGTCACTGCAGGTATGTCTATTTACGATACCATGCAGTTTATTAAGCCGGATGTGAGCACAATGTGTATTGGTCAAGCCTGTAGCATGGGAGCATTCCTATTGAATGCTGGCGCTAAAGGTAAGCGTTTTTGTCTGCCAAACTCGCGAGTTATGATTCATCAACCAAGCGGTGGCGCTCAGGGCCAAGCTTCCGACATCCATATTCAAGCG
Organism: Cellvibrionaceae bacterium; assembly: GCA_021151615.1. Lineage (GTDB taxonomy): Bacteria > Pseudomonadota > Gammaproteobacteria > Pseudomonadales > Cellvibrionaceae > Cellvibrio. The sequence continues at coordinate 7,490 of JAGKXA010000034.1, read as the reverse complement.
CAGGAGATTTTGAAAATCCGGGCGCGATTGAATGAACTGATGGCATTTCACTCCGGACAACCAATAGAAAAAATTGAAGTCGATACGGAACGCGATAATTTTATGTCCGCCAGTCAGGCAAAAGAGTATGGCTTGGTTGATGCAGTGATTGAAAAACGTATACAGCCAAATAAGTAGTTAGATTTGTCAGGTGTTCGAAGTTTAGTTCGAAAAAATGAATATTAGGGCGCCAAATCATATCGCCCAACTTGAAATTTGCTGTTTAATCCTGACAATAGTTTAGAAATTTTGATGGAGTGGGCCCAATGACCGATCACACTAGTGACTCAGGTGATAAGAGCGGAAAGCTACTGTATTGCTCCTTTTGTGGCAAAAGCCAGCACGAGGTTCGCAAGTTAATTGCAGGGCCGTCCGTATTTATATGCGATGAATGTGTTGATTTATGTAACGACATTATTCGCGAGGAAATTCAGGAGAATGCAGCAGAAGGCGGTCAAGACAAGTTGCCAAAGCCGCATGAGATATCAGCAATTCTCGATCAATATGTAATTGGTCAGAAGCGCGCCAAAAAAGTCCTAGCTGTCGCCGTGTATAACCACTACAAACGGCTACGTTTCGGAGAGAAAAGCGGTAAGGATAAAGAAGTAGTGGAGCTGGGCAAGAGCAATATACTCCTGGTCGGCCCTACTGGTAGCGGCAAAACGTTACTTGCAGAGACGTTAGCTCGACTCCTTGATGTGCCTTTTACTATTGCTGATGCCACCACTCTGACGGAAGCCGGATATGTGGGCGAGGATGTAGAGAACATTATTCAGAAATTATTACAAAAATGTGACTATGATGTTGAAAAGGCACAGCAGGGCATAGTGTATATTGATGAAATCGATAAGATTTCCCGGAAATCGGACAACCCATCAATAACGCGCGATGTTTCTGGTGAAGGTGTTCAACAAGCATTATTGAAATTGATAGAAGGCACTGTTGCATCTGTTCCTCCTCAAGGTGGACGTAAGCATCCACAGCAAGAGTTTTTGCAAGTCGATACTTCCAACATTCTGTTTATTTGTGGTGGCGCATTTGCCGGACTGGATAAAGTTATTCGTGACAGATCCGAAAAAGGCGGAATTGGTTTCAGTGCCGAAGTTAAAAGCAAGGATGAGAAGCGCAACTTTGGCGAAACCTTGCATGATCTTGAGCCGGAAGATTTGGTTCGTTACGGGCTTATTCCTGAGTTTGTTGGCCGTTTGCCAGTTATTGCTACATTGGATGAGTTGGATAAGGCTGCTTTGATCCAAATTTTAACTGAGCCACGTAATGCGCTTACCAAGCAATATGCGCGCTTATTTGAGATGGAAGGTGTGCAAATTGATTTCAGGACCGATGCACTGGATGCTGTTGCTGAGCGTGCATTAGAACGCAAAACAGGTGCGCGTGGACTTCGATCAATCATGGAATCTGTGCTTCTTGACACCATGTATAAAATTCCGGCGGAAGAGCATGTTGTCAAAGTGGTTGTTGATGAATCGGTTATTAAAGGAGAGTCAGAACCATTGTTGGTTTATGAAAACACAGAGAAGCAACCTAAAGCGGCAGCAGATGAGTGACTTGAAAGATTGCTTTTTGTTCAAAAAAAACAAAAAGAGCGTAATTTAGCGCTCTTTTTGTTTTTCTGCAGGGTATAAACTTGTAATTACATCTATCAGCCCCCAATCTTGTTTTATGGCAGCCTTAGCTGTCTTCAGAAAAGAGAGGATCCAATGGTCGCTGAAACCCCACTCGAAACCCATATTATTGATATCCCTTTGTTGCCTTTGCGAGATGTTGTTGTTTATCCGCACATGGTCACTCCACTTTTTGTAGGTCGCGGCAAGTCTATAGAGGCGCTTGAGCGTGCTATGGCTGCAGACAAACAAGTGCTCTTGGTTGCGCAGAAAAATCCGCAACAAGATGACCCTCAAGCAAATGATTTATATGAGATTGGCACAATCGCTGCCATTTTGCAGCTGCTGAAATTACCAGATGGAACTGTCAAGGTTCTTATAGAAGGGCGCGAACGCGCCAAAATTGAATTAATTGAAGATGCGGGCAGTTATTTCAAAGCTAATGCTGATGTGATCATTAGCGCTAACATTGAGGGTGCTGAAGCCCGAGCCTTGGTTGCATCCGCCATTGGTCAATTTGAGCAGTACGTTAATCTCAGTAAAAAGGTACCTGTTGAAGTAATCACCTCTTTGTCCGGGATTGATGAGCCTGGTCGGCTTGCCGATACCATCGCTGCTCACATGTCACTGGATCTCTCAAAAAAGCAATCCATTTTGGAAATGGCAGATATTCACTCAAGAATTGAGCTGTTGCTTGATTTAATGGATGCTGAAGTTGATTTGTTTCATGTAGAGAAAAAAATCCGCGGACGCGTCAAAAAACAAATGGAAAAGAGTCAGCGTGAGTATTATCTCAATGAACAGATTAAGGCTATTCAAAAAGAACTCGGCGAACTAGGTGAAGAGGTTAGCGAGGTCGACGAGCTGGAGAAAAAAATTGTCTCCGCATCTATGCCGAAGGACGCTGAAGAAAAAGCCCGCACTGAATTGAATAAGTTAAAGATGATGTCTCCTATGTCCGCAGAAGCATCCGTTCTGCGCGCATATATCGACTGGATGATCAAAGTCCCGTGGAGTAAGCGCAGCAAGGTGCGCAATGATTTGGTGCGCGCAGAAGAAGTTTTAAATAAAGATCATTTTGGTCTTGAGGAAGTTAAAGAGCGAATTCTTGAGTATCTTGCTGTGCAGCAGCGAGTGAAAAAAATAAAAGGTCCGATCCTTTGTCTGGTTGGGCCACCAGGCGTAGGTAAAACATCGTTGGGTGAATCCATTGCTCGTGCAACAAATCGCGAGTTTGTACGTATGGCTTTAGGTGGCGTACGGGATGAAGCAGAAATTCGTGGTCATCGAAGAACTTATATTGGTTCGTTGCCCGGCAAGCTTATTCAGAAAATGGCGAAAATAGGGGTTAAAAACCCCCTATTTTTGCTTGATGAAATTGACAAGATGGGAATGGATAATCGTGGTGATCCCGCATCAGCTCTTCTCGAGGTGTTGGATCCCGAGCAAAATAGCCATTTCAATGATCACTACCTTGAGGTCGATTACGATTTGTCTGATGTCATGTTTGTATGCACATCAAACTCAATGAATATTCCGGGACCGCTTTTGGACCGAATGGAAGTTATTCGAATTCCCGGATATACCGAAGATGAAAAATTAAATATTGCTCTGCGCTACCTAATTCCAAAACAAATGAAAGCGAATGGATTGAAAGAAACTGAAATTGAAGTTGCTAATGAAGCTATTCGCGACATTATTCGTTACTACACTCGCGAAGCCGGTGTTCGCGGATTAGAGCGGGAAATTGCAAAAATTTGTCGCAAGGTCGTTACTCGTCACGTAAAAAGTAAAGTAAGCAAGGCAGATATTGTCACTGGAGATTTGCTCGAGGATTTACTTGGCGTTAGAAAATTTGATTTTGGGAAGGCTGAAAGCAAAGACCAAATCGGTCAGGTAACGGGCTTGGCCTGGACTCAGGTTGGAGGGGAGTTATTAACCATTGAGTCCTCTGCAATAACTGGTAAAGGACGAATTATCAAAACCGGCTCCCTTGGTGATGTAATGCAGGAGTCAATTCAGGCTGCACTTACTGTTGTGCGTTCGAGAGGGCAAGCCTTGGGGATCGCTCCTGATCATCATGAAAAGGTTGATGTTCATATCCATGTGCCGGAAGGAGCCACACCTAAAGATGGCCCTAGTGCGGGTATCGCTATGTGTACTGCACTTGTTTCTGTATTGACAGGTATTCCTGTCAAAGCAGACGTGGCTATGACAGGGGAAATTACCTTGCGCGGTGAAGTGCTTCGCATTGGCGGCCTTAAAGAAAAGTTACTCGCCGCACATCGAGGTGGAATCCAAACTGTTATTATTCCGGCTGATAATGAACGGGATCTGAAAGAGATTCCTGCAAATATCAAAGAAGATCTGGTGATTAAGCCAGTTAAATGGATTGATGAGGTTTTGGATATAGCGTTGCAGTATCATCCGAAGCCATTAAGCGATGAAGAATACCGGGCTTTGGAGAAAGCTGCCCAAAAAGTACCTGAGACTGATAACCGTCTTAATACGCACTAAATCAGCCAAATTCTGTAGGGGGTGTTAACCTTACCCTATTGGTTGTTTTGTGAGCAGTTTGTTGAGGGTTTTGTGTAAAGCTGTAAGCTTTCCTTGACCCTCTTTAGCTCAGTTGGTATAAATCGCAATTCATTTGCTGCGCAGCCAATTAAATTATTCGCGACATTAATTTGTGCTGTATTTTCAGAAACAAATAATCAAAAGGGGTTAAGTGTGAACAAAACTGAGCTGATTGAAGCCATTGCCGCATCGGCAGATATTCCTAAAGCAGCTGCTGGCCGTGCCTTGGATGCTGTGGTAGACAGCATTACCGGTGCCCTTAAGAATGGCGACTCTGTAGTTTTGGTGGGCTTTGGTACTTTTGCGGTTAAAGAGAGAGCTGCTCGTACTGGCCGTAACCCTCAAACCGGAGCAGAAATTAAAATTGCTGCGGCAAAAGTTCCTGGCTTCAAACCAGGCAAAGCGTTAAAAGACGCTGTTAACTAATAGTACTCCGATGTATTTTTGATTGGACGTTTAAAAAAGGCGCATTTCGGTGCGCCTTTTTCTTAAGAATGTTTATGGTAAATTTGCAATACCTTCAGGCCTAGGCCCGAATTAATATCCAATAAATAAATAGTAAATTGTCGTTTGCGCAAACTCAGAAGCGCGCAATATGTTTGCTTTCCTGCTAGGAGTTTAAAATGCTACAACACCTCAGAGACAATTCCAGAGGCGTGATCTCTTTTATTCTGATCGGTTTTTTGGTGATCATCTTCGCCCTGACTGGTGTTGAAGCGTTGTTTAATTGGGATACATCAGCCAATCAAGCTGCCAAAGTGAATGGTGAGCCAGTAACGGAAATGGATGTTGCTCGTGCGATTAATGTACAAAAACAACAAATGCTCAGTACCTACGGTGATCAGATTCCCGCAGAGTTTTTGAGCGACGAGTATTTGCGTAAGCCTGTTATTGAAAGTTTGGTTCAACGTAAAGTCTTATCCCAAACTGCCGAAGGGGCGGGTATGACTATCGGTGCCGCTTACTTGCATGAACAAATCGCAAGCTCCCAACAGTTTAAGAGCGAGTCTGGTGCTTTTGATAATAATCGCTATCAGCAGGCATTGCGTAATATGGGGTACACCCATGGCACATATAGTAAGCTTCTCACTGAAGAGTTGGTTATTAATCAGCTGCAAGCTGGGGTAAGTTCTACTGCATTTGCAACCCCTGCTCAACTTGACGATGTTGTAGCGCTGAGCTTTCAATCGCGAGATCTTGCATATGCAGTCCTGCCTTCTGCAAAAATTCGTGATTCTATAGCCATCGAAGATACTGAAATTCAAACTTATTACGATGCAAACCAAAAAAACTTCACCAGTGAAGAGCAAATCGCGGTTGATTATATTAGTTTGAGTGTTACTGATTTAATGAAAGATGTTGTAGTAACTGAAGATCAGCTTCGCAAACAGTATGAGCAAAACCTTTCTTCGTTTGTTGCTGCGCCAGAGCGTCAAGCAGCACATATCTTGATTGAAAACAACAACTCGGAAAAAGTAAAAACAGTTTCTGACAAGTTGGCTGCTGGTGAGGATTTTGCGAAGCTTGCTAAAGAGTTTTCGGATGATTTGGGTAGCAAGGAGCAAGGTGGGGATTTGGGTTTTACCAAGGGCGACGCTTTCCCGGCAGAGTTCGAAGCAGCTCTTGCAACCTTGAAGGTGGGACAAGTTTCTGCAGCAGTGAAAACTGACGCTGGCACCCACTTTATTAAGTTGTTAGCAGAAAAAGGTTCTGAGGCTCCGAAGTTTGAAGAGCAAAAAGCCAGCATCGAAGAGCAATTAAAGCGTGCGGCTGCGGAAACTGAATTTGTGGCTCAGTTGGAGAAATTGCGTGAGGAATCTTACAATGCTGAAAATCTGGCTGACGTAGCTCAGACATTAGGCTTAAAAGTTCAAAACTCTGGTTTGTTTGAGCGTAATAAGGGTAAGGATTTGATGGCTAATGCAAAAGTTGTTGCGGCTGCTTTTTCTCCAGAGGTTCTGCAGGACGGTAATGCCAGTGACGCTATTGAACTTGATGCAAGCACCGTTGTTGTTCTCAAAAAGACTGATCATAAGCCAAGTCAGGTGAAGCCTTTGGCAGATGTTCGCGAGGAGATTACCAATACCCTTAAAGATCAAAAAGCGCGTACATTGCTGAATGAACAGGCAACCAAGTTGATTGCTGACTTAAAATCAGGTGCCAAATTTGATGAATTAAGTAAAGCCAATGCGGTCGAGTTGAAGCAAGTAAAAGCAGCAACCAGGAGTAGTGCAGATGTAGATAGTGATGTGTTGCGCTACGCGTTCAGCATGAGCAAGCCGCAAGTGGGTACTGTCAGTTACGGTAGTGTTATGACAGGTACTGGTGATATTGCTATTGTAGCTGTGGAAGCGGTAACTCCTGGTAATTTCGACAAGGTCACACCCGAGCAAAAAACTGCAATTGTCGCTCAATTGGGGACTATCTATGGGCGTAATGACTTCGCCAGCTACCAAAAATTCTTGAAGGATGCGGCAGAGATTGAATAAAAATTTTTAATCCAATAAAAAAGCCAGGTTTCTAACCTGGCTTTTTTGTTGCCTGGATCTTACCAAATCTTAATGCGCACCTTTTGATCCCGATACATTCCGTCTCCGGGTTTAACATCAAATGCTTCATAGAACTCCGGCATGTTGGATAAAGGGCCCAGTACGCGATACATCCCGGGTGAGTGTGGGCCAGTAATAACTTGCTGGCGCAAGGCTTCATCGCGGTATTTGATTCTCCACACTTGTGCCCACCCCAAAAAGAAACGTTGCTCGGGAGTAAAACCATCTATTGTGTGGGAAAATTTTGCTGAGGAATTTTTATAGGCTCGATACGCGAGAGTTACTCCTCCCAGGTCTGCAATGTTTTCTCCCAGACCTAACGCACCTTGCAGATGAAGGTCATCAATTGGGTTGAAAGCACTGTATTGATCAATCATTAGTTGGGCGCGAGCTTTAAATTGTTTTGCGTCTTCCTCTGTCCACCAATCACGCAGGTTGCCATCGCCGTCGGAGTGTCTTCCCTGGTCATCAAATCCGTGCGTGAATTCGTGACCGATTACCGCACCAATTGCCCCGTAATTGACGGCGTCATCAGCATTAACATTAAAGAATGGCGGCTGCAGAATGGCGGCGGGGAATACTGTTTCATTCATGCTGGAGTTGTAATAAGCATTCACCGTTTGTGGTGTCATGTTCCATTCGGTTCGATCCACTGGCTTGCCCAGGCGGCCAATTGCGCGCCGATATTCGCAAATATCCGTGC
>JAGKXA010000585.1 GCA_021151615.1 Cellvibrionaceae bacterium | reverse complement strand
TTGCACTGAAGCGTAGCTATCATTGGCCAACAAAATTATGTTGCTTGTGAACGGAGGGAAAAACTATGTACCAGGACATTCTCAACTTCTGGTTTAACGAATTATCGCCCGCGCAATGGTGGGTAAAAGATAAAAACCTGGATCAGGAAATTGCACACCGTTTTGGTGCCCTTCATACACAAGCAGCGCGCTGCGAATTATTTGCCTGGCGCAGTAGTGCCAAAGGGCGGTTAGCGGAAATAATTATTCTCGACCAATTCTCGCGCAATATTTACCGCGACCAACCACAATCATTTGCCAATGACCCGCTCGCGTTGGTGCTGGCGCAAGAAGCACTCGCGCAACAAGCCGACAAAACTCTATCACCCACCGAGCGCAGTTTTTTATATTTGCCATTTATGCACAGCGAATCTGCTGAAATTCACAAGGTTGCGGTGATGCTATACAGCACACCGGGGCTGGAAGATAATCTGGATTTCGAGCGTAAACATAAACACATTATTGATCGCTTCGGCCGCTATCCCCACCGCAATAATATTCTCGGCAGGGAATCGACCCCGGATGAAATTGAATTCCTGCAACAACCCGGGTCGAATTTTTAAAAAACTTACGATTAATTAATCGTAAGGAAATCTTTCAGCAACGTGCGCAATTCACCTTTCAAGCGGCGCGCTAGTTGTTTTATATCTCCGCTAACCGGATTTTTCGGGCGCATACCACGCCGCCCCGATTTTTCATCCAATGATGTGAAATCGCCACCTAAGCGAATCCACAAAAATCCTTCATCATCTGCATCATGCTCATAGTTATCCGGCAAACATGCTTGCGATGTACGCAAATCTGCATGAGCATCTATCCGCGCCTGTAAGCGCATACGGTCGTTAACCAGTTTCTGTTTACGCGTTTGAATTGCAAAATAACTTTGCGCAAACACCATGGTCATGCGACGCGAGTCGCCATGCCAGGCGATAAGGTAACAGGCATAGCGAGTGAGCATAAAATCCTCCACCACAGATTCCACCCCACCATCAAATTTAACTGCACGCGTAATACTGCGAAAATGATCGGCAGGATAATATTCGATAGGATCACAGGCGCTGATCGCACGTCGCAATGCGATAGAAAAATTAGTCCAACTGTCATAACCCAATAATTCCTGCAAATCC
>JAGKXA010000220.1 GCA_021151615.1 Cellvibrionaceae bacterium | reverse complement strand
ATGACCTACAACACAGCGTTTTACACCAATGGCTCTTGCGGTGGCGGTGGCAACAGCGAATTAATGCATTGCAATGGCGTTATTGGTTTTGGTTCAACGACCGATTGCTTCAGCGGCAATTGTGGTGGCTCAACCAGTAGTATCGGCACAACCAGCAGCGCATTAGCATCAAGCAGCCTGCGCAGCAGCGCGATTACGTCCAGCAGCCTGCCCGCCAGCAGCGCATCCAACTCCAGCAGTGGCGGCCAGTGCCAGTGCAACTGGTACGGCACCCTCTATCCAAGCTGTATAACCACCCAAAGTGGTTGGGGATGGGAAAATAACAGAAGTTGTATCAGCAATAGCACCTGCATGAGTCAGCCAACGAACCAAGGTGGACTTGTCTGCACCGCAAGCAGTGTAGAGCGCAGCTCATCCAGCAGCCTGAGCAGTTCGCGCCCATCGTCCAGCGCAATAAGCTCATCAGTCGCCACCAGTTCATCCAGCTCTTTGCGCTTATCGAGCTCAAGTATGTCCAGCTCAAGCATATCCAGTTCAAGAATGTCCAGCAGCTCAAGCGCAACGGAAAAGTTGGTGTATGCCGTGAATGCAGGCAATTCTTCAGCAGCGACGTTAAATGGAATTATTTACCAGGGGGATCGTTTTGCATCCGGTGGTACAACACAAACGGTCACTGCCGACATCGCCGGTACTACACAGGATGCGCTCTATCAATCCGAACGCTACGGCACTTACAGTTATGAAATTCCGGTCAGTAATGCAACCTACAGTCTGGTATTGCATTTTGCCGAGCTCTATCACAACGCCGCCGGTGCGCGCTCATTTGACCTTAGCGTTGAAGGCCAGCAAATTCTTTCCGATTTCGATTTGTACAGCTTGGTGGGACGCAATACCGCTTACGACCAACGCGTAAATAATATTGCTGTGAACGATGGCAAACTCACTATCAGCCTCACCACAAAAATTGATAACGGCACACTCAGTGGATTTGCCATTTATTCCAGCAACGGTGGCGTATTCACCGGCACCGAAGAACCCGAGTGCAGCGCAGCAGATCGCCAAACACCCAGCGCCATTGATTACAACCGCGCGGTCACACGCCAGGAACAAAAGAATCCACCGTCCGGCGCCTTTGGTTATGCCATCGAACATGCGACACAAACACTACCCAACCACACGATTTATCGCCCGGATTTAAGCCGCGCGAATAATATTCCAATCGTTGTGTGGGGCAATGGTGCCTGTTCAAATGTGGGCACTGAGCAAGCAGATTTCCTTTTGCAAATTGCTTCTAATGGCTATTTGGTAATTGCTAACGGTGGCCCATTTGGTTCCGGCTCCAATGATCAACACGAAACGGAATTGGTAAAAGCCATTGATTGGGCGGTTAAAGAAAATGGCCGCAAATGCAGCCAATTTTACGGAAAACTGAATGTCGAAAAAATTGCAACTATGGGCTGGTCGTGTGGCGGTGGCATGGCGCACTTCGCAGCGGTAGATCCCCGCGTGGACACCGCCGTCGCATTGAACAGCGGCTTGGGAATCTATGGCGACCGATTTAATTATTACCCACGTTTCCATTCACCAATCGCTATCTTCAATGGTGATTCGCGCGATGTTGCTTACAACCCCGGCTTACAGGAATACAGTGAAGTGAACAATGTTCCTGTCTATCACGCCAACTACCCGCAGGGCCATGGTGATGCCTACTTTCAGGATAATGGTGGTGAGTTCGGCATAGTCGCGGTGGGCTGGTTAAATTGGATGCTCAAGGATGATTTAACCAATTCTGGCAAGGGCATGTTCATCGGCACCAACTGCCGTTTGTGTCGCTCGCCCTGGGTAACCAAGCACAAAGGTTTTTAAGGAAAGCCAGCAAAGGTTTTTAAGGAGAGCCAGCCAAAAAAAATTCCCACTGCACAGCGGTGGGAATTTTTTTATTTCACTGCATGGATTTCACTTACAGCAATAAGGTTTTTTCCAACGCATTGGCGGCTGCCACACCCGAGCAATAGGCCGCTTCGATGCGCCCATCGCCCAACCAATCCCCGGCCAATGCCAACCCGATTTCCGGCCAGGCCGCTTTGTTGGTCGCCGGTTGGACCAGCGCACGCGCATAACGCCAGCGATGAAAATAACGCGCAAACACGCGGGGAATTTTTTCGCCCGGCAGCCAATGGGTTAACAAGCGATTAAATTCTTGCAGCAGCGCCGTTTCTATTATTGCTGGTGCAGCATCAATATTTTCCGCAGACCAAATCGGATTGGCATGCAGCAAAAAATGATTTCCCTCCGCACGACCGGGCTTGCGATTATTGTGCGCAACCCAACTGAGCAAACCATCGTTCACAAACGCCGCCGCAAAGGGCAACCCGAGTGATTGTTCCGCTTGCACCATCAGCGCCAGGCAAGGCTCCATCACGACGCTGTTCGCCACGGCGTGCACCTCGCTACCCGGTGGCAAAAGCGCGCGTGCCTGGGGTGCCGGTAGCGCGATAACCAGTTGCTGGGCACACCAGACTGAGCCAGCCGCTTCGATAATCCACTCGTCAGTGCGACGAAACACGCGCGTTACCAGCGCGCTGTAAACAATGTGCAGCGTCTCCGCCAAATCCAGCAGCGGCGCTTTCATACGTGGTATTCCCACGAAGCGCTCGCGGGAGCGGCTCGCGCTGAGTTGTTGTCCGTCCCAAACGGCAATGGGCGATTTCCACCGCGCAACCGAGCCCTGCTCTACCCAGCGCTGAACCTGCGCACGAAATTCTGGCGAACGCGCGGTAAAATATTGCGCGCCGTGATCCCAGCAACCTTCCGGCTTGTCTCTGGTCGCCATGCGCCCACCGGGATTGTAGGATTTTTCCAGTACACAGACTCGGCGTCCCAATGCCTGCAAACGCGCTGCCGCCGTTATGCCTGCCATGCCAGCACCAATAACCACTACATCGAATTCGTTAATGGGTTTCAAAAGAAATTTCTCCGCGTAGTGAATTTGCTTCAACCAATTGATCGAACCAATCATCCAAGCCCTGGGCAGTCGCCAATCCCAAGAGTACCCCTAAGACAGCGCCACGGTGACAATTATCCCCGCCCAGGTTGGCATTCGCGATCAGGGCGCGACGCGGGTCCTCAAGGTATTTCCACGCGAGATAAAGCACGCTGGGCCATGAATCTTCGATATAACAAGCGCGCGAAAACAGCTTGCCGATTACCTGGTTATCCCATTCATGCTTTTGCACAATCTGCGCCAGATCCACTCCGGCGGTTTTCTTCGCGACAGCCGTAATCATCGGGCGCGCATCCTGGATACTTGCCGTTGGCGACGCCTCGCGAAACAGCAGCGCATCGATTAAGGCAACGTATACATCGCAAATGGTGGCGAGGTGCTTATCGGGATGGGTAAGAAATAAATGGGTGCGACACACCTCTTGCACGCGTTTTAGCGAACGCTCGTAAAATAATTCCGCGATGGCAATGGGGGCAATCATGACCAAGCCACCAATGGATGCGGTGTCGTGAGTCGCTGCGCCGCATTTGTGCGCAGGCCTGCCATTCACCAGGTTGGCAAAGAAGCCGCGATGAAAGGATTCGGCGTAAGTATCCGGATGCTGGGGTTCATCAGCGGTCATAAACGCAATGTAATTGCGCAGGAAACTATCGCGTTCATAACGCCCGCCGTGCTGTTTAAGGCAGCGCAGTACCAGGCGCATGCAATGCAAGTTCAAGGTATTTTCCCCGGCGCGCATCCCGCGGTGATAGTGCTGGTTGGCAATGCCCCAATACTGGCGTTTGCCTTTCAAAATAACATCGCCCACCACTTGCGGTTCACTGCCAGTGCCTTGCTTACCACGGCCACCGGCATTGGTTGAGTGCAAACTCATAATCGATGACGGATGGAAAGCCGGCGCCGCGGCAAACCCTTCAATGCCATCGGGAAAAACCTGGTAAATATCCAGCGGGTTATAAAACCAATGCACAGGCATCGCCAAGGCATCAGCAATAAAACCCAGTTGCAACGCCGCCGTGGCGCGCCCCCTTATTAACGAATTCTGCATCTCATTCTCACCGGATCATCTACTGTCAGCGCAATTAGGTCATCAAAAGACAATTCGAATTTGCGCTGCATTGGGATCACCCGGGGCGTGAATATCAAGCAAAGCAAAGGCGCAGGAATATCGATGAAAACGGTGATGAAAAAGTGTTACAAGAGCTTGGCCGCGCAAGGTAAGCACAAGAGAGTGCACTTACAGCCTGCATGCAAATAATTGCGAGTGGCAAGCAAACTACATTTGCGTTGCGGGGATTGGTTTTTTATCGAAGTTGCTTGTTAGGTTGGCATTTCGATGCAAATAAACTTGTGCTTAGGGTAAATTTCTTTTGCGAGCACAGTTAACGAAGTTAACATTTTCGGGCAGCTCTCTATAAATTCTAAGACGTTCTCTTCCGCCTGCATGACGCTTTGCAGAGATGCATTAAAAACTCGAACGCCCAATAGAGCCTCCATTTCCGCAACAGTAAGGCTTTTTTCGTGTAGTTTATTTTTTTCTGCCAAAATTTGAAATTCATTAACATGAAACTCATTTCTTATTTTTATAGACTCCATTGTTTGATAAAACCGTTCTTGTTCAATGGATAGATCAAAAATGATGTTAGGATTTTTTGAGCTTAGCAAAAACTCCAGATCATTAAAGTTATGAGTGAGATCACTATATGGTGGAGGCTTAAACGCTGGCATATTGAATGCCTTTTCTATTACTGTACCGTAATTCCTGAAATCTTTGTTTACTTCTAAAACTGCATTGTATTGACGAATCAATATAAATAGTGCTCGATTAATGGCCTCCCTATGCTTTGACTCTAGCTGAATATTCTCCTTATATTGGTTCAATCGAAAAGCAAATGTAGCTCCAAAAAAAGTACCGAATAGCGACAATGCAGTTGTTGCAATATTAGATTGGTTAATAAAACCAAAATACAGGGACATTCCTATTATAAAAATAACAGCAAGGAATGTGGTTGCGTAAATTTTCTGCATCGATTCCTCTTCATTGCATAACGAGGCCGTAGAAAAACCCAATAACCTCTGAATTTAACCACAGCCAATTGATTAATAATTAACTGACCAACTCTTCCTAACGACTTACTTACTTGCAATCAATCTTTGTTAGCAGCTGTTCACCTTGAACTTTAGCCTTGCTACGCGCCCCCACCATTTACTCTCGGCACACCTTACAAACCGGCCGATTACCTGTTATGCATTTCTTTTCAGTAGTAGTTTAAGGATTGGCTTTGTATATTTCTCTACGGGGTCGCTACCATCCCTATGATCATACTCCCCTTCATCAAACGCACAATATATGGAATAACAAGGCTCAATTAGAGGAATATCTTTTTCCATTATGTAATTCAACATAGCTGACCATACTTTGTTCATCGCAAAATCAGCATCATCATATGATGTTTTTCCGTCTAAGAAAGAGCTAGCCAAATGAATTGAAATTTCATTAAATACATTTGATAGCTCAGAGCCAATGACCTCGCAGCAATTTTCGTAATCATCAGGGCTTTCAGTGTCCTGAACTATTTTATTGACTAGTTTTTCAATTCTCATTTTTTGCATAACGAATGATATGTCCCCCTCTTAACACGCAGCCACGAACCAGCATTAATTATCGATGATGTCACAACCACCAGAGTAGCTATTTCCATGAATCATAAAACAATCGGTGTTGATGTGGCGAAAACTTCTTTTAGTCTCGTCGGCATGCATCAACATAAAAATGGAGATGTTGCAGGTATCGATTTTTTGCCATAGCATTTTTTATGGACGATCGACAGACGCTACAGCAATTTAAGTAAAAAATGATGTGCAACAATATCAAAGCCGTTTTTAAGATAAAACTTATGCGCTCTGTGACGCACAACATTTGAATCCAGATGCACGCATTTGCAGTTTTCATTTTTTGCATAAGCAAAAATACCATTTAATAAACTTTCCCCATGACCTTTAGATCTTTGCTTTTCAGCTGTAATAAGATCATAGACATAGAGAGCTTTTCCCTCAGCTGCCAAATTTATGCATATTCTGAAACCACCAACGGAAACCACTTCACTTTCAATTTCAAGATAGCAAAGAACATAGCCTTCACTTTTCATTAATTTAATATCAGCCAGAAATGTTTTCTCTTCAATGTTCGGGCGCAACTCCTTCATTACACAATAGCAGGCCAAAATCTCATCATCAGATTCAGCAATTTTCACTATAGCCTTCCTTTTCACATAACGATGTCGTTGAAAAACCCATCAATCTAGGACGCTACGCGATCCCACCTATTTACTCTCGACACGCTTTACAAACCACTTGATAACTTTGTTAAGCTTTTTTGGCTTATTTTAACTTTTTTGGTTTCCCGCTACTTTCGAGCAAAATAAGCATTTCTTTTGCCACCAATGCAGCTGATGGAAGGAACATCGTTGAGACGATCCGATTGTCAATAATTACATCGCGCTTATCGGCAATGTTGTCCTTATTTATTATTAAAGCACCATTTTTCCGAAGTTGATCCTCGATGAGAAATGGCAGCAGTGTTCCCTGCTTAGCCCAATCCTTCTCCCGTTCTGTAGAGTTTGGAAATCCAGCAACACGCTTTCCTTGAACCAAAAAATTGCCATTTTTAAGTTTAACATTAGCAAAAGCGCCCGCTCCGTGGCCACAACTTCCAACAACCCCACCGCTTTCATAAATTTTCGCCATAATATCAAGGAGCTTTTGATTCGAAGCCACATCGAATAGCGTCCCGTATCCTCCACCTATAAAGACAGCAACATAGTCCTTTGAGTTAACTTGATTCGGATTCAGTGAGCTATTGGCGCGATCAAGAAATCCTTCGTATTTTATTGTGTAACTGCTAATACCAATGGGATCCATCGAGAAGGGCACTACACCTCCGGCCGGAGAAGCAAAATCAACAGCGTAGCCATGAGAAACGAAAATATGATACGGAGGTGCGTACTCCCACAGATTATTTCTGGCGTCATGCTTTTCAAGATCACCCATGTCCTCGAGATTTGAAGCAATAATTAAAATTCTTTTGGCTTCACTTGCAGCAGCGGGCAGAACAAAGCTAATTAAAATAATTCCAAGCAGTTTAATTAATTGTTTCATATTCACTCCATTGTTTTTACATTAGCTTAATAGTTTATTAAACAATTCAAAC
>JAGKXA010000584.1 GCA_021151615.1 Cellvibrionaceae bacterium | reverse complement strand
GACGGGAGCCTCATTGTGGGCGGCGAGCGCATGCAGGGCATTATCGCGTTCAAATTTTTGGATAATCGCCTTGTTCGCCAGAACCAGGGATTTGGTGGGCGCAACCGCACCGTATTCCAATACCCAAATAAAAATCACTCCGGAAAATAAAATGAGGGTGTAAATTCCGGTATCAACCCAGAGTTGCATTTTACTGGTGCGCTTGCGGGCCAAACGCACACAGCTAAACAACAGCATAGCCAATACCACCAACAAAATGACCCAATCAATTCGATCATTAGTCGTCAATTTATGCAGCTGCCCCGCACCTGCAAAAGGGCCAGCATCCTCTTCTGCATTCACCAGATCGGCGATAGTTGTTTTGGAAATGACGCTGTGCAGTTGCCATTGGGTTGCCGCAATGGGGTAGTTGTGCTGCCAGGCAGGTTCGCCGGTTAAGGCGTTAATAGTGCTTTGCGTTTGAGTATGTACCGACGCAGCTTGGGAAAATTGCAGAATAATTTCGGCAATACCTTTTGCAGCGGTAGTTAAAATATCATCCGCTTTCGCGAAAGCAGCTGTCATCGTTAGATTCCCGAAGATTTCACGCAAACGATCGTTAGAAATAACAAGATAAGAGTCTACATATTTACGTAATTCCGAAAGTCCTTCCTCCGCTTGAGAACGACGGCGTTTACCTTCAAATGTAAATGGTGTAGTAATAATCGCAACAGTTAAAATACCCAATTCTTTGGCAGCTTTCGCCAATACGGGACTAGCACCAGTACCGGTACCACCACCCATACCAGCGGTAATAAACAACATCTTGGTATTGGTACCCAACATACGTTTGATATCTTCAATACTTTCGATCGCTGAATTTTCACCTACATCAGGATCTGCTCCTGCTCCCATACCTTCGGTTAGACTTATTCCCAATTGAACTTTATTTGGGATCGGGCTCAATTCCAACGCTTGCGCATCAGTATTACACACGATAAAATCTACCCCACTAATTCCTTGTTTATACATGTGGTTTACGGCATTGCCGCCACCACCACCAACCCCAATAACCTTGATTATTGAAGATTGTTCTTTTAACATTTCAAACTGTATTGACATAACTTATCCCTATTTAACTTACAATGAAGATGATATCAAAACGAATCAAACCCACTATATGTAATG
>JAGKXA010000033.1 GCA_021151615.1 Cellvibrionaceae bacterium | reverse complement strand
TTTCCGGACAGTGTCCCGTTAAACGCGCCCTCACCCATAGCATCGGCACCCGGGTCTATGGGCAGTTGGTTTTTGGTTGTTTGCAAAAACGCGGAACCTGTAGCAACCACATTGATTGATGATGCAGAAAACGAAGAACTTGTTTGCGCTTGACTCGCAAAAATATCAATGTAGTCAATGTTGGATCCGGCCGCCGAGGTAGCAGCAATCAATTTAATTTTATTGGCGCCTGCGCGCAGTGTCACCGAAAATAATTCATCACCCCATGTGGTCCACGCCTTGGTAGACGCAAAGGTTTTCGACCCGACTTTCACGCCATTCACAAATAAATCCATAGGGCGTGAGGGGGCATTGCCATTGCTGTAGCGAACCAAAACTTGCGCTGACCCGGCAACAGTTTGATCAATAGTCCACTCGATAAAACTACCGAGCGATGCATCATAATCACCGTAACCTGTGCCGGAATATCCGGAATTTTCTCGCATTACTGCAACGCCAGATAGCTGCGTTGCCTCCTCAGCCTCATAGCGTTTGCCAGAGCGGCTAGACGAAGAAAAAGACGCACTTGCGGAAATACTCGTTGAACTCCTGCTTAACGACGTTGCGACGCTGGTAGTCACTGAAGACGAACTCGTCGAATTCGTTGTTACAGTTACAATTTTAGGGTCGCTCTCGCCACTACAACCGCTTGCGTTACAGGCCTTAACTTTGTAGCTGTATTGATTAGCCGATTTCGCGGTGGCGCCTTGATAAATCTTGGAGGTAGATAAACCACCGCTGCTCACCAGCTCATTGTTCTCATACAACTGGTAGGAATTTGCGAAATCAACCGGTGTCCAGGTAACCTGAAATTCGCCAGTTGATGTAGTAGCTGGCGATACACTCACTGTGGGCGGCAAATCGTTAATAGTTACTTTAAAACTGCGCGCAGCTTGGAATTCACCATCGGAAATTTGCAAGGTGACGTTAGCGGTACCCGTTTTATTCGCGCCTGGGGTAACTACCAACGTATGCTTAGTTGGATCAGTGGAGTCACGCACCACGCTAACGTTGGCGGGAGGAATTACAAAATTATCGCTGGTTACGACGCTAACGGCATTTAGCGGCTGATCATCGGTTATGGTAAATACAAACGGGTTGGAAACCCCATTTTCGTCGACAACCAAATCGGGGATTGCTGACATGGTTGGTGGATCATTGACTGAATTCACAGTGACATTGAATTTAATAGTCGATGCTGCCGTACCGTATCTGACGGTCAGTGAAATTTCACTGGTTCCATAGGCGTTAGCAACAGGCTTAATCTGTAAAGAACGATTCAACCCTGCGCCACTCACTACCAAACTTGCGTTAGTTATTAACGTAGTATTTGATGAAGTCGCATCAAAGGTAAATGAACCAGCTAATGACTCTGGATAAATAATCGTGAATGGAGCAGCGGTTTCGGTATCCTCATTCACAGTAACCACAGAAACTGGCAGAACGATTGGAGCAACATTACCGACAACGATAGTTCCCTCGCTCGTTCCACAAACAAATGGATTTGTTCCGGTTTGGCAATGCCCCTCTACACGAAAGGAATATATTCCAGGTAATTTACCCGTAACATCAGCATAGGTAATGCCGCCACCAGGCATAGATACCCAATCTACGTTTCCATCACGGGACCATAAATGAACATACTGCTGGGACCCATTCCAGCAAATTCTGAAATTACCATCATCGTCCGTTGCGGGTACATAAATTCCTATTGATGAACCACTGCTAACAGAAGCCGCACACACAAACGCCGAACTACTTGACGCAGCAGAACTTGAAGAACGACTACTGGAACTGGAAGTAAGCGCGACCGAACTGACAACGGAACTTCTTGATGACGAGCTAGCACTGCTGATCACTGCCGATGAGAAGCTGTTTGAACTGGACGCAAGACTCGCAACCGAACTTCTGGAAGATGTCGCAGCACTGGATGAAGATGCCGCCGAGGAAGAAATACCAACGGCATTACCGGTTGCCCAATTAGAGCAACCCGTTGGGTTACAGGCTTTCACTTGGTAAGTGTAATTAACACCCGGCACTACCGTTGAATCGGAATAACCCGTCTGATTTTGGCCTATCAGAGTAGCCAGGGGCGATGAATTGCGCTGCAATTCATAGGATTGAGCGCCGTTAGACGGAGCCCAGGAAATGGAAATTGAGTTGCCGCTCGGAGTCGCAGAGAAACCGATTGGAGTAGCAGGGCGCACGGGAACTGTTACCGAAGAAGAAGCAACGCGCGCACTGGAACACCCCGCGGAGTTACAGGCTTGGACACTATAGGTATAAGCAGTTCCCGGCGTAGCGGTAGTGTCGCTATAGCTAGTGGAATTCCAGTTGTCCAACCCGCTGGAATTTCGTAACAATGAATAATAAGTGGGAGATGCACCAGTAGGTGATGGCACCCAACTAATTGCAACATTGGGACCACTCACACTGACAGTTATACTCGACGGAGTGTTGGGCGCAGAGAGAACACTACTTGAAGAACTGCTAACCGTGCTGATAGCCGGGCTTGAGGACACGACAACGGCGGACGATGCTTTGGAGCTGGTCGCCATCACTGAACTAACGGAGGAGCTTCTCGCTGAACTAGTGGCAGGGCTGGAAGAAATGGAGGCGCTTGACGCCGCCACACTAGAGGAGCTTTTTGAAGTGGCAGCAGATGATGCGGGACGAGAAACAACGATGGTACCGGAAGCGCTATTACAGACCGAGGCTGATTGACCCACCTGGCAATAGTTATCCACCCTGAATGTGTAAGTTCCATTATCCATGGAAGTAAAGGTTCTGGAGCCAGTAGATCCCATCAAATGCCCATCAATAGTACGACCGTTTTGCCAGAGATCGACGAACAAACTTACCCCAGACCAAGTAATAGTAAACGTACCATCCCCATCGGCATCGGTCGAAGGCACGTTTATGGAGACTGCTGCTAGCGCATATACCGGCAGCAACAACATTGAAATCACTAGCGCAGAGGTGCTAAGCACTAAACGTTTTAGGAGTTTTCTAACAAGCTTGTCCATATAATTTCCGGCGTTATCCGTTGATAAAAAATGCGAGCAAAGACTGACAAGGAGGAAACTTTATCCACCCAAAAAAAGGATATATTTATTGAAGACACAGAGATGGCTAAGAAAAATCGCAGTTTCTATTGCGAAACCGAACGACTAGTTTCTTACACAGGTATTTTTTCGAAGGAAGAAGACTTGCCTGAAAAATCCCTGTAACCCTAACAACACCGACCAAAGCCCCCAATCAATTGAGTTTTTGTCGGGCAAATTTTTACAATGACAAATTATATATATGTTGATTTTGATGTCTAATAACTTTTTAGGAAATTTAAGTTTATCCAAAAATAGCTGATTGGCATTGCACTTCCATGAGAGGGGAAACCACCAAAAGAGCGCGAAATAAAAAATTATCATTACAGTTTTTATGTATAAAAAAACCCAGTATACTTTTTGCGACAAGAAATAAAATGTTTCATTTCAAAATGATGCGGCTTCTGGAAGCCAATAATTTCGCTATTACTCGCACAACAACAATGATCTCTTTCAACCCCAGTAACAACAGCTCGGCTAGCGGGAAATTTTCATCCGTGAATTGACTTTTGTCATGCCGCAGTGAATATTATCCGAGCGCCAAAAAAAATCATACTTATTGGCCAAATTCCCACCCAATAATAATGTCAAACGAGAATATCCCTATGGGCAACACATACATAAAAAACCTGCTTTCCTGCGCCGGCGTCGGGCTATTAGTAACCTCACTTGCACACGCGCAAAACTTAAATCCTAATCATTTCTACATGGTCAAAGGGGAATTGATCAGCCGCAACATATCGCTCGGCGACCCGTCTAATTGGAGCACCTCCCTACAGGGACGCGAAGGGAAATCAGCGGGAGGCAAAGTTGAAGTAATGCCGATCGACTTCAAAGGGAAAGGCGATGCCATTCAAATCAAATGGTCATCGCGTAAAAAAGTACAAGGCAACTTTGCGCTTTATGGTGCCCCAATTGATTTATCAAAATACAAAGATTCTGCGTCACTCACTATTGATATGCGGATAGATGTAAAACCGGATAAAAACGTCAA
The DNA here is from genome assembly GCA_021151615.1 of Cellvibrionaceae bacterium. Lineage (GTDB taxonomy): Bacteria > Pseudomonadota > Gammaproteobacteria > Pseudomonadales > Cellvibrionaceae > Cellvibrio. The sequence goes on along the minus strand of JAGKXA010000033.1, from coordinate 23,661 downwards.
TATCGGCCTGGATTGTGGTTACCCTTGTCGGGCCGATTTGTCTATTAATGGAATGATTAAAAAAATGCCGAAAGGCGAATGGTTCTCCCTGCCCTTACCGCTAAATTGCTTTAAGAGCGATAACTTTGACCTTAGCAAAATCAATGGCCCATTCAGCATCGCTACCGATGGAAAATTTACTGTGAGCGTTACCAATGTTCGTTTGGAAAAGTTGCCGGAAGGCGATAAAGGTTGCAGTTCGGATAAATAGAGACAGTCAGTAATCGCAATAGCTCAACACTACATTGCAAATCTTAGTTTGCTGGGATTTCCAATGTAGTGTTGCGCGAGTACATTTCAAGTTCAACGTAGAGTATGTTTAATTCCCATAATCAATAAACAAACAACAACTAGATAATTAGTAAATTTTTTCCGCTTTACAATGCTGCGCTATAAATTCAGCGTGGGTCGGCATATAATCTACTGACTTATCAATCACTCTGCGAACACTCTCCAGTCGCTTTGAAATCTCACCCTTGGTCATACGATCTACCAACGGGTGATAAGCGCTTGGACGTATACCTTGTCCGTGCATCACTTCGAGCCAGCTTAGGTCGTTGAACATTTCATTATTGTCCCTAAAAATTCGACCATTCTTTTTGAATTGCTCAATTTTTTGCGTTAATCCCTCAGGAACACTCATGTTTCGACAATATCGCCAGAACTCCGAATCATCACGCTCAGTGGCATGATAGTGCAGTATCAAAAAATCGCGGATTTTATCAAACTCAAAATCAGCTTGGCGATTAAACTCGGCAATATCTTCCTGATCAAAATTTTTATTGGGGAAAAATGTCATAAACCGTGCAATAGCGGATTGCACTAAATGAATACTGGTTGACTCAAGCGGCTCCATAAATCCACTCGCCAAACCGATTGCCAAACAGTTTTTATTCCAGAATTTTTTGCGTTTTCCGGTCACAAATTTTAGCAACCTGGGTTCTGCCAAGGGTTTTCCATCAAGATTCTTAAGCAAGATATCCATAGCATCCTGTTCTGCCATGAACTTGCTGGAGAATACATGCCCATTCCCAATACGATGCTGCAGCGGAATGCGCCATTGCCAGCCAGCCGAGTGCGCGGTTGAGCGAGTGTAGGGCGTCGGATCACCTGTGCTTTCACATGGAACAGCCCAGGCGCGATCACAGGGCAACCAATGCGTCCAATCCTCGTAACCAGTTTTCAAAGCTTCTTCAATTAACAAACCTCTAAACCCGGAGCAATCGATAAAGAAGTCAGCCTCAATAACCTCACCGGATGCCAGTCGAACGCCAGAAATAAAACCCGTATCTGTATTCAATATAGTTTCAACGACCTTACCCTCTGTGCGGGTAACTCCTCGAACTTCTGCATATTCACGCAAAAATTTTGCGTACAGTCCAGCATCAAAATGGAATGCATAAGCAATATTGGATAACGGCGAATTGCCAGCATCTATCGCGCGCATGAACTTGCCTTTGTCCGATGCAACACCACTGATGGTGTAATTGCCAAGCTCTTCTGCTTCTCCGAGCTGATGTAACTTCAACCAATAGTGATAGAACTGTATTGCATCTATATCTTTACCAACATCACCGAACGCATGAATATATTTGTGCCCCAAACGAGTCCAGTTGACAAATTGAATTCCCAATTTAAATGTTCCCTGGGTTTTTCTTACGAACTCATCTTCATCCAGTTCGAGTAACTTATTAAACAACTGTATTTGCGGGATGGTAGCCTCACCCACTCCCACAGTGCCTATTTCCTCTGACTCAACAAGGTGTACTTTACAAAAATTCGTTTTTACCACTTTTGCAAGTGCAGCAGCGGTCATCCAACCAGAAGTTCCGCCACCAACAATAACAATTTTTTCTATTTTATTACTTTCTTGCATAGCATTAACCTAGAGTGTGACAACAATTAACGTAAAAGATAATTTAAATATTCGTTATATTTCGGCATCCGTAATGCAGCAGTTGATATCTCTTCGTGATACCAATCCACGCACTTCATAAAATCAGCAATTGAAGCATCCGAATAAAAACCAGCCGGCTTTTCTGCATAAATACCACACCCCATCATTACCTTCGCCCAATACTCAGCTGAAAAAGCCTGCGATTCCGAGTCCCGGATCACTCCATAGGTTGCGTACAACTCAATTTTTGTTCGGGCAAGTACTTGCATCTCACTTGAGAAATAATGCCCTAACGCCCTCGCCTCACAAAAAACAGCGGCGAGCTCAAAATGATCCCTAGCCACTAGATAGCTCACCCGATTAAATTCATCGGCAAACCCACTCATATGCTCTCTATCTGGCCAATAACCAATTAAATCTATCATCCCTTCTCTCACCAGATCCCACATACTCCAACAAGGGTCCCAAGGCGTATAGTCGGCAGCTGGGAAGCATACATAATTGTCAAGCCAAAATGGAGCATGCAAGGGAATGTCCAGATGCCGTCTCGCCGAGGCTCCCTCGTTACCCAAATGGCAAGACTGCGCATATTTTTCTACAACATTGCGATCACCAAGACATAAATTTTGTCGGAATCTTCCAGACTCCATTTTTGAATACACACACGCGTTGGTGGGAAAACTCTCAAACATAGGGTTGGCCAGTCCACCGGCTTGGTCATTACATGAGGACCAAAGATAACTATCAAGGTTTCCGGAAGCAATTCGATTCTTATACTGTTTGATGTTATCGGGTAAATTGACCCGGTCGCCACGGGATGAGAAATCGATAACCAAATCAGCCTCTACCTTTTGATCGCTCCCTAGACTAATAAACACCTGATTAGCTTGATAGCAAATTTGTGCGGACTCATAGGCAATACGATTGACCTGCGGAAGAGAAAGACGCTCCAAGAGGTATTGCTTATAAGCTCTGACGTCAATCAGTAGGTTCACTGATAAGTTTGAGTAGGGCCCCTTTATCACCTCAGGATCAAGAAAACGCGCATCTCTGCTTGCCAAGGCACTCAGAGAAAGCGAATCCAGTCCTACATTATGATTTCTGTTGCGCGCATGATGAATGAGTTCAAACCACGGGCCCGCGAGATGCGGGATATTGGCTATTTCTCGTGAGAGAAAAAATTCTTCACCGCCAACCTGCATCTCCGGCACCGGTGCAACAACCAGCTTGCTCCCGTATAGGTAATTCGCAATTCCGCGCCGCAACAGAATTTTTTCATCTATTCCCAAGAGCTTGTGCAGCCAACGAGCTCCCGCTGACAAAGATATGAGACCAAACTCTGAGTCCGCTATATCATTGAGCACAAGCTGAACATCGCCAACAACACCATTTAATCTTTCTTTAATTAGTAGTGCCATTAAGCAGGCATTAATACCTCCGCCAATGATGGCCACAGAAGTAAGTTGTTCATTTTTATCGATCAACATGAACTTGCCCACTCAACAAACGATCCACAAAACACTGTGCAAGCGGCATAGCCCCGACAGCGGCTTCAATTTCTTTAGTGAGAGCATTTGCGTACTTACTAATGTCTTTTTCCGAGTACATTTTTACTCTTGGATCAACACACTCAGGAACAACACCTTGCCCCACACAAACTGCGGAAAAAACGCCATATTGGCTGTGATCAATATGACCGGTGGATTTAAAAATATCTAACCTGCGCGATAAACTCTCTGGCACAGTCATAGTTCGACATTCTAGCCAGAAGCGGGAATCGGATCTGCGAGTAAGCCAATAATGCATAATTATAAAATCACGAATACGAATGTACTCTTTGGCAAGACGACGATTAAACTCATCGGCAAGAATGTCAGAATAGCCATGAACTGAAAATAATTGCAGAAAATTCTGTATCCCCACCTGAATCAAATAAATGCTAGTGGATTCTAGCGGCTCCAAAAATCCACCAGCCAAACCAATAGCCACGCAGTTATTTTTCCACTGTTCGCTACGCATGCCTGCAACAAATTGAAAAAACCTGGGGTCCGCCAACGGCTCTCCATCTATATGGTTTAGCAATAGATTGAGTGCCTCGTCGTTACTCATATGCTCACCGGAATATACGCACCCGTTACCGGTTCTGTGCTGCAAGGGAATTCGCCAAAGCCATCCAGCCTTATGGGCTGTCGCGCGGGTATAAGGCACAATATCTCCCACGCGAGTACAGGGAAGTGCAACCGCGCGATCACAGGGCAACCATTTTTGCCATGACTCGAAGGGCACGTTCATCGTCCGTCCAATTAATAATGCGCTAAACCCGGTACAATCAATAAAAAAATCTCCTTTAATATTTTCTCCTGTATCCAAAATTAAACATTCAATAGCAGCGGTTTCACTTGACCTACCTACGTCAGCCATCTTTCCTTCGACTCGACGCACACCTCGCTGTGTTGAAAAATCACGCAAAAACTGTGCATACAAGGCAGCATCAAAATGAAACGCATAGTTATAACCCATGCACCCAGTTTTTTTTCCTGAAGGGTATTCAAATTTATTGTTTCTAATTGCTGTCGAAGCGAGCGAAAACCGATCAAGATTAGTCGCTACTGCCTGCTGACCGAAATGGGCCCAGAAGTGCTGAAACTCTACCCCATCTATATCGAAACCCGCCGCCCCAAATGGATGAATATAAGAATCGCCAAGCCCCCCCCAATTTTCAAACTTAATACCCATTTTGAAGGTGGCTTTAGTCCCCTTGAGAAAACTCGTTTCATCTATACCCAGAAATTTATTGAAATCCCGTATATGAGGGATTGTGGATTCACCCACACCAACCGTGCCGATAGATTCACTTTCCACTAACGTAATTCGAACATCGCAACCATTGCACTTTTGAGCCAAAGCAGCAGCCATCATCCAACCTGCGGTACCACCGCCGAGAATTACGATATCGTTAAGTTCTTGCATGAGGTTTATTTCCCCCAATATCACTTAAAATGCCATTAATATAGTCAACGTGGCGAACAGCGCTGTCTACAGCGACATTTAATAAGTACTTTTGCTCAGAAAAATATTCGTTTATTTCAACGTCCTTTCTGTCACATCCAATTAACGGTATCGCACGTTTTTTTTCTGCAAAAAACATTAACGCCGAAATCCATAAATATTCCACCGGAAAACGCCCGTCAGCTTTCGTTAATCTTCCACACAAATCAAACAGTTCGATATCCTCCAGCAAAGATTCGGGAATTTTTTGACTGGTTAATTCCATTTCATCTTTCCAACACATCATCACTAAAATATGAAAACTCGCCAGCGAGTCGTAAGTAATATTGACCCGCCGATTGAATTCGCTTACAACTTCAGCACATGCTTTTCCACCAGACCAAAGAAGCATTAATAAATCAATGCATTCCAACATAACATCTAACTCAGAAACAAAGATTTCACCCGCCCGGCAAGCCCTTTTTCCTAATGCGACGTAGTTGTCTCGCCAACTCTCCTTTTGTCTACCAAAGAAAGGATCAAGATTGCCTTCTCTATTATTCAGACACCAAAAATCATATTGCACGCCGGTTCTTAATGATGTCTTTTTTATAATCAATTCAGGACTACTCTTAATCTCACTTTGAGGTGCAGTTAGTCTTTCATTAAATTCGAAGGTAGACGTATTGGGTTTAAGGGGGAAATAGCGAGACCAATCTACAAACTCTCCGCTTCTGTCTAGATCGCCGCTTCGGGCGTCAACAATCAAATCAGGAGAAAAATTCTCTCCTTCACCTCCCCCAGAAAAACACCCTTTTTCAGTAATCATTAATTCAGCTATTGGATTTTCTTCAATACTTATTTCCAGCTCGATCATTTTTTGCCGGAGAATTTTTATTAATGCCAACTCATTAATGTTTAAGCCTGCGCCGCCCCCAACGGGACTCCTGTCTAATGGATTTAAAACTTTTTGACTGTGTGCCAAGCTTGCCAACAATGAAAAATCATCGAACTTAAACGCGCTTTCAGGGTTGGATAAGAACAATTGATGGAAATCAGCCACCTCATCAGATTGTCCATAAATATCATTGGCCAAAAAGAAGGTTTTTCCGCCTTGCGGTTTTATTAGCTGCCCGTGATTTACTGTTGCGTCACCCAACACCAGTAAAGCAACTAAATCAACCCCCAAAAATTGGGAAAATTTTTGCAAATTGATCTGCAACTGGACCACTCTATGATTAGCGTAAATGTGCCCAAAAACAGAAACAGATAATCCCGGGTTTTTATTTTTTATTGCGATCGCCGCAACCAGCCCCAAGTATGAGTCAGCCAATACACCTACAACTGACATTTTAATTTACACCGTATAAACTTGAGTTTGCAAAACGCTTTACGTCTGTCAAACAAGACAATTCAGCATTTAGGGCATTTTCTGCACTCGGCATTCTTTGAACAAAGGAATCCAGATAATTTTTCATTTGCCGCAATTCATCAATTATGTATTGGGTTTCATGTCGATCAACTCTCGAATCATAATTCCCGGTTATCAAACCCTGACCAAGGTAAACCGCAAGCCAGCTTGGTGCCATAAACAGTCCAAAATCATAATGTTCAACTTGGGCAGCACGGGTAAATAAGTTGATTTTTTTTTGTAAGGACTCCGGCACTTGCATATTTTTGCAATACTTCCAAAATTCTGAGTCGTCTCGCTCGGTAATATGGTAGTGAAGAATCAGAAAATCCTTTATTCGGTTATATTCAAGCTCCATTTCTTTGTTATATGTATCTCTTAAAATGGAGCAATCTTCAGTAAAAGGAAAATACTCGAGAAATTTTAGAATTCCCTGCTGAATCAAATAAATACTCGTAGATTCCAACGGCTCCAGAAATCCGCTAGAAAGGCCTATCGCAACACAGTTTTTTTCCCAGCACTTTGACCGACTGCCAGCTTTGAATCGAATATAGTTAGGCTCCGCTAGAACCTGCCCATCAAGACCGCTTATTAATGTGTCAAGCACTAACTGCTCCGAAACAAAGTCAGATGAATACACAACACCATTCCCTGTTCTGTGCTGAAGAGGAATTCGCCATTGCCAACCCCACTTTTGCGCTGTTGCCCGCGTGAATAACGATGGGTCACCATGTCGAGCACAGGGGACAGCGATGGCTCGATCACAGGGCAGCCATTTTGACCAGTCATCAAAACCAACACCCAGATGCTTACCAATTAATATCGCCCTGAAGCCAGAACAGTCTACAAACCAATCACCGGCTAACTTAAGACCACCAGTCAGTACCAATCCATCCACATTTCCGTTTTCTGACGCCCCCAGAACCCCCTCAACCACACCTTCAATTCGCTGCACCCCTCTCTCCTCCGCGTAACGACGAAGGAATTTAGCGTATTTACCCGCATCAATGTGGTAGGCATAACTATAACTTCCCTTTAAATTATCGTGTGGATCCGGAAAATTGAATCGCCCCGCCCTTGCCATTACAGACGCCAATGAAAAATTGTCAAACTCAGGAACTGAAAATTTACTTCCAGCTTTTGCAGCAAGCCAGTAGTGATGGAAATCCAAACCTGATATCGAGTACCCATGACTTCCAAAAGGATGAATATAAGCGCTGTTAAGTGCCCCCCAGTTTTCAAATTGAATTCCAAGCTTATAGGTTGCAGATACCTCCCGTAGAAACTCGCGCTCATCGATTCCCAGCATGTTGTTAAAGTATCTAATGTGGGGAATGGTCGCCTCTCCTACACCTATGGTTCCAATTTCATCGGACTCAATCAGGCTTATGGAGTACTTTTCCTTATCTATAAATCTGGCGAATGCAGCTGCGGTCATCCAGCCCGCCGTTCCACCACCGAGAATGATTATTTTTTTAGCGCCCATTATTTGTCTCATTAGTTAGTTCTGGCGAGCAAAAAAAAAGCGTACAACTTTCGTTGTACGCTTTCCTGGCTTTCAACAGATCAATATTAGAATTGACCTTTAAACACCAATGCCACACGACGATCATTAACAAACCACGAACGGCCTGCCTCCAAACCTTGACCATCCAGAATCATGACTGTTTCAGTTTGAGTGTTCAGCAAGTTAGTAAATTGCACACCCACAGTCAGGTTCTCAGTTGGCTTGTAGAACACAGATGCATCCAGGAAACCAGCATCTTCGTTCCACAAAGGATAACGACTAATAACATCACGAGTGGTCAAAAGATAGCGAGAACGCCAGTTATAGGCTAAACGCGCAGACCAATCGTACTTGTCATACATCGCAACGATGTTGAAAGTCTCTTTTGATTGACCTTGCAGCGGCAAGCCAGACAAATCAACACGCGCTCCGGTATCAGTCGAGTCACCAGGATTTGTTGATGAGCTCAAATCACCTGCGTTAGGAACCGATTCAGAGTCGATATAGCTGTAGTTAACTTGCAATCCCAAACCATCAAATGGTGCAGGAAGCATGTCATAGAACTGCTGGTAAGCAATTTCATAACCCTGCAGAGTACCCTCACCGCTGTTAACAGTACCAGTTACCGTAGCTTCCTGGGTTACGCCGCTGATTGGGTTGGTGTAAACGCGATCAAATGCACCGTATGTGAAGAAATTGCTGAGATCTTTGTAGAACACCGAGAATGTCAACGAGCCAACGTCTGCAAAATACCATTCTAAAGAGGCATCATATTGCTTGGATTCCATCGGGTTCAGATACGGGTTACCTGAGTTACCCACCCAGCCGTTAATGTAACCACCAATCAGGGTTTGCTTAGGCGGAGTTACCGAGGTATCAACCTGGACCTGACGAACTGTCTCAAATGCAGATAATGAAGTAGTGTTGCGCACATTCTCCATATCAGGCATGGCAATCGCCTTAGACGCACCAAAACGGGTGATCAAGTCGTCTGTCAGCTCAACTTTCAGGTTAAAGCTCGGCAGCCAAACATCATAATTGTGCTCGGAAGTTTCAACCGTCGCACCGTTATTGCCGAAGCCAAGCTCAGATTGTGACAGGTAGTTACCAACATCATTGGCGAATCTCATAACATCGGTCATATGAGCTTCGATAGCTTCTTCTGTTGCACTAGGATTAGCCGCCACATACGCCGCTTCTTGATCCGCTTCCCACGCTGCCAGAGCTGCTTTATCAAAGACAGATGGCGCACCCGCCGGAGGTAGGTTACGAGGAACGATATCAGGATATTGCACAGAACCAGTCGCTTCGCGAGTGAAATCTACATAACGAACACCGAAGTTTCCGTCGAAACGCTTGGCATAATCCTCAGAACCAAAATCGAGTCTTACAAAAAATGACTCATTGGTCTCTTTTGTAATAAAGATTTCAGATGGCAAGAAGTAGCTACCATCTACCGTATTAGGACGGTCTGCTGCATTCTCCCAAAGGTTTCCAGAACCGCTGGTCGGGAGCTCTCTTTGCTCGTCAATGATAGATTTAACAAGCGCATCTGATGGGTGCAAAGTAGTATTTCCAGGTACACTGATTACACCACCACCATGGAAATCACTCCAATCTACAGACTGCCATTGACCTTTTACATCATCAACCAGGGCAGTATCAGCCCAACCAATTTCACTATAAGGGGATGCCCAAATTGGGGTCATCTGTCCCCAGTTGTAAGTGGTGTAACGAACCGTTTGCTCACGCTCAGCATGGCGCAAGCCCATTCTTACTGACTTCAACAAGCCCGCATCATCAAACTCATATTTACCGTCCAAACGAGCAGCCTTGGAATCACCCTCAGAGCGCTCATAGTGGTCCATCGCAGACTGCCACCAGTAGGAAGTTGGATCCTGGAACCAGTTAGAATCGCCTGCGGGATCATTCGAAAAGCCCGGCAATTTCTTACCAAATGAAGCATTTGTATTAGCGCCGGCTACACCGTAAATATCCGGGTTGTTATCTCTCAAACCGTGCCACGGCTCACCTAACGACAGGGTCGGAGTATCACCAGTAACATCAAAGGTTTGGATGGCGTGGGTAGCCATCATGACAGTTACGTCATCATCCTCTGTATCAGCCTTGATGTACTGCAAATCAAGCGTTAACTCAAACTTGTCCGTTGGAGTCCACTTGAAATTAGTAGCAAAGTCATCAATTACCGTTCTGGTGCTCTTGTAGCGGCTATCTGTCTGGAAGCGCTGACCGAATTGAGGAACTGCAGGGTTTGCCCAACTAGCAGCGTGCGGTAGACGTAACTCGTTCGGATTATCCGGGTCAGCAGAACGCCATCCACCATCACTGAAACGACCATCCTGAGTAATGGTGCCGCTTTGGAAAAGACCGTTATCATCAAACTCGTAAGAAGTACCTTCCAAAGGCACTGACTGACGACGATCATAACCAGATTGGTACTTGATCGCATTTTCAGTCCAAGCAAGCTCGGCATCCGAGCGCATAAATTGCACTGTAGTTAAGAAAGTGTCATCCGGGTTTTCCCACTGAAATGCCGTTGCGATCCCGGTACGATCACGATCATCGAACTTCATTGTTGCGTTAGAACCATTAGGCATCCAAACGCTATCAAAACCTTCTGCACCAGCCATGTCGTCCGGCCCCGCATGAGAATCAGCAGGACCAGTCAAAGGGCGATAAAAATTAGTGTAATCATCGCGGTATTCAACATAGGCATCAGCCTGAATACCATGGGAAATCCCCTTCAAAGATGAGTTTGACGCGTTCAACAAAAAGCCAAACTCGCCAGCATCAGTTTCCCAACGATCACTGTATAAACCGGAAACGGTTGGAGTCCACTCTTCAGCCATATCGCCATATGAATAGTCAGCGTTAAAAGCAATAACACGATCATTAGAGTCGAAAGGCTTGCGAGTAATGAGATTTACGGTACCGCCAATACCGCCCTCAATCATATCGGCAGACTGGTTCTTGAATACCTGAACACCCCCCATTAGCTCTGGAGGCACATCCTGAAAGCTCAAACCACGGCCAGAGTTCGCAGTAAATGAATCGCGACCATTAAATTCGGAGCGAGTGGCGCTCATACCACGAATTACTGCACCCGAACCCTCAACACCAAAGTGATCAGGGTCATTTGCAGCAGCGAAACGCTCAATTGATACACCAGGAACGCGTTGCATAGCCTCTAAAACGCTTCGATCAGGAAGGGTTCCAATATCTGCTGCAGAAATTGCATCAACAAATGTATCTGAATTACGTTTTACGTCCTGAGCGTTTTGCAAGTTAGTGCGAACACCACTCACAACAACTTCTTCAACATTCTCATCAGTTGTTGTTTTTGATGCGTCCTCCTGAGCAAAAGAAGGAGCACTTAGAGCAACAATACACATTGCTAACATCGATTTTTTGAACTTTACACCCTGCTGTAGTGCGGTTTTATCGTTTTTATGGAAAACCATAAGCCAACCCCTTTGTTAAATTTATGATTAGGAAATTTTTATAGTCTTTGTGTCAATTAGACCCAAAGTCTCTTCGAGTATAGATCAAGGATTAACAGGATCACGCAAACCTTGCACACTAGTAATTGTTTTTGGCAAGGCTCTGGTATCCTACGCGCCAAACTTATTTTTTGTCAACATGACTATAAGTCATATTTGAACAAAACAAATACACTCTAAATATAAATTGACAGCGCTATCAATTTAAACTCAATACATCAATCACTGGTAATTTAATTTTTTACAAACAAAAATGCCCGCTATTGCTAGCAGGCATTTTAAGCGACAATACGTTGATTTTTACGCCAGAAAGGGATGCCTTAATACAATGGTTTCAATCCGGTCAGGGCCGGTAGAGATAATATCAATCGGCGCCTTAATTAAGCTCTCAAGGCGACGAATATAAGCGCGCGCATTGGCGGGCAAGTCACTTAAAGATTGGGCCCCTACGGTGGATTCGCTCCAGCCAGGCATTTCTTCGTAAACTGGCTTGAGACCAGCCCAACCATCTGCATCATAAGGCATGCTGGCAATCGGGTTACCTTTGGCGTCCTGATAGGCGATACAGATTTTGACAGTTTCCAAACCGTCCAGCACATCCAGTTTGGTCAGGCAAATACCGGTGACACTATTGATACGGTTTGCGTGACGCACCGCCACAGCATCAAACCAGCCACAGCGACGCTTACGCCCCGTAGTGGCGCCAAACTCATGGCCTTTTTTACCCAGATACTCGCCGATCTCACACCCCAGCTCGGTAGGGAATGGACCAGAACCAACGCGGGTTGTGTAAGCCTTGGTAATGCCCAATACATAATCGAGATACAAAGGGCCAAAGCCAGAACCAGTGGCAGTACCGCCGGCAGTGGTATTGGATGAGGTCACGTAGGGATAAGTACCATGGTCAATATCCAGCAGCGAACCTTGAGCACCTTCAAACAGAATGCTTTCGCCCTGCTCACGCGCAGTGTGAAGCAGCTCAGTAACATCTGCCATCATTGGTATGAGCTGCTCTGCCCAGACTTTACAATCAGTGAACACTTTATCGAAGCTAACCTCCTCGACTTTGAAATAGTTGGTCAGCACAAAATTATGGAAAGAAAGGATTTCTTTCAGTTTTACAGCAAAGGTATCCAGATCCAGCAAATCGCCCAAGCGCAGCCCGCGACGCGCGACCTTGTCTTCATAAGCAGGGCCAATACCGCGACCCGTTGTACCAATCTTGGCATCGCCGCGGGCGAGTTCGCGCGCCTGATCCAGCGCGACGTGGTAAGGCAAAATCAATGGGCAAGCAGGCGACAGACGCAAACGACTGCGAACAGGAACACCAGTCTCTTCCAAGCCAGCAATCTCTTTCAGCAGAGCTTCCGGCGACAGAACCACACCGTTGCCTATCAGACAAGTAACACCTTCACGCAAAATACCAGAGGGAATCAGGTGAAGTACGGTTTTTTTTCCGTCAATTACCAGGGTGTGGCCCGCATTGTGGCCACCTTGGAAGCGTGTCACCAGGGAGACCTGATCCGTTAACAAATCAACAATCTTGCCCTTGCCTTCATCACCCCATTGGGTGCCCAATACCACAACGTTCTTGCCCATGACTGGTTTAACTCTCTGTGCTAGATAAAAATAAAATGAATTAATTCAGGTGCAGGATTTTGTAGTGGCCATCCTGTAACACCAGGTGGCGATCACACCCTAACTCTGACAAATCAGCCGAAGAGCTGACACTGATTACGCGCTCACCCTGCAAGCGCAACTCGCTAATTTTCTGCCACTGCTGCTGATCATTTGATTCGATCACCGCTATGGCACTAATACCTATGCGAGGCAAAAGACCCAACTTGCTAATTGCGGTGATATCCACTGCAAAACCGGTTGCTGGACGTGCGCGCCCAAACACCTCACCGATATGATCATAGCGCCCCCCACTGGCAATCGGGTTGCCATAACCGGGAGCAAATGCGGCAAACACCATTCCGGTCAAATAGTGATAGCCGCGCAACTCACCCAAATCAAAATACAATTCTGCGGCGGGATAACGCTGCTCAATAATGTCAGCAACCTGAGCCAATTGATCTACCGCTTGCAAGGCATCATCCAGCCCGGCAAATAAAACCCTGGCATTTTGTAGCACCGACTTATCGCCAGCCAAACCGGGTAATGCCAAAAACAGTTCAGCAATTGCAGGTTCGCCAATGGTGGAATCAACCCAGGCGCGAATTTCAGTCATCGCCTTGCGTTGCAGCAACTCAAAGAATGTATCTTCCTGGATTTTACTCAACCCGGCACTGGCCGCTATAGCGCGATAGATACCAACGTGACCTAGGTCGATATGCTGGCGAGCCAAACCCGCGACCTGCAGAGACTCAAGCAACAGCGACACCACTTCGATATCGGCGGCAATGCCAGGCTCACCATAAAACTCAAGCCCCGCTTGAATAGGGGTGCGAGTAGCCAGTGGATTCTTAGGGCGAGTATGGACTACATGCCCGGCGTAACATAAACGATTAGCGCCTGTGCGATGAAAACTATGGGCATCCATGCGCGCTGTTTGAGGGGTGATATCCGCGCGTATGCCCAAGGTACGACCACTTAATTGGTCGGTAACTTTAAATGTGAGTAAATCAACATCGCGCCCCAACCCTATCAACAGGGAGTCTGTGTACTCCAGCAGCGGGGGGATAACCATGTCATAACCCCAGGTGCTATAGAGATCCAGCAGGCGACGACGCAAGGTATCTATGGCTTTGGCCTCGGAGGGCAGAATTTCTTCCACTCCATCCGGTAACAACCAGCGATCAGCGTAGGTCATAAGCGACTCAATATTCAGCAAAAATCCGGCGTGCGCGCATAAAAAAACCGAGCGGTCGGCTCGGTTGCGTCATTTTAACACTGTTTGTAACCAGATTTGTAGGCCAAATCTGGACTTGGCAGGTAAAAGTTACCTTGCAAAACAACGAGGCCCACAATTGCGGGCCTTGGCTGCATCAGTTTTTACCATGCGGGTCTTTCAAGTAACGAAAGAAGTCACTCTTCGGATCAACCACCATCAGATCCTCTTTACCACTAAAGCTCTGGCGGTAGGCATTGAGGCTGCGCACAAAACTGTAGAACTCAGGATCTTTACTGTACGCCTCAGCAAAAATAGCGGCGGCCTTGGCATCGCCCTCACCGCGAATACGTTCAGCATCGCGATAAGCATTAGCCTCGAGTACGGCGCGCTGCTTGTCTGCGTCCGCACCAATCACCTCCGCTTGCTCTTTACCTTGAGAGCGATATTCGCGCGCTTCTTTTTCACGATCTGCTGCCATACGGGCAAATACCGATTGACTAGCCTCCGGTGGAAAATCAATGCGCTTAACACGAATGTCCTTGACCTCAATACCTAATAACTTAATGGCATCTACATTAATGCTTGCTGTAATTTCACTCATCAACTCATCGCGCTTACCGGAAACCACATCATGCAAGGTGCGGCGACCAAACTGGTTGCGCAGACCATCTGCAACACGCTGAGCCAAACGATCCTCTGCCAGCATTTCATCACCACCGGTCGCCTTATAGTAAGTTTCCACATCCTTCACTTGCCATTTAATGTACGAGTCCACCACCAATCGCTTGTTTTCTACCGTAAAGAAACTCTCCGGAGTCATATCTGCTGTTAGCAAACGAGCATCAAACTTACGTACCTTCTCAGCAAATGGCAGCTTGAAATGCAAACCGGGAGGAACATCAGCCTTGACCAAACGACCAAACTGCAACACTACTGCACGTTCGCGCTCGGTAACCACATACACACTGCTGGATACCACCAGCAATCCAATTATCGCCAGGATAAGAGCAAAAAAACCTTTATTAGACATTAGCGCAACTCCCTACGTACAAGTGGCTTGGCGGCTTCAACACTCGGAGTCATACGCGAGTTGAAGTTGTCTGTCTGAGCCTGCGGCTCTACAACACCTGAACGATTACCCATACGATCCAATGGCAGATACAGCATATTGTTGCCACCTGCCACATCAACCATAACCTTGGACGACTTGGACATTACACCTTCCATAGTCTCGATATACAGTCGCTGACGAGTAACTTCGGGAGCGCGCTTATACTCAGTCAGCAGGCTTTCGAAGCGATCAGATTCACCCTCTGCACGAGCCACAACTTCTGCTTTGTACGCCTCAGCCTCCTCCAGCATGCGCTGCGCACGACCACGCGCTTCAGGAATTATCCCATTGGCATACGCCTGGGCTTGATTCTTCAGCCGAGCCTCGTCTTCTTTTGCTTTAATAACATCGTCGAATGCCGAGCGAACCTCCTCTGGCGGGCGAGCTTCCTGGATATTCACGTTAATAACTTGAATGCCAGCACCATATGAATCCATATAAGCCTGCAAGCGCTGTTTCACTTCGGCAGCAATCGCCTGGCGCCCTTCTGATAAAACCTGGTTCAACTCGGTAGAACCTACCACATGACGCACCGCCGAATCGGTTGCATGACGCAAACTAACCTCGGGGTCACGTACGTTAAGCACATAGGATTTCACATCAGAAACGTTGTATTGCACAGTAATTGGCAACTCAACAATACTTTCATCTTCGGTCAACATGAGGCCGCGTGAAGGGTATTGACGCTCGCCAGTTACGTTGACGATATAAACATCAGTAATTAAAGGCGCATTCCAATTGAGACCTTCCGTTTTAATCTCCGAGAAAGCACCGAACTTCAACACTACCGCACGCTCTTTCGCATCCACCTGGTAAAAACCGGTACCTAAATAAACCACCAGCACAATAACACTCGCTATCGCGATAAATGGAGTTAAATTGGTGCCGCCAGAAGATTTACCACCGCCTGAGCCGCCACCAAAAATACCATTCAGTTTGTCTTGCAGCTTTTTAAAGGCCTCATCCAAATCCGGTGGGCCATCATTATTGTTGCCACCACCACGACCGCCCCATGGGTCTTTGTCTTTTCCCGGTTCATTCCAGGCCATAGTTTTTCTCCAGATCAAAAATATTAGGGTTCTGGGGGTTGCTGCACCGCATTACAACTCCCCGGATAAATCCTGTTCAGCGGGAACCTCATCCGCCCAAACCAATTCATCGAGCGCTGTAGATTCAGCACTGATGATTCGCAAGAAATCGCTCTTGGGTACACGTATCTGCAACAAACTGGCACCATCATCACGATAATCTTCCGCAACCACTGCTTGTTGGGCATAAAGCATAGCGCGTAAGCGTCCCTGTTGGTGGGCTAATACCAAACGGCCATTAATTACTTCTTTACCCAAAAGCTCGGAAATAGCCTCTTGTAACAACTCACAACCAGCGCCGGTTTGTGCAGATAGCCAAACGGCAATGGGCTTTCCCGCATCATCGCGATCAATATGAGGCTCAGTATCTGTTAACAAATCGACTTTATTGTAAACACGCAATTGCGGCAATTCAGCAGCATCAATTTCCTCCAGCACCAGCTCGACCTGCTCAATATTGCGAACCCGCTCTTCTGCCGCTGAATCTATCACATGCAAGAGTAAAGTTGAGTTACTGGCTTCTTCTAATGTCGCACGAAATGCTTCTACCAATTTGTGCGGAAGATGACTGATAAACCCCACTGTATCTGCCATAACGACCGCACCTATGTCGGCAAGCTCAATACGGCGCATGGTTGGATCCAAAGTCGCAAACAACTGATTCTCAGCATAAACATCCGCACCGGTAACACGATTAAACAATGTGGATTTTCCAGCGTTGGTATAACCCACCAAAGACACAGTGGGAATTGCAGCGCGCTGCCGTGAGCGGCGCCCCTGCTCACGTTGAGAACGCACCTTCTCCAAACGTTGTTCAATCATGGTAATACGATTGCGCAACAAGCGACGATCTGTCTCGAGTTGGGTTTCACCCGGACCGCGCAAACCTATGCCACCCTTCTGCCGCTCAAGATGGGTCCAGCCGCGAATCAAGCGCGTCGCTGTGTGGCGTAGCTGCGCCAGCTCAACCTGCAACTTTCCTTCAAAGGTGCGTGCACGCTGGGCAAAAATATCCAGAATCAAACCGGTGCGATCCAACACACGACATTGCAATTCACGCTCGAGGTTGCGCTCCTGGCTTGGCGTCAAGGTGTGATTAAAAATTGCAAGCTCGGCTTTATGTTCGGCAACCAACTGCCGAAGCTCTTCCAGCTTGCCAGTGCTGATGAGAAATTTTGCGGTGGGGACAATACGAGAACCAGTCAGGAAAGCAACAGGGTCACCGCCTGCTGACAAAACCAACTCTTCAAATTCGCGAGGGTCTTCGGCATCTTGGCCATGAGACAAGTTCAGGTGAACCAGCACCGCCAGCTCACCTGATTCTGGGCGATCAAAAAACAATTAGCACCTATTCAATTGGCTTGATAGATTACTCGGCTTGCTCGTCTTCTTCGCCTTCGATACCACCAGCTTCATTGAGCAGTGGTACACGTACCGCACGGGATGGGACTACGGTAGAGATTGCGTGCTTGTAAACCATTTGGCTTACAGTATTTTTCAGCAGCACTACGAACTGATCGAATGATTCAACCTGGCCCTGTAACTTGATGCCATTTACCAGGTAAATGGACACAGGTACGCGTTCTTTACGCAGAACGTTCAGGTAAGGGTCTTGTAAACTATGCCCTTTTGACATGTTTATTCTCCTCGGGACAATAAATAAAAAGAAAGCAAAAATTACCCACCCGAAACACCTAATACACCCAGTAAGGAGGGGGTGGAAGAATGCATGAAAATCTGACTAGGGTTCTCACGTGGGTATTATATGGCTCTCGTGCCTATAAAATTCAAGGCGCAACGCACAATTTCTTCCTTTGTGAGTGAAATTCCCTGCTCAGTCTCCGTGAATATCCAGTGTAGATCAGTATTTGCACTTGTCGACCAGCCGCGCAACCAGGTGAATTGTCGTTTGGCCAACTGACGCGTGGCGATAATTCCACGCTCCGTCATCTCACTGTAATCCCAGAGCCCGTCAAAGTAATCCCACACCTGACGATAACCCACCGCGCGAATTGCAGGCAGGTCTTTGTGTAAGTCGCCACGCTCATAAAGCCTACGCACTTCTTCAAGCAGGCCTTTTTTGAGCATAGCTTTGAAACGATGTTCAATACGTTTATGAAGGGTCGAGCGATCACGCGGTGCGATTGCCAATTGGCAAAGATCATAACGCTCTGCAAATGAGCCAGTATTTATCTGTGAATGTTGCAACTCACGCAGTTGCGACATGGTTTTACCACTGACCCGGTAAACCTCCAATGCGCGACTTAAACGCTGTGAATGATTGGGATGAATCTCCGCCGCCGTATGCGGATCTACCCCTGCAAGCTGCTGATGAATGTAAGGCCAACCAAATTCTTCCGCCTCCCGCTCGATTTGCGCACGCACGCCTGCATCTGCCGCTGGCATTTCGGCCAAGCCGTCCAACAACGCACGAAAATAAAGCATGGTTCCACCGACCAGTAGCGGAATTTTTCCAGCACGATGAATATCCGTAATTTCGCGCTCAACATCAGCGAGAAAATCGGCTACTGAGTAGGGCTCCGAGGGATCGCGAATATCAATCAGGCGATGGGGAGCGGCGGCCAACTCTTCTGCCGTGGGCTTTGCGGTGCCTATATCCATCCCGCGATAAACCAGAGTGGAATCCACACTGATTAATTCCACTGGCAAATGATGACGCAAGGCAACCGCGAGATCGGTCTTTCCCGAGGCCGTTGGCCCCATTAAAAAAATCACCGGCAGTTTTTGCACGCTGACTGCACTCATTACTGGCCACGCATAAATAATTTATCCAGATCATCCAGCGACTGCAGCAACCAGGTTGGGCGACCGTGATTACATTGGCCGCTGCGCTCGGTGGCCTCCATATCGCGCAAGAGCGCATTCATTTCCGGAATCGTGAGTTTGCGATTGGCCCGCACCGAACCATGACAAGCCATAGTGCCGAGAATTTCATTGATGTGATGCTGGATGCGCTCACTGGTGCCGTGTTCGATTAAATCCGACAGCACATCACGCACCAACTGCTCGACTTTCGCGCGATTTAAAATCACCGGAATCTGACGAATCAAAATTGTTTCCGGCCCGGCTCGTTGCAATTCAAAACCCAGGCTTTTAAAAATTTCACTGAAATTTTCCGCGCAGTCCGCTTCTTTTTCGCTAACCGCAATCGATTCCGGCACCAGCAGCGGCTGTGTTTGGATGCCACCGCAGCCAAATGATTCTTTCATGCGCTCATAGGTAATCCGCTCATGAGCCGCATGCATATCCACCAGAATTAAACCCTGTGCATTTTCCGCCAGGATATAAATTCCTTTCAGTTGGGCGAGCGCATAACCCAGCGGAGGAATATCTTCACTGTGAGTTTCCGGCAAGGGATTATTTTTTACTGGCGATGTATGCAGTGCACCATATACCGCCATTTGTTCGCGCACAACATTTTCATCGGGCGATGATGGTCTAAACGATGTTTGATAATTACTTTGATAACCCGCAGATACCGGCGCACGAAACCCAATGATCTCCTGCCCTTTAAATTCACCCGCAGCAATGCCCTGCACAGGTTTTGGAGAAGATAATGCAAATGGATTTACGCCCGGTGTTGCATCGCCTTCGCCAGCTTCGCGCCGCGCCAGGGTATCTTCCGGGCGGACTCGCGCCAGGGCATGATGCAAACTGGAATAAATAAAATCATGCACACTGCGATTATCGCGGAAACGCACTTCGTGCTTGGTGGGATGAACATTGACATCGACAGTCGACGGATCCAATTCCAGGTACAACACAAACGCCGGGTGGCGACCGTGATAGAGCACATCCTGATAAGCCTGGCGTACCGCGTGACTGACTAACTTGTCGCGAATTGCGCGACCATTGACATAAAAATGCTGCAGGTCCGCCTGGCTGCGCGAAAAGGTTGGTTGGGCAACCCAGCCCCATAAACGCAAACCACTGCGTTCAATATCGATATGCACCGCATTTTCCATGAATGCCGGGCCGCAGACTTGCGCTACACGGCGCTCTTGTTCCAGTTGCGAATCGCCCGCACGCCAGGAATAAATAGCGCGATTGTTGTGGCGCAAATTGAAGGCAACATCGAAGCGCGAAAGTGCCAAACGCTTTACCACATCTTCCAAATGGGTGTATTCGGTTTTATCCGTGCGTAAAAATTTGCGCCGCGCCGGTGTGTTAAAAAATAAATCGCGCACCTCAACTGTTGTGCCGCGCGGGTGTGGTGCGGGGGACACCTGGGTTTCCATATCGCGACCTTCGGCTACCACTTGCCAACCAGCACTATCCTCTGTGGTGCTGCTGATCAATGCCAAGCGCGCCACCGAGCTGATACTCGCCAGTGCCTCGCCGCGAAAACCCAAAGTGGCTACAGCTTCAAGGTCATCCAATTCATAAATTTTGCTGGTCGCGTGACGACTGAGTGCGAGCGGCAAATCATCTTTATCGATACCACCACCATTATCGCGCACGCGCATTAATTTGATGCCACCCTCTTCCACATCAATTTCCAAACGCGTAGCACCGGCATCCAGTGAATTTTCGAGTAACTCCTTGATCACTGAAGATGGACGCTCAACCACCTCACCAGCTGCAATCTGGTTGGCGAGGCGTGGACTGAGTAATTTAATTTTGCGCATGGAAAAAACCGCGTTAGTCGATTTCAAAAAAAGCGAATAGAAAAACAGCGCTATGAAGCGGGAATTTTAATCGTTTGCCCTATTTTCACTGTGGGGTTTTTCATATTGTTGTGACGCAATAACTGGGTCACCGAAACACCATAGCGCGTCGCAATACCCGACAAGGTATCGCCAGCGATAACTTTGTGCTGGCGCGGCAGCGCCGTGGCTTGCGGTATTATCGGCTTTGACACCGGCAAGGCTGATGGCGCCACTTGAGCGGTTGCAATGGGTGCGGTTGCATTGGCACCGCCTGCAGGAATTTTTAATACTTGCCCAAGTTTCACCACTGAGCCTTTCATGTTGTTGTGTCGCATCAGCTGCTGATTGCTCACGCCGTAACGTGTCGCAATCGCCGACAGGCTATCACCCGCCACTACGGTATGCTGCCGCTCAAAATCTTTGATGCCGCCCGATTGCAATTGCGCAGCCACGTAGGTTCCCGCCGGCGGATGCTGGTAGAAATATTGGCGAATACCTTTAAACACGGAGTTTGCCATTTGTTTGCGATACGCTGGAGTCGCCAACTTACGCGATTCATCAGGGTTCGAAATAAAGCCGGTTTCAACCAGAATCGAAGGCACATCAGGAGACTTCAATACCATAAAGCCCGCTTGCTCCACATGGCGTTTATGCAAGTGCGCAATGCCGCCCATGGAACTCAATACGTGATGGCCAACCTGCAAACTGGAATTCAATGTTGCAGTCATGGATAAATCCACCAGCACACCGGCCAGTACCTGGTCTTTATCGTCGAGACTGATATTGCCCACACCGCCAATTAAATCCGATTCGTTTTCACGCTCCGCCAAAAAGCGTGCAGTCTCGGAGGTGGCTCCATTGCGGGATAATGCAAAGACCGATGCACCACGTGCACTGGCTTTGTGAAAAGCATCGGCGTGAATAGAAACAAATAAATCCGCTTTCATAGTGCGCGCAATATCGCGGCGTTTTTTCAGCGGAATAAAATAATCGCCCGTGCGCGTGAGTTTTCCACTAAAGCCCGGCTGCGCATTTATAGCAGCCACCAGTTCTTTGGCGATAGCGAGCGTCACCTCTTTTTCGCGAATGCGATTCGGCCCCATAGCGCCCGGGTCCTCACCGCCGTGCCCCGCATCAACCGCAATAACAATCGTGCGTTTGCCTTGCAAATCCACATTCGCCGGCGCCGGTGTTTTATCACTGACCGTTGATGCAGGAGCAGGTTTGGTTGCCGCCGCAGGTGCAGTGTTTGGTGAAGGATTATTTACCCTGGGAGTAGCCGCAGGTTTTTCATTTACGGCTATCGGTTTTTCACTAACGGCGGCTGTATTTATCGCGGTATTGGTTGCCGTGGGCTCATCATAAAGATCGATCACCAGGCGATCGTGTATACCGCCGTGGGCTTTGAGCAAAAAACTATTGGGTGCAATTTTCGCTTTTAAATCCAGCACCAAACGCAAATCGGTTTTGTTTTGCACATAGCTGCGAATTGCTAGCACCGGCGTATCGGCCAGCGGCAATTTAGTCAGGCCGGCATTTAGCTTACTGACTGGAACATCAAGGATAATTCGGTCGGGGTTATTGGCGAGGGTCAGGCTGTGCTGCACCGGGGCGTCCAGATCCAGCACTATGCGGGTGTGGTCTGGCGCACGCCATACGCGTACACCATTAACCGTTGCCGACTGGGCAGCCTGGGCTAAAAAAAACAGCCCCAGAAAAATAACTCCACCTGCGCGGCGAATAAAAGACATAGGCAAATTCAAAACTGGAATACTCTCTATCTGCTGATTGCAACAGCTTTTTGTGGTTATAGGGCAGCGACTGTAATTATTTCACCTGCGTGCCGACAGGCGCACTTTACCGCAAAACCCCGATTTCACTCTAGCAAAATTGCCAGCACGATCACTTTTTAACCACATCAAAGCCGGAAAATTTCCAGCTATTCTGTGAACCAGGCACGACTATACTCAAACCAGCTTCTGCATGATTGGCGCCCAACCCTTGCACAGGTATCGCTTATGCCCGCATTTTCCAACTCCCTCCGCTATTTCAAACCTCTGGCATTGTCGGTCGCTGTTTGCACGGGCTCACCTGCATTCGCTATTAGCTACGGGATTTATGATTCGCGCGCGCTGGCGATGGGCGGTGCCGCAACCGCAATAGGCAGCCACGCCCAGGCCGCGTTTTATAACCCGGCCCTACTGGCTTTTCATGAAGAAGAGGAAGAGGCCGGGCGCGATGGGCGTGTCTATATTCCCAATCTGGTCGTCCAGTTTTCCGAGGGAACCGAGTCCGCCATAGATGCAGTGGAAGACGAGCTGGATACACAACTCAGCAACGCGATTGAACAGTTTAACGACGCCCCTGTGGAAGCTACCGCCGGGCTGATTCGCGATGTGGCGACTGATTTACGCGATGTATTGGACGATATTGCGGAAGACGATTTATCGCTCGACAGTTTTATCGGCTTTAATATCAGCGAGCCCAGTAACCGCGAAGGAGGTGGATTTTATTTTGGCGCGCGCGCGCTGGCGGGCGGAGTTGCCAATGTCAGTGAATCCGATCGCGCCCTGCTGGGTGATTACATTGATTC
>JAGKXA010000219.1:7275-12877 GCA_021151615.1 Cellvibrionaceae bacterium | reverse complement strand
GGGCAAATACGTCATCCCGTTGCTCGAAGCGCCTGAGGGACTGCTGGTAGTGGGCGACAAGGGCTTCGACAGCGATCCCCTCCGTCAACAACTTGAGCAGCTTGGCGCCTCTCATGACATTCCCAGCAGGTCGAACCGGAGAAAGAAGCGCAGGCTCACCAAGAAGCTCTATCGTCAGCGCTACAAGGTAGAGAACTACTTCTGCCGCCTGAAGGGTGGGCCTCAGCAAGCAAGCGCCGCGATAAACTTGCCTCCCACTTCCTCGTTTTCATTCAATTTGCGTCCGTCATCGATTGGCTTCGCTATGGCTGTTGAGGGGTTTTCAAACACGGCCTAGACATGCTACAAAGGTTGGGGAGGCCGTCGAAATGGCGGTGGGCACTGACGGCGGATGTGCTGGCACTTCTGCTTAACTCTACCTTTCCGAGGGGGCAAAAGCTCACGTCGCCCGGTCAGGCTGCCCTTCGACAAGCCAACTTGCCTTCCGAGAAGCGTGAAGCTGCTGTGGATGCAGAACGGCGGCGAGAAAGGGATCGAGATTGATGATGTTTATGTGACCGCTACAGCTTCGAATCCTTGATGAAACGACTTGGCGCACTCCTCTCGCTGCTGGCACGCTCGCCACAGTGTACCTGCCCGCAAAACCGAAATCCTCAAATCCTGGCCGATGACGTGGGCTATGACGATGCGGGATGTTTTGACGGCGAGATGGTGCAGACGCTGAGCATGGATCGGTTGGCCGCCGGTGGCGTGCGTTGAACGGATATCTATGTTGCGAAGCCGAGTCGTTCGGGGCTGCACTCCGGGTTATATCAGCAGCGGCACGGGCCTCGGCTCAGGTATGAAGGGTAAATCACGCTGGCATCAAAAACCCCATTCTACCCTTCTCGTGCTCTCCGGTCGCCACGCAAATAAAAGGCCAGTTGACGCGGGACGGTCTTTCATGAGGCCTATTCCATATTGTTCACTCGGTTCATGGATGCGGCGAAGCACTCATGCACATAGGCCATGGCCTTTTTCACCTTGGCCTGTGCGGCGGGATAATCGGCGTCGATGACGAAAAGGGTCTCCGCCATCTTCTCGACAGGCGTTTCGTCCATTTCAAGTAGCCATTCTGGCAGACCGATGTCTTTGAACATCCAACACTTCGGCGAATGAAATTCGGAGTAGGTGTGGATGATCGGTGTGCCGTTCGCGAGGGCAATGATGGGCGAATGCGGCTCGTGGCAGACGACGGTGTGCGCACGGGCGAAAATCGAGGCGGCCTCGTCGGCATTCCAGAAGTACTCGAGATTCACGATATGCTTCTGGACCTCCGGCGGCAGTGGGTCGTGGATGAGGCGCTTGTTGTGGCCCATCTCTTTGATGGTTTCTGGCGCAATGAGAACTTTGTGGCCGGTCTTTTTGACCCAAAGCGTGACGAGTTCCCGGAACTTCGCCGCGCGGCGTTCGTCATCGGCGATCTGCTTCGGCGTGGGATGCAGGGGGTTGAGCTTCTCCGGCCGAGGATCGTCAACACCGGGGTATTTTGGCGTGTTGGTGCGGATCATCACAGTGATGAATTTCTTCTCCTCCAAACCGAGCTTCGTCATTGTTGCGAGCGCTCGCTCGTCATCACGTACGTCGATGCCGAAGCAGCCATCCGGGCCGAATGCCGCTTTCACTCCGGCGCCTTGCAAGATGCTCAGCGTTTTGGTTTCACGCGTGTAAATGAAAGCGGCGGCGTTCAGCAGATCAATGCGCTCCGCCGCGCCATCGCCCTGCACCATCGTGGGGAAGAAGGACTGGCCAAACAGACCGTAATGCCGGACGTGCTGGCGGCAGAACTTCATGTAGCTGAGGTCCTGGCCCATGCCGGAATTGCGGATGAAGAGATCGCAGCTTTTGACAGCCTCTTGGAGCTTGAGGTCCTTCTCGCCTTTGCCATCGAGCTTGCCTTGCAGGAACTCGACCTTTGGAAAGCGGCGTTGGAGCATCGCGAGGATGCGTTCGTCTAACTTCATCGCCCACACGATCACTTTTACGTCCGGCAGGTGCTGCTCCAGGACGCGTAGCGTGCCAGGTGTGTGGCCGATGTCGCCGATGTTGATCGTGTCCCACGCAGATTGCAGCAGGATGGTCTTTGGTTTGCCATCTGCAGCAAAAACAGAGCCGCCAAACGCGGCGGTGAAGGCGGAGATAAAGTGGCGGCGCGTGGGCATGATATGTGGGTGAGAACTTCAGAGGTGTCTCGAAGGAAGGTTTGGACGCGTTTCTTTGACTGTCAGGTCAGCTCACGCGTGACGGGGCGCACCGCTCGGACCGCTTCAGAGTATTTCACACCGCTGGCTAGGCCGCGATAGCGCGCGAGGACGGTCTTGGTTTCCACAGCGGCGTCCTTTTGTGGATCAAAGGGGCCATTGCGCACGAAGGCCATGAGACCACCGAGCCAGTCGACGACGGCGGGCCATTCGTCGCTGACATCGAAGTAGGTGTCGGGTGTGAAGTCGATGGTGTGGCCGGGGCCGTTGTCATACCAATAGACTTCGCTGGGGCCACGGACCTGATCTTTGCCAAGAAGGCGAGCGGGCTGATACAAGGCTGCATGGCATATGGCACTGGCGGCTTCATGATCGGGATGGCGGTCACGGGGCCAGAGCATGAAAGCGATGTCTGGCTGCACTTCGGCAATGACTTGAGCGACGGCACGCTTGGCGTCCATCGTGGCCTCAAAGCTCATGGAAGCAAAATTGAGGAAGCGCATTTCGATCCCGCGCTCCCGCGCCATTTCGATGGTCTGTTGCCGCAGGGCTTCTTCACGACCCTTTACGGGCGGCCAGTTCGAGTAATCGCCGATCAGACTGAGGATCACGACGCGGTGATGCTGCTTCACGGCTTTCAAAAGTGTGCCTGGAAGGCCGAACGGGCAGTCATCATAATGAGCGCCAAGGGCGAGGATGGTTTTGGGCATGGCTGGAATACGAAACCAGGTGATCAGACCTTCCTCACGGTGACAAGCGCTCAGTTCTTCGCCCGCACCTTGATCTCCACACGACGGTTCATTCCTTGTTCTTCAACGGTGCCGCTGGTGCTGACGATGGGTTTGCTTTTGCCCATGCCGGCGGCCTGGATGCGGTCGGTGCCGAGGCGGAGAGACTGCCGTAGCCACTCGACGACGGCATTTGCACGACGAAGGGAGAGATCGAGATTGAAGTCTTCACCGCCGAAGCTGTCGGTGTGGCCCTCGACGATGAAGAGGCTATTGGGGTTCTTTTGAATGAGGAAGCCGAGTTTCATGAGGCTGAGTCGTGCCCCTTCGGCGAGCTGATCGCTGCCATACTCGAAGAGCAAATCTGTGGGCATGAGGATGGGGGCTGTGCTGCCACCAAGACGGCCGCCTCCCCCGAGCAAATCATCGAGATTGCTGAAGCCCTTCACGCGAGTCGCGGCGGCATCGCCTGCGCCCTGGCCCTGCTTTTTGACCTCCCCGATGAGGTCGGCATCCATCGCCTGTCCGTCTTTCGGCTCAAGAGCCCCTGCATCGAGCAGCATCTGTTTTTCTGAGACGGGCTTGGAGAGGATGTCACGGCGTACGCTGGCCATAGCGCTGGCGAGATCTGGAGCTGCCATGGCGGCCTGAGGGGCTAGAAGCGCGGCCATGTCATTCATCCGGCTGCCGCCAGGTGTGCGACCATCGCCCGGATCAGTCTCTCGGAGGAAATTGGTCACTTCCTTCACATTGGGCGTGAGATCAATCTCCTGATTTTCAGGAATCATTTGGGCTTTGTCGAAGTCGTCGAGATTGGCTTCAAAGGCCTTAATGTCCGGCTGCGTTCCTGGCGCGATCATTTCCGGGATTTCCTGGATGGCCTTTTGTTCCTGAAGAAGACGAGGGTCGATCTTGATGCGGTCGGGTATCTTTTTTTCCGGGACAACTCGGGCGGTGCTGCCGAAAACAGTGCTTATCTTGTCGAAGCTTACATAGAGCAGTCCGTGAAAACCAAAGGATAGAATCACGGCGAACATTACCCACCATTTTAGACTCCAGTCGTCACGAGCGCGGAATGAGGCACGTGGAGTGCTGCTCCAGCCGGTGGATGAGGTGATCTGTGACATCTGAGGAAAGGGTTGGACAGAAACATAGCACGCCATGAGCTGTAAACATCTTCCATTCGGGCAAAACTGACATATCAGGGTGATCAGCGGGTTTCATGGCGTCCATGAGGAAAATCCCCTTTGCCAAGCCGGAGGTGGCGGGTATGGACTCGGCCCCTAAATATGAGCAAAAAAAGTGACTTCGGATTGATCGGCCTCGCTGTGATGGGCCAAAACCTCGTTCTCAACGTGGAGAGCCGCGGCTTCCAGGTGAGCGTCTATAACCGCACAACCAGCGTGACGGATGAATTCATCGCCAAACACCCCGGCAAAGCCCTCGTCGGTGCCCACACCCTGGAAGAATTCGTCCAGAGCCTGGCCACCCCGCGCAAAATCCACATCATGGTGAAGTCCACCGCCGTGAAGGACACCGACCGCGATGCCGTGGACGCCGTCATCGAGCAACTCATCCCGCTTTTGGACAAGGACGACATCGTCATCGACGGCGGCAACAGCTTCTACCAGACCACCGAGCGTCGCGACGCCTACCTCGCCGAAAAAGGCCTCCGCTTCATCGGCGCTGGCGTCTCCGGCGGTGAAGAAGGTGCCCGCAAAGGCCCCTCCATCATGCCCGGCGGCCCGGCTTCCACTTGGGAAGTGATGAAGCCCATCTTTGAATCCATCGCCGCGAAGGTCGATGGCGAGCCCTGCGTCATCCACATCGGTCCCGGCGGTGCCGGTCACTACGTGAAGATGATCCACAACGGCATCGAATACGGCGACATGCAGCTCATCTGCGAAGCCTACAACATCTTCAAGCACGCCGGCTTCACCACCGACGAGATGGCCGCCATCTTCAACGAGTGGAACGAGGGCGACCTCCTCAGCTACCTCATCCAGATCTCCGGCAAGGCTTTGGAGCAAAAAGACCCCGAAACCGGCAAGCCCGTCGTCGAACTCATCGTCGATAAAGCCGGCCAGAAAGGCACCGGCCAGTGGACCCTGCTCAACGCCGCCGAAAACGCCGTCGTCATCAGCACCATCAACGCCGCCGTCGAGGCCCGCATCCTCTCCAGCCAGAAGAAGCAGCGCGTCGCCGCCAGCACCCAGCTCACCGGCCCGACCGTCAACATCACCACCGACAAGAAGGAACTCGTCAAGAAGGTCCACGACGCCCTCTACGCCTCCAAGATCATCAGCTACGCCCAGGGTCTCGACCTCATCCAGACCATGGGGGCCAAGAAAGACTGGAAGCTCGACCTCGGTCGCATCGCCGCCATCTGGCGCGGCGGTTGCATCATCCGTGCCCGCTTCCTCAACCGCATCACCGACGCCTACCGCACCAACGCCAATCTGGCCAACCTTATGCTCGATCCGTTCTTTAAAGACGTGCTCAGCAAGACCCAGCAAAACTGGCGTGAAGTCGTCAGCATCGCCACCGTCAACGGCATCCCGGTTCCAGCCTTCAGCGCCTCCCTCGGCTACTACGACAGCTACCGCGCCGCCCGCCTCCCCGCCAACCTTCTCC
>JAGKXA010000219.1:0-7230 GCA_021151615.1 Cellvibrionaceae bacterium | reverse complement strand
TCTCCAGGCTCAACGCGACTTCTTCGGTGCCCACACCTACGAACGCACCGACAAGCCCGAAGGCCAGATGTTCCATACGGAGTGGCCTGAGGTCATTGGCTAAACGCGCTAATCTCTACTGCAAATATATTTAAGGGTTCGATGCCTCTATTGGCATCGAACCTTTTGCGTTTGGAAAACTTTGAAGTGTCTACCAAACGAAGGATTATCTGGTCACTAGATTCGCCTGCACTGATCCACTCAGAAAGATGAGCCTGTTCGGGAATTTACAGTCAAAACTTGTTTTTCTTTCAAAGAATAAACAGAGCTTTGTATAAAGAAGCGTGGTCAATAAAGAGTTCCACCACTCGATTCTTCCAACGTTAGTGAGATGTGACGCGAACATCGAAAACTCAGATAGTTTATGCATATACGGCATAAAGTATTTTTAATCTCCTTGGGGTAACCTAAAAAGTGAGTTGAATTGACAGGAGCGCTCACTCTTTGATTAAATACCAATTATGAGAGCCTGTATCCCTTTTTTTGCGACGTGCTTCGCGGTATCGATGAATATCTTAAGTCATGCTGCAGAAGAAGATGCAGGAAAGGCGTTAGAGTTTAACCTTTCCAATTTGGAGGCACCTGTGGGCACCCTTGAGTTTGCTTCCATGCACGAAGCTGGGCACGTGATCGCAGCTAAAAGCGTTGGTTTCACAGTCAGTGGGGCGACTGTATTCCAGCTCTCAAAGCCAGGTGTTGGACTTTTCTGGAAAGGAACAACTAGAATAAAGGGAAGAGGACGTGGAATGGCCGTAACTAAACTCGGAGGAAATTTTGCAGGGTTCTTTTTGGATCCCTATAATCGCTTTCAGATTCCTAGCTTTTTAGATATCGTCGGAAGTCGAAGCGCGATCAGCAGAACAGACTCTATCACCGACTTTGACTTAGGCGGTGAAAGTTTAACAGAAGCTCAGTATCGTGCGTATAGGGCGCTAACAAGGTAACTCAGCAATGTTAAATAGAGTGTACAATTTGTTGAGGACAAAAAAATCATACCCCTAGCAATTAAAGAAGCGCATTAAGAAAATATAACGCAACAGATTTTCACAAAAAGACTGTATCTAGCAGAGGCTAGCTTGTGTAATCTTAAAACACGAGTTCGTTGACCAAACACTCCAAAATGGCTTCGAATGTACTACTACTCGGGGACAATAATTTGGTCGTCTGGCTGAACTTGGATGTCTACGGAGGGGTCACCTGCGTTATTTGATAAATTATGAACACTGGGGGCTTTCCCGGAACGAATAAGTTTGACCTTTTTCATATTTCCAAAAGGCGTTGGCCCACCCGCTGTCATAATTGCCTGCGAGATTGTCATTCCCTGACGATATGCAACGGAACCTGGTTTGTTCACCCCCGCGACTACAACACTTCTTTTTGTCGGGTCATTTTCTCCACCGTCAATAGAGACGAGCACGGATGGGCGTGTATAAATTTCCTGATTTATATAAGTTTGCTCGATTGTTTTTTGGAGTGACGAAGGCTTTAAGCCAACTGCACGTACACTACCAATATACAGCAAGGGGATAGTGCCATCATCTGATATCGTGTAGACATTTCGAATTTGGGCTATCTCATTATCAGGTATTCCGCCAATAGAAATAGTAATACGGTCACCCTTCTTCAATGGTAACTCACCTGTCTGAGCAAATGATGAACACAAACTTAAAAAGAGGACAAATAAAATTAAGTTAGAGTTGGTCATGATATAATTAAATTCTGATTACGACTAGCTCAAAAAATATCAGCTGGCGGTGGGCTCAAAGACTCTGCAGAACCAATCAGGGCATCATTACTGGATGATTGGCGGAGACGCTTCTTTATTGGCTGCACACTATTAGCTGCAGGGTGATTGTTTGGTGAGTAATAGGTATAGTAACTCGTATAATACTGATATTGGGAATCGCTCCGGATATCGACATTATTTAAAACCACGCCAATTACCCTACCACCTACATTTTCAACAGTTTGCTTAACACGCAAAAGCATGTGGCGTGGTAGTTTTCTGTGCTGGACAACGATAAGTGTTAGATCTGCTTCGTTACACAAAACGGATGCGTCGCTAACGCCGAGAATTGGCGGTGAGTCTATAAGAACGAGATCAAAACGACTCTTAACTTCAGAAATCAATTCACTCATGCGCTGGGAATTAAGTATTCCAGCACTATCGGCTGGAAGTAGTCCGCTAGGAAGAAAGTAAAGGTTCTCAATCGGCGTGCGGACGACTACATCTTCCAAGCGTGAATTTGTTGTCAGATAATTCGTGAGACCGGTTGAATTATTAACATCAAATAAGCGATGAAGACTAGGTCTTCGCAAGTCAGCATCAATTAATAGCACGCTATATCCTCCTTGTGCACATACCGTTGCAAGGTTACACAAGGTCGTGGATTTACCCTCACCGGCTCCGCCACTTGTAACCGTAATGCAATTTGCTTCTGGATTGCGCCTATTGAATTCAAGGTTGGTGCGCAAAATACGATATGCTTCTGCATCAGGATTAAACCCACTACTACGATGCAGAACAGCTATATTTTTGGGAACGACAGCCAGAACAGGAACACCGAGAAACTTTTCAACGTCGTCCAGACTCTTTACGGAAGTATCCATATACTCAAGGAAAAAAGCCAGACCTAAACCAAACATTAATCCGAGGGCGGCGCCCAAGCTTAAGTTAATTACTACATTAGGTTTTGCTGGGCTTGTTTCCTGTTCTGCTTTTGCATAAATTGTTGCAGGAGTTTTAACGAGTTCGAGACCAGCTTTGGCTTCTGAATAAGCTTCCTTGAACCTTACCAAGAGTGATTCAATGTACGTGACCTCATCTTTAGCAATTTTGTATTCGTTATATGTGTCTCCTTTATCTAACTGTTCCTTATCAGCTAGTTCACTGTAAGCCTTGAGCGCTTCTCGACGTTTCTTTGCTGCTTCCTGACGATTTTGTAAGCCTTGAATGTGAGATTTTGTTTCTGTCAAAATTAACTCCCTTGATTTCGCTAACTGACTATCAGCGCCGAGCATGAGTGGGTGTTTCTTTCCAAGACCCTTTTCGATTAAACCCTCTCTGCTAATTTGCAGTTTTTGATATTCAACGGTCATTCCAGCCAGATTTGGATTATCCAACCTCAGACCAGAGGCTCGAGCTACAAGTTCATCAGGCGAAAGTTTCAACAACTGTTCAATTTCTGCGCTCAAAGTCTGCACTTCCAGATCAGCTTGGAGTAATGCTTGTTCACGGGAGATGGACATTGAGTCCTGACTTGTCTGAATTGTTGCGCCTGGAGTTAGTGATGACCCTCCTCCCAATACCCAATCACCAACTATACCGGCTTTCTTTTTGGCCTCCTGCATTTTAAACCTAGCCTGGTCACGTAGCCGCTCCTGTTCAGTGATTTGTTTCGCAATACGTTCAAGTTCTTCCTGCTTCTGCTTAGAATCTAGATCTGTCCGTTGCTGCATGTAGCTAGAAGCTATGGCATTTGCAATTTCTGCAGCAGTTTTCGAATCTTGATCAAAGTATTCAATAACGACGAAGTCGGATCTGACACTGTATTGAGTGTCTAAGTTATTCATTAACCTAGCCAATGTTGCCTGCCTAGTAGGTAAAGCCCAGCGGGCTTGGAGATCTAACTTATTAACTACGATATATAAAGTCTCTGGTTTCTTGATGGTTTCGAATTCGTTTTTGATCGCAATATCACTGGGCCCCAAAAGTTCGCCCCCGCTACGGTTGAAGACTTCGACTTTTGTGGGAAGTCGTTCAATTTTCATGTCGACTCGACCTCTGTATTTGCGTGGCATGATATATGTAATCATCGCCGCAGTCGTAAATACGAGGAGGAAGCACAGGCATATCAACCCAAATCGATTCCGAACAACTTGCCAGGAATCAATTGTCTGTGAGTGTATTTGGTTATCAACCTCGTTCATGGTTGATTGAATCTATTGAATGGCAGAAAACTTAACCCTGTAATCGCCATCTGATAATATTCGAGCTTCAGATTATCAGAAGGACGCAGTTACTCCTAATGAGATATTGTTGCGCTGAAATTCACGAGCAACGTTATCAGAATTTAGAATTGAATATGTGTACGCAGCATCTAGCGCTAGGTTATCGGTGAAACTATAGCTTACGCCAGCAGACATCAATAATGAATGCTCTGTAACATCTTGCAGCACAGACCCGCCATCAAAGTTGCTGTAGGCATACTGGACTCCTGAATTGATACCAAGCTTTTTGTTGATTCTATGGTTTATATTTAGACCTGTCCTGAGAGAGTACCGACTTTGGTAGGAACCCAATTCGGCACCATCAAACCCAAGAGCTCCGAACCAACGCACCTGAGTTTGTTTCGCAAGAGCATAGTTCAGGGCAACTTCGGAGTATGGTGCTGTATTGTTCGATCGAGCAGAACGGAAAAACTCAGCGCCTGCGCGGAAGGAACCTGTGAATCTTTGACTCCAAGCGTAATCAACGCCGGCTAGAGCAAAGTGAGACTGGAAGTCTTTGAGGCTGGCCGATGCAAACTTAGTGTTTCGATAACGATACTCGGCTGCCAAACTCATCTGTTTATTCAAGGCATAAGAGAATTGTTGGGCTACCAAGTGCGTCAGTCTATCCTCTGCATCTGAGACGATATCATCTTCATAACGAACTCCATCGACCGTATAAGAGGTAGTGGTCGAAAATCGTTGCGACCACGCATAGCTCATATTAAAGTTATTAAAACCATACAAATATTGGCCATTGAAGAGAGATGTGGTTCCACCCATCGCAATATTTGGCTGAGCCTCGTAGGTCAAAAAGAAGTTGTTACTAATCTTGAGACGCTGTGAGATTTGATGAGAGATGTTGAACGCAACACGAGCGTTATAAAATGTGTCGTTGTAGCGAGCAATATTGTCGAGGTAGTGCACCGTTCCAATATCGACAGCAACGCTCCAAGGTGTAGTTTGGTCGGCGTCTTTGTAAGTGGCACCTAAGCCACCCTGGACGTAATACGATTCGAAATTATCGAATCCAGGCGATGAAAGACCATAATCCAGAACGTCATATCCAGTGCGAGTAGACAAACTCCAAGTTAATGGCTCATCTGCTTCGAAATCTCCTGAATAATTTTGAATTCCTACGAGGCCTTGCGCCTTTGAGACAATAGGATTCAGTACAGATAAAATTGCAATAACCAACAAGGGTGCATGTTTGCTCATAGCGGATGTGAACAGTTAGTTATTTAATCCTTAGCAATTAATTAAGGATAAATAGGAGTGGATTGCGTCGCTGAGATGCCATCCTTGTCGGTTGTTCGCGGCAGAAATCCCCCTGCAGGTGCCTGCATCAAATAAACTCCTCTAACTGGGACAATAGGTTCAGGACTTTCTAATTCTGTCTCTGGTTCAGGGCTTTCCAGGTTTACGTTTTTTGAGTCTTTTCCAGAAGCAGTGGCGGTCACTTGTGTGTTTATAATGCCGGACCCAGCCATTTTTGCGCAATCGATAATGGTAGCAGACTGCTTTGGGACAACAGAAATGGCCGTTTGAACGATTTGGGTAACGAGTTGCTGGTCAGCCTTGGAGGCAGTAATAGCGGCCGCGATGATTTCGCAAACACAGCTTTCATTGATCACAAGGGCATCTTCAACAATCATCAGCACTTTACCAGGCTCCTTAAGAACTGCAGCAGTCACGTTTGCTGCGATGCCAGTGCAATCTTTCAATGAATCAGCCTGTACGCTAACTCCCATCACACTAAGGCCGAACGCGATAGAAACAAAAGGAGATAGAATTTGTCGTGATAAGGCATTCATGGCGGATGAAGAACGATAAAATTAATGGAGCGGGTAGTGGGAATCGAACCCACATGGCTAGCTTGGAAGGCTAGAACTTTACCACTAAGCTATACCCGCGATCAATTAATCATACGCGCAGATGAAATGATTGCACGAAAAAAATCAAAAAAATACAACTACTCGCATATCAATAATTTTCACAAACAAAGAAATGTAAGCAGATCTATATCTGATATTTGAGGAAAAAAAGCAAGTGCAAGTTAAAGAAACAGTTTTGTTTAGCGGCCTGAATTGAGGAAAAATTCAAAAAATAACAAAACATTTGAAACAAAATTCGAACCATTCACCAACTTGGATTAATGTGAAGGTAGCCTAAAAATATACTGGTTCGCTGCTGAAAAAAACGTATTCGATTAATTTTTTTGGCTACTAGTCTTTAATTTCGCTGCGGCAGAAAATTCAGAACTCGGGAGTACAATCTCAAATTCATATCAACAGCTTGATGTCAGTTTGAAAAAGGTACTCGAGATTCCTGAAGAAGAGGAGAGACACTAACAACTGAAAAAGCTTGGATATCAATTTGCGGACAATGCCCCAAAAAAGGGTGGGCTTTGCCTGCTACAGAATTTGATATAGCAGCAGATAAAGAAACGTTTGCAATGGCACTTCTGCGGCGATGGGGGAGTGCCAAACCTGAGGACGCTTTAAAGGCGTGCAATAACTTGCCTGAGGGAGAGGAGCGTCTTTTAGCTTACACGTCCGCTCTAATTGGGTGGACAAAGGTAGACCCAAGAGCAGCCTCCGAATGGGTGACTGCAAATTTGAATTCAATTTATCGAATAACGGCAGCTGGTGCAGTGGGTAGAACTTGGGTGAAAAAAGATACAGAAGATGCTGCAAGGTGGGCATCTGCGTGGCCGGATGAAATTGAGAAATTATTTATATTAGGGGAAGTATTGGAAGATTGGGGGGTAGAGTATGGTCAAGAAGCGGCCGAGTGGCTAGGAATAATGGCTGATGAGAAAATGAAGGATCTCATGATGTCGAAAATGATACTGAAATGGGGAGGAAATTATCCAAAATACGCTTCAGATTGATGCTAAACAATTAAGCCCATAGTTGGCTGTTACCACGAGTAATTGCGGAATGGTCAAAATATGTCCACAAAATTGCTTCTATTTGGAGTGCAAGGTTGCTTTGTAACAGAATGGGTGGATTACGACCCGCGTAGGTCTTATGCTTGTATTAAGGCAGAGTTATAAGGCAATCACCAGTCGATGGCGTGCTTCAAATTTGGGCTCAGGAATACCCGAAAGATGCGCTAAACTTGATTACTGAAATGTTGCCTATCCCAGAACGAGCGCAAGCCCTTGAGATCATCATACAAACTTGGAGCATCTCAGAT
>JAGKXA010000583.1 GCA_021151615.1 Cellvibrionaceae bacterium | reverse complement strand
GTGCTGTTTATTGTTGATAGTCGCGCAGGATTAAACCCCGCCGATGAAATGATTGCCAAGCACCTGCGTGTAAATAACAAAAAAACCTATTTGGTTGCCAATAAGATTGATGGAATGGACCCGGACATAGCATTGGCTCCATTTTATGAGTTGGGTTTGGGTGAGGTCCATCCAACCACGGCCAGTCACGGGCGCGGAGTTAGATCACTGATGGAGGAGGTACTTTCCGGGGTGCCAGAGCTTCCAGAGGATTATCAATCCGAAGAGGCAACGGGGATTAAGATCGCCATAGTCGGTCGTCCTAATGTTGGTAAATCTACTTTAGTAAATCGTTTATTGGGTGAGGATAGGGTGGTTGTTTATGACCAACCCGGAACTACTCGTGACTCGATTTACATTAATTACACGCGTTTTGATAAGCCCTATACAATTATTGATACAGCAGGTGTTCGGCGACGAAAGAATATCGACTTAATGGTCGAAAAGTTCTCTATTGTAAAAACCATGCAGGCAATTTCTGATGCTAACGTGGTCGTACTGGTTATGGACGCCAGCGAAGGGGTAGTAGAGCAAGATCTGCATTTAATGGGGACTACCATTGAGGCTGGTAGGGCCTTGGTAATTGCGCTCAATAAGTGGGATGGTCTGGATGACGCCCATAAGCAATATGTTAAAAATGAGATTGAACGCCGGTTGCGGTTTGTGGATTTTGCCACTATCCACTTTATTTCAGCGTTGCATGGTACCGGGGTCGGCAACCTCTACAAATCCATAGAATTGGCTTATCAATCTGCGACCGACAAGTTCAGTACCAACTACCTGACACGTATCCTGCAGGATGCCGTGCGCGAGCATCAACCGCCGATGATTCAAGGGCGCCGGATCAAACTTCGTTATGCACATCCTGGAGGTCATAATCCACCTATTATTGTTATTCATGGCAACCAGACTAATGAAGTTCCTGCGTTTTACACCAAGTATCTGGAGAAGACTTATCGCCGTGTTCTGGATCTGCATGGTACGCCGATCAAAATTGAATACCGCAATAACGAGAATCCCTATAGCGAGCGCAAAAAGAAAATGACTCAGCGTCAATTGATTGAAATGCGCCGTAAAAACGAACGCGATAACAAAAATCCCAAAAAGAAGTGACATTTGAATTGTAAAAAG
>JAGKXA010000582.1 GCA_021151615.1 Cellvibrionaceae bacterium | reverse complement strand
CTATACGATTAAGAACAAACCCATTGAAGTAAGGGAGACTTTCAAGGCACATGATGGCCAAATGTGTATTTCATCGGTCACACTCATGGAGTTGATTTATGGCGCAGAAGCCTCAGCCGCTGTAGAGCGCAACTTGCGTGATATCGAAGGATTTGCTGCTCGTTTGGAAGTATTGTCTTATGACAATGAAGCAGCAATGCATACCGGGCAACTCAGGGCGGAGCTAAAAAAAATTGGCCGACCTATAGGTCCTTATGACGAAATGATTGCTGGTCATGCCAGATCGAAAGGATTGGTTGTTGTAACCCACAACACAAAACAATTTGAGAACGTGCCGGGGATTCGGCTTGCGAATTGGGTTAAATAATTTTACAGGAAGTAGGTTGGGCTAATGCCCAACGCCAGGATGGTTAAATTACGAATTACATTGTCTACGCGATCCACTCCAACTTCAGTTTTGATTGTCAATCACAACATATGCGCCGACCAACGCTCCAGCAAAATTGCCTGGGCATCAATTGCCTCTTCATCTTCTTTGGGTTGGGTGGACAGGTAGCTGCCGTCTTCCTGTAACAACCAGGCGTGGGTGTTGTCGGCCAGATATAAATGCAGGTCTTCGAGGATGCGGTCGCGGATGCGTTTGTGTTTGATCGGGAAACAGGTTTCTACACGATGGAACATATTGCGTAGCATCCAGTCGGCGCTAGAGCAATAGAGTTCCGGGTTACCGTTGTTTTCAAAATAAAACACGCGATGGTGTTCGAGGAAGCGGCCGATGATGGAGCGCACGCGAATGTTTTCTGATAAACCCGGTACACCGGGGCGCAATTGACACACACCGCGCACAATTAAATCGATTTGCACACCGGCTTGCGACGCCGCGTAGAGTTCATTCACCAATTCTTCATCGTAGAGCGCATTCATTTTGGCGATGATGCGCGCGGGTTTGCCGTGTTCGGCATTTTCTTTTTCGGTGCGAATGCGTTTCACCATGCCTTTGTGCAAGGTGAAAGGTGCATACAGCAGCGCTTCCATTTTGGAGGCTTTGCCCATGCTTGATAATTGCAAAAAGATGCGGTACACATCCTCGCCAATTTCTTTATCGGACGTGAGTAATCCGTAGTCGGTATAAATCTTACTGGTGCGCGGGTGGTAGTTACCGGTGCCCAGG
>JAGKXA010000581.1 GCA_021151615.1 Cellvibrionaceae bacterium | reverse complement strand
AAGTTATCTCTACTATTGATCCGCTGCAGCCAATCGTGACCGCACCGACAGATCTGGATGTAGATGCTACGGCGTTGTTTACTCCTATCAGCTTGCGTCAGCTGTTGGCGTTGAATCCAAATGCCAGTCAGAGTGATTTGGATGCAGCACTTAAGGCTGTGGCGAAAGATGGTGTGACAGGCAACGATTGCTGCACAACTACTGCTGAAGGTCTTACTGCTACTAATAGCTTGCTGTTGGCTCCGGGGCGTCATGAGATTAAATGGAAAGCTACCAATGCAGTGGGTGTTAGCGGTGAAGCTGTTCAGGTAGTCAATATCTGGCCATTGGTGTCTTTGAGTAAGTCACAGGTTGCTGTACGCGGCAGTGAGATTGAATTCCGTGTGCTGTTGAATGGCCCGTCGCCGGTGTACCCATTCAGCGTGCCCTATGTGATCAACATGACAGAAACCACGGCGACAGCGGCAGAGCACAATCTGGTCAATGGCACAGTTACCTTTACTCAAGCTGGCCAGCTAGAGGTTGCTGTTCCGGTAACGCTGTCAGCAGTAACAGGTTTCAGTGACAGTATTCTGATGGTTGCATTGGGGTCTGGTATTAACGCTGGTGCAGCAAGTCACCATGTAATCGAAATCCGTCAGGGTAATGTTCCCCCGGTTGTTAACCTCAGCATTGTTCAGGGCGGCATCAGTACCAGCCTGGTTTCACCGACAGGTGGTCCGGTGACTGTAACTGCTACTGTAATTGATGCGAATAAAGGCGATACCCATACCTTTGATTGGTCTGCCACCAGCGGTCTGACGGATACCGATGGGAACCCAACCAATGCCAGCAGAACGTTTGACCCTGCTGGTTTGACCGGTAGCCATCAGCTGAAAGTAACTGTGGCAGATTCTGGTGGTGCTAGTGTTCAATCGTCGGCTTACTTCCGTGTTGTCAGTGCCTTGCCGGTATTGGATGTGAATACTGATACTGATCAGGATGGTATCAACGATAATCTGGAGGGCACGGGTGACACGGATGACAATGGCATTCCAGACTATTTGGATAACATGCCATCGTCCAACATACTACCGCAGCAAAGTAACACCACTAACGCTTATCTAATTGAGTGTGACCCGGGGGTACGCTGTGGTTTGGGTCTGTTTGCGCGCAGTGGCAACTCTGGTGG
>JAGKXA010000580.1 GCA_021151615.1 Cellvibrionaceae bacterium | reverse complement strand
CCCAGGAACCCACCAGCCCACCCAAAACGCTTTACGCGTTCTGCCGTCACTACAGCCGCGGCGCAGAGGCCTATCTGGTGGGTATGGCAATATTTACCGGTTTGATTGCCATTTTGGAGGTATCACTGTTTGGTTTTTTGGGTGACCTGGTTGACTCGCTCAATAAACATTCACCAGAAATCTTCTGGACTGAATCCCGTCAGGAATTAATCTGGATGGGTTTCATTTTATTAGTCGGCTTACCTGTTTCAGTATTGATGCATTCACTCTTGATGCACCAAACACTGCTGGGCAACTTTCCCATGCGTATTCGCTGGCAAGCGCACCGCTACCTGTTGGGCCAAAGTTATCAATTTTATCAAAATGAATTTGCCGGCCGCATCGCCACCAAGGTAATGCAAACGGCGCTCGCAGTACGCGAAACTATTATGAAACTGCTCGATGTACTGCTGTATGTCATTGTTTATTTCAGCAGTATTTTGGTATTGGCGGTTTCGCTGGATTGGCGACTCGCTATACCTTTGGTAATTTGGTTTATCGCCTACTGCGGCCTGCTTTACTTTTTCTTGCCCCGGTTATCCAAAATTTCCACCCGACAAGCTCACGCACGCTCTGATATGACGGGCCGTTTAGTAGATACCTACACCAATATCTCTACCGTGAAATTATTTTCCCATTCCAATCGCGAAGCGGACTATGCAAAAAAAGGAATGGAAAATTTTCTCACTACAGTTCACCCGCAAATGCGTCTTGCCACTTTGTTAGGTACCAGCGTGTGGGTAATTAGTGTCATTCTGATTTTCTCGATTGCCGCTACTTCGCTCTGGCTCTGGTCCAACGCGGCCATTACTACCGGCGCTATTGCCGCCGCCATTG
This sequence comes from Cellvibrionaceae bacterium, assembly GCA_021151615.1. Lineage (GTDB taxonomy): Bacteria > Pseudomonadota > Gammaproteobacteria > Pseudomonadales > Cellvibrionaceae > Cellvibrio. The sequence continues at coordinate 296 of JAGKXA010000580.1, read as the reverse complement.
GATTGGTACTGCGCCTGAACGGTATGGCGCAATGGATTATGTGGGAAGTATCTGCCCTGTTTGAAAATATGGGCACCGCACGCGATGGTTTAAATACCTTATCAATTCCCCGCGAAGTACAAGACAAGCCGAATGCTATCGACATAAAAATCACCCGGAGCGTTATTGATTTTAATTCTGTCAATTTTAACTACGGCAAAAACGCCGGCCTACTGCAAGACTTCAATCTACACATTAACGCTGGCGAAAAAATTGGCTTGGTTGGGCGCTCCGGCGCGGGAAAATCCACTCTCGTT
>JAGKXA010000579.1 GCA_021151615.1 Cellvibrionaceae bacterium | reverse complement strand
ATGTAAAAGGTGGTGATGATGGTCATGCCCAGGCCGTAATACACATCATTCATGTGCGGATCGTCAGAGAGCTTCCAGGGGAAAAACACCGAGGCGAATTTACCGATGCCGATAAAACCGTAAGCGAGGAAACCAATCACACCCACCAGCGCAAAGGCCACCACGATGATGTTGGATAAGCGCGCACCGCGATCATCGCCAAAGCGGAAAATAATCCACTCGGCACCAGTCATTACGCCCGAGCGACGCAGCCAGGTGGCAAGGAATACCATCAGGAAAATCTGGTTAAACGTGGGCCACAACCAGGGGATGTAAATGCTCGACAGGCCGTACACAAACAGCAAATACACCAGCCACATGGTACCGGAGATATCAAACATCCCCGACGCATTGGATAAACCCAGCATGTACCACTTGAGTTTATTGCCGCCCAGGAAATAACTGTTCATATCCTTGGAAGCGCGGGCAGACACCCAGAAACCTACAAATATTGTCGAGCAAATAAAGAGCAGGACAATGGCAATATCGAGCAAAGGAAGATTCATCAACACACACCAATTTATTATGTGGATCGCCAATACAGTGGACAAGGTGATCGCTTTTCTTATCTGGCCCAGCACATCCGTGCAGTAGCTTCCGGAGTTACCGGTAAGGACTGAGACTCAGGGGAACTGCAATCGACAAGCTTTCAAGCCAAGATAAAGCATAGCTGACTATAAGGCTTGTCACAGAAGGCTAATGTAACCGTTTACATGTTTTTTTTCTAGTCTCTTTTGGCGCGCTGTAGTAAATTTTCCCGCAAATAAACAAATTCCCAATAATTTCAATATCAACTGGCTAGTTACCAGCTCTCCTAAGGTCATTTATATGTCCAATATTCGCGATGTCGCCCGCCTGGCGGGTGTTTCTGTGGCAACTGTTTCACGCGCCCTGAGCAACCCTGAGAAGGTATCTCCGGAAAGCCTGGAGAAGGTGCATAAGGCGATCGCCGAAGTGGGTTATCGCCCCAATATGCTGGCGCGCAACTTTCGCTCGGCGCGCGCCTATGCCGTTGTGGTGCTGGTGCCCGATATCGCCAACCCCTTTTACTCGCTGTTTATCCGCGCACTGGAAGATCGCGCTCACCAGAAAGGCTACGCCGTACTGCTGGGTGATACGCGCGGCACGCCCGA
>JAGKXA010000032.1 GCA_021151615.1 Cellvibrionaceae bacterium | reverse complement strand
GCCCTGGCCCCAGTCTTTGTCGCTATTGCCGGCACCACCGCCAGCTTCTCGGTAGTGGACTCCATGCAGATCATCGGCCCCGACATGAGCCGCGCCCGCATCCGCCACGCGATTAACGCCTTGGGCGGCTTTGGCAAAAACAAGCAAAAAGACTTGGAAAAAATCTTCGACAAACTGGGCGCAGCCCCACAAGAACCCGCCGCACAATAAAGAAGGAGAGCGCAACACTGCCAGTGTTGCGCTCAAGCGATGCGTAGGTTTTAACTAACTGGTTGATTTACATACAAAATCGGCGCGCAAGGCGGAGTAAAAATTGCTTGACACTCCCCCAACTGCTGCATAGAATGCGCGCCACTTACGACACAGTCGTATCCCGTTTTTTGGGGCTATAGCTCAGCTGGGAGAGCGCAACACTGGCAGTGTTGAGGTCAGCGGTTCGATCCCGCTTAGCTCCACCAAATAAACAAAAAGGCCGATATCGAAAGATATCGGCCTTTTTGTTTATTTGCGTTTTGTTAATGGGATCGTTCTTGGTCTCGGTTCACAAAACGGCAGGACAGTCGTTTTGCACAGCGAAGCTGCCCGCAGGGCGAGGCACATGGATGTGCCGAGTGCATCCCGCGCTCGGGATGGTATAAGCTAAGCCCATGATTGGCTGGGTTTGGGGCGAGGCACGAGTAGCTCCACCAAATTAAAAACCCGCTTATCGCAAGATCAGCGGTTTTTGTTGTTGTTTGAAAGTAAGCTGTGCGACGTTGCCCAACGAATTCGTGCGACGATTCCAATTAATTAAATCTTTTCTGGTTTTTCGCTTGGAAAAATCGCAAGCCCGTATTAAATTCAAAAGCCACCGTCGCAACCCACTTATGTACCTAAAATTATAAGTTATAGTGTGTAATTGGTTTTCGGTCGCCCAATTCGTACGATAGTAGATGGTTGTCAACTGAACGATACTAGTGCGGCCCACTTTTTTCTTGCTTAGTGTTCTTTTCCAGCCAAATAAATATTCGAAGGAATTCAGGATGAAAAAACTTCCAGTTGCTGCAAAAAAAGATTTTATAAAGTCCATTTCTTCTGCCAAGCCAATTGATGCTTTGGCAGAGTTGATATGGAATGGTTTTGACGCAGGCTCTAATCGCGTTCAGGTTTTTCTTGATATGAATGAGCTTAATGCTATCGAGCATATTCGTGTTCGCGATTTTGGTTACGGGATAGATCCAGCAAAAGTAGAGGATTTTTTTGGCAATTTGGGGGAGTCGTGGAAAAAATTAAAGGCACGTGATAATGGCCGTGCTTTACACGGTAAAAATGGAAAAGGACGATTTAAAGCTTTTGCATTGGGTGAGCGCGTTGATTGGAATACTACGCATCAAAACATTCAAGGACAGATTGCAAGCTACACAATTTCTGGCAACGTAAATGCAATAGATAGCTTCGAGGCTAGTGAGCCAGTGTTTATACCTGATGCCATACTAGGTACAGAAGTACTCATTAGTAACATTGAGACTGATTTTCGCTCTTTGAAAAGCGACAGCTCTGAGACCGCTCTAGCAAAGTTGTTTGCTCCCTATCTAACTGAATATCCAAATGTTAGTTTGGAACTCAATGGTCAAAAAATTGATCCAGGCGCAGCTCAAGTCCACCGAGCCGATTATCATCTTGGAGATGTTGAACTTTCACCTGGTCATCGCGTACCAGTCTCGATAACTATCATTGAATGGAATATAAAAACTGAAAGAGAAATGCATCTTTGTGATGCAGATGGTGTTTCGCTTCATGTTCTTCCGGCAGGAAAAGTGCGAGCCCCAGGATTTAATTTTACTGCCTATGTGAAATCCGATCACTTTCGAGAATTGGATAAAAATAACAATCTTATTCTTGAAGAATTGGATGGTGACATTAAGAAAATTTTAGCAGTAGCAAAGGGTAAAATTAAGCAGCATTTTCGGTTGCGTGTTCTAGAGGATCAAGGAAAAGTTATCGAACGTTGGAAAGAGGAAGATATTTATCCTTATGAGGATAAATTGACCTTGGATCCAGTTGAGTTAGCTGAGCGTCAAGTATTTGATATTTTAGCTGTGAATGTTCAAAGCTATTTACCTTCATTTGAGAATATTGATCAAAAAGCTAAGAAGTTTACATTTCGGTTGCTGTCTCAAGCAGTAAAAGATAATCCTGATTCTGTTCAGGTTATTTTAAGTGAAGTATTGGGGTTGAAAAAGCAGCAGCAGGATGAACTTGCTGAATTGCTTACCCGAACTTCATTGTCATCTATTATTAGTTCTGCAAAAGTGGTCTCTGATAGATTAAATTTTCTGATTGGATTGGAAAATTTACTCTTTGACAAAGAAACCAAAAACAAGCTTTTGGAGCGCGATCAGCTCCATAAGATTCTAGAAAGAGAGGCTTGGCTTTTTAAGGAGGATTTTTCTTTAGCTGGATCAGAAGAGACTCTTGAGGAGGTGCTTAAAAAACATATTGAAAAACTGGGAAAGAGAGCTGATGAAGTAGATGATGTTGAATCGTTGGATACAGATAGTTTGCGCATAGATTTAATGTTGCAGAAAGCCATTCAACCACGTCCAGGCGAGTTTGATTACTTGGTTGTTGAATTAAAACGACCATCCAAAAAAATTGACTCCGATGTACTTACTCAAATAAAAAAATACGCAATGGCTGTTTCGGGTGACGAGCGTTTTCGTGGTGTGAAAATTCGCTGGACATTTATTGCTATTTCAAATGACTTGGATGAGTTCGCTGAGCGTGAGGCAAATCAGAAAAATCGACCAGCCGGGTTAGTTTGGGATGATGAAAATATTACAGTTTGGGCTAAGTCTTGGGCAGAGGTCATTAATGATGCAAGAACAAAACTAAGCTTCTTTAATACGCAGTTGGCTTATGCTGCAGATCGTGATAGCGCAAAAGAGTATTTACAAAAAACACATTTGCACTTTATTCCTGACTCTTATCAGTTAGAAGAAACTGAAGAGGATTTGGAGCAATTAGGATGATGTGTGGACTAAAAAAACAAGGAGACTAGCATATGCGAAAATATTATTTTTCAATAAAAGGCGGCTAGAAGCTGCCTTACGTTACTTATTAACGATCCCCCCTAGCCCGAAACAAAAAAATCTCCCAACCCCGCACTTGCCTGCGCAGGCAATTCCACCTCTTGAGTAATTTTCTCACAAAGTAATTGCAGTAAAACAATCTGCTCTTGCAGTTGAGTGGTTTGTTCTTCTTGTGTTTGCTGTTGAATGTCGTAGCCGATGCCTTTCAGCTAGTTGTCATCAGGATAATTTTTTTAGTTAATAGATTGCTATGCCTTTCCTTTAAAGGTATTGGTTATAAAAATCAGAAGTGCTTTAATGAAGGTGATTGTTCCGACATAATTTTCTGGACTTTTGGCGGGCAAATCATTGTGGTGATTGATTGAATTTATACCTTCATGGAGATTTTTTAATGATTAGAAATAAATTTTCAATTTTTAAGCTGGTCTTATTGTTTTGTGCCTTCTCATGCTCACTAATGTCATACGCGGGGCCAAATCCGGTAAATGGAATTGGGATCTCATACGATGTGTATGATTTTGGGACATACACAAGTAAGAAGCCTTTGGCTTATTTATCTTATAATGATCCGGGGAATAATAATTGGTACGTGCCAGCACATAATTTTAAAAACCCTGTTTATTTGTATCACCTAAATCCGAATTTAGTTCAACAACAGATGCTCAATATGAGAGCTTCCGGTGTTGATGTTTTGGTGCTACACATGACAATGTCAGATTTGGCCTCCTGCGAATCGAACGCATGTTACAACCCCTTTTTAGATGGGACTTGGGGTTATGTAACAGATGTAAGCCAGCAAGCTTTAAGACCTCAGCAAAAGCAGAATTTGATTGACATTCTTAACTACGCTGTACAAGTAGGTTTTAGAAAAGTCTTTTTGAGGTTCAATGGTGATGCTTCTACTCGAACTGCATGGGATGAAGTTGCATACCAAAAAGAGTGGAACTTTATTGTTAATACGCGCAATTCTGCTACCAATGTATTAAAAAACACTGCAACGCGTCTTATGATTGATTTGGGTGGCGAACAAATGGGTTTGTTTTGCTCTGAGGGGCCTTGCCCAATAGTTAAAAAATATGTTGAACGTTTGTGGTCTGACTATACATACACATTTGGAACATCCGATACAGTGGGGTTTTCACCAATCGCATGTCCTCATATTGTTGCTGAAGGAATTAAATGGTATGGGGCACTTAAGCCCAATGAGTATGCTTTTAGCAATTATGGAGGATGTCCTAACCAAGCAGACGCAGGAAGTGCACTTGTTGCATCATGGAAAGCGTTGGGAGCAAGTGAGGCAGCTAAACCCATTTCCATTATTGAAACGGGATTCAATTTGCAGGCCAATGCTCAGTCCTGGGCTACTGCTCTTAGTGCAAACCCTGGATTACGAGTGGCTGATGTAATTTCGTGGTTAACGATCGGCGCAACTTGTACAGGTTGTGATGGACATTTTAGTGATGCTGCTGTAGCCGCTTTGGCAACTACAAATATGGCTTCTAATTATGTAACGCTAGCGAATAAAGCAGGCGTTGATAATCTAAAACCTGCTGTGCTCAATATCGATGGATCAAATTGTACATCCACTTTAGCCGCACAATTTTCTACCTGCGCAAAGATTAATGTCGCTTCAGCTGGAGCTAATAGTCTCTGGCAGGTATGGGTGGTGCTAAATAATCAACCTCGCAATTTGTTCAGTTGCGGATCTGCTGCTGCTGTTCTCAGCGCAGGTTGGATGGCTAAAACATACTATAGTTATAAATTTGAATATTATAAGGTGAGTTCTTGTAGTGCGACTCCCCCGTTAGGCACTGCAATAGCGTCATCTTATATTTCATTTAGGTAAGGAGCGTTGATAATGGTCGCTAGTTAGTCTTTCAAATTTGAAAGACTAATGTGTGGTTAAATAGCACTGCTTTTTAAAAGTAGGGCGGCTCAAAAAGCCGCCTTACTTTTATCTAATCTACCTCTCCAAGATCCCCTTAACCCGAAATAACAAATCCCCCAACACCGCAATTGCCTGCGCAGGCAATTCCACGTCTTGAGTAATTTTCTCGCAAAGTGATTGCAGTAAAACAATCTGCTCTGCAGTTGAGTGGTTTGCTCATTTTTTATTTGCTTTTGAATGGCGTAGTCGATGCTTTCCAGATATCCACCCTCAGGTGAATGGATTTCTACGCAGCTTTGTTGGTGATAGGTCTATGGGGTGGGGTTGGCTGTAATAGCTGATGGGGTTGAAGGTTCCCAAAAAGGGACTTATCATACCCAAATTGGGACTTTTGAGTTTTGTTGCTATGAATACCCTAAAAACCCTAGGTTTGGGCGACGCCCTTTTCAGTAAAACCCAGCAAAAAGTGCTGGGTTTGTTATTTACCAAACCTGACCAGAGTTTCTTTGCCAATGAGATTGTACGCTGGGCTGGACTTGGTAAAGGTACGGTAATGCGTGAACTGGAAAAGTTGCATGCTGCTGGTTTAATTAGTCGTGTTCAAATTGGCAACCAAAGCCATTACCAGGCAGATCCGAGCTGCCCTATTTACGCCGATCTAGCGGCCATAGTTCGCAAAACCTTTGGTATTGGCGATACGCTCAAGGTTGCATTGGCGCCGTTGGCATCGCAGATAACACAGGGGTTTATTTATGGTTCTATTGCGAAAGGTGAGGCTACTGCAAGTAGCGACATAGACCTGATGTTAGTAGGCGATGACTTAAGTTATACCCTGGTTATGGAATTGCTCGTGCCAGCTGAAGAAATACTGGGGCGAACCATAAATCCAACGCTTTATACTGTGCAAGATTTTAAGGCCAAGCTTAAGGCCGGAAACCATTTCTTGCAGCGAGTGATGGAGCAGGCTCGTATTCCGCTATGGGATGAAAGTATTGCATAAGGTTTAAATAAAAAATGAAAGGAGGCATGCATGATTGAACAACTGGAAAATTTAGTTCGCACGGGAGGCTTAAAGGCCGAACCACTCGATGCCAATGAATCGGCTGGCTTATTGCGCAGTGCGGTTGACCGTCTGAAAGATGCCCACAATTCCGCATTAAGTTTTGCTAGTCGTTTTGATTTAGCTTACAACTCTGCGCATGCACTCGCGTTATATGCTTTGCGCCAAAAGGGGTATCGATCAGATAAACGCTATCTGGTATTTCAGTGCTTGGCACATACTGTGACTGTAAGCAAAACCCAAGTGCGCATTTTTGCGCTCTGCCATGAACGTAGAGATCTGGCTGAGTATGAAGGCTATCTGGATATTGATGAAAAACTTCTCGCGGAGTTATTGCAGGCAACTGATGCGTTGTTAGAAAAAATAAGTGAATAAAGTGAGAGTAAAGAGGCGGCCAAAAAGCCGCCTCAATTTCATCAATTCTGCTTATCAATAATCCCCCTAACCCGAAACAACAAATCCCCCAATCCTGCAATTGCCTGTGCAGGCAATTCCACCTCTTGAGTAATTTTCTCGCAAAGTGATTGCAGCAAAACAATCTGCTCTTGCAGTTGAGTGGTTTGCTCTTCTTGTGTTTGCTTTTGAATTTCGTAGCCGATGATTTCCAGATATTCACCTTCAGGTGAGTGGATTTCTATGCAGCTTTGTTGGTAGTAGTTGTATTGGAAGGGGGCGAGTTTGATCACGCATTGGGATTTGGTGGCGGGCACCAGGTGGGTAATATTATCCATAACACAGCATCACAGTCTTGATTGGGAAGCCGCCACTATGAGTTGAGAATCATGGGCGCGGACTGAACAAGGTTCTCAACACCGGTCAAGACTACTCCGGCCAGCCCGAAGGCGGCCCCGCTCAGCCTCCATAACGTAGGCGTAGCTGTGCGAGGAGACAGAGCTGCGCAGGAACACGCGCCTTGTGCCGATTTAGAGGATGGGTTGAGAATTCCGGCAGCGGATTTTGCCGCTGCGCGGGCAGGTTAGTAGAAGGTTTTTTTTTTACTGTCAATCTGGAATCAGGTGGTGCGTCTGGCGGCATTGGTTATAATCCAGACTATTTGTCTTCTTGGGTAATTCAAAATATGAGAGCAATTTTAACGCTGCTGCTGTTTGCTGTCCTGTTTAACGCTTCTGCATTTGCCGCCGAATTCGGAAAGTACAATAAAGAGGCTATTCCTGTTTCAATGCATTACCTATTGTCTAACCCTGAAAAACTTAATGGCAAAATAGTACGTGTTATTGGTGTTGTGAATTTAGAGTTCGAGTCGAATGTGATTTTCGTCGATAGTGAAAGCTTTGATTACTACAATCCACAAAGTGGTTTTTGGGTAGATGTAAATCAAAAAGCGTTGGGAATCACTGAGGAGACGGCGTTGGCTTTAAGGGGGGAGATGGTTGTGGTTGAGGGGATATTTTATGGCCATGCTCCCCATATGGACCGCTGTGTTGAAAGGAACAAAAAGTCTGGTACCAATTCATGTATTACTATCGGCACAGATTACGCCGGCAGAATTGAAAAAGTGAATTACTTGTCAACGCGGGTGAAGATGAACTGAGCTTTAAGTTGAACTGCAATACTCAACAATTTTAAAAAGCCCTCAAATATCACGAGTCAGCTCTACTAACATGCAACTGCATATTCAATGCTTTCAGCACTTTAAGAATTGTTGCAAAGCTGGGATTGCCTTCACCGGATAAAGCTTTATAAAGACTCTCGCGGCCCAAGTCGCAATCTTTAGCTAATTGGGTCATGCCTCTGGCTTTGGCGACATTGCCTAATGCTTTGGCGATAAACGCGGCATCATCGCCAGCTTCTTCAAAACAAGCTTCTAAATAAAGGGCAATGTCTTCTTCAGATTTTAAATGTTCGGCGGAGTCCCATTTGCGTAATTTTGATGTGGCCATGTCATAACCCCAATTCGTTTGCTAAGGTGATAGCAGTTTTAATATCTTTGGGTTGTGTGGATTTGTCGCCACCAACCAGTAGTACAACAATCTCTAATCCAGATCGTTTGAAATAAACTCTGTAGCCTGCTCCGTAATGGATGCGCAGTTCAGAAACTCCACTACCTACAGACTGACAATCACCAAAGTTGCCATCTTCCATTCGGTCGATTCTGACTTGCACCAGACTTTTGGCTTTGCGATCCCGGAGGCTGTTAAGCCAAGTATCGAATTGTTCTGTGGTGAGGATGTTATACATGCTGAGTGTATCCTAAAATATACATAAATCAATCCTTGATTAAGCAGCAGGGGGGATGGTGCATTTAATGGTTGGTGAATTCGACAGCAGATTTTGCCGTTGCGCAGGCAGGTTATTGGAAGGGATTATTACTGTCAAATAATGAGTTGATTGTTGTCACTCAAGGTAGTTTGGCTTTAATAATTTATTGATGAATATGTTGTTAGCTGTCCTGTGTCCATGGACACAGGACAGCTGGATGGTTCTAACTTACATAGTAATCATTTGCGAAAAAGCAGCCGCTAATACAGATTACCCATCCGCATACTCCTAGCCTGTCTATATAATGCCGCCCTCCATACCCCAACACCCAAACCCTCACAACAAAAATAACCTAGCGAGCTTCCATGCAAACCGCCAATACCCCGTTCCGCGTTCTTTTTGCCAGCCTGATCGGCACCACCATTGAATTTTTCGATTTTTATATTTATGCCACCGCTGCTGTGCTGGTATTTCCCACGCTATTTTTTCCGGCGGGTGATGCAACCACGGCGACTTTGCAATCGCTGGCGACCTTTGCCCTGGCGTTTTTTGCGCGACCTTTGGGATCGGCGTTGTTTGGGCATTATGGGGATCGGATCGGGCGCAAGGCGACCCTGGTGGCGGCGTTGATGACCATGGGTGTGTCCACTGTGTGCATTGGCTTGTTGCCGACTTATGAAACCATCGGCATAGCCGCGACGATTTTGTTATGCCTTTGTCGCTTTGGTCAGGGCATAGGTTTGGGTGGTGAGTGGGGTGGGGCGGTGTTGTTGGCGATTGAGAATGCGCCGGAGAAGAAGCGTGCTTGGTATGGCATGTTTCCGCAGTTGGGAGCGCCCATTGGTTTTTTCTGCTCCACCGGTGTGTTTTTGTTGTTAACGCATAATTTAAATGATGCAGATTTTTTCAGCTGGGGCTGGCGCATTCCATTTGTGGCGAGTGCGCTACTGGTGATTGTCGGTTTGTATGTGCGCTTGAGCCTGGAAGAAACACCTGCCTTTAAAGAGGCGATCAAAACGGAAAAGCGTGTGCCTGTGCCCATGCTGACGGTATGTACGCAGCACACAGGCGTGATGTTTCTGGGCGCATTTTTGGCGATAGCCGCCTTTGTTGTGTTTTATCTCACCACGGTATTTTCGTTGGGTTGGGGAACCAGCAAATTGGGTTATGCCCGCGAGGAGTTTTTAATCCTGCAATTGTATGCCGTGTTTGCACTCGCGCTTACCATTTGTTTGTCGGCACATATTGCCGACCGGATCGGGTGCCGTGCGATGTTAATGCTTTCTGGCGTAGCGGTTTTATTATTTGGTTTGTGTTTTTCAACCCTGCTAAATTCCGGGTCGGGCATAGGGGTGTTAATTACCCTGGCGATAGGCTTTGGGGTGATGGGGTTAACCTATGGCCCACTCGGCACAGCGCTTGCTGAAATTTACCCGACGGAAGTGCGTTACACTGGCGCATCGCTCAGTTTTAATCTGGCGGGGATTATCGGTGCGTCCTTAACCCCGGCCATTGCGAGTTGGCTGGGCACACACTATGGCCTACCGTTTGTTGGTTATTATATTTCGGTCGCCGGGTTATTAACGTTAGTTGCCGCGTTTGCTTTGTCCAATGCATTAAATAAACAGGCATTGAGTAAAAAGGCATTACCTGAATAGGCGCTGTTTGTGGCACAAGTTTGGTGCAGGCTAATGTTGCTCTGTTACCACCATAATCATAAATAACGAGATAAGCAGTTATGGAAAAATTCGAGGCGCGGCAGTTTACCGCCCGTTACAACACAATCATGCTGTACACGTTTTTTGCTGTGCTGCTGGTGTCGGCATTGCTGATTGCTATTCAAACCATCAGTGAAGACAAGCATGAAAAGGCCCAGCTGATTGACCAGTTCAAAACGGAATCAGTGGCGATAGATAACCTGTTGGTTCGCGTGACTGTGCTGTTGGATATGATGCAAACCAACGCCCAGGATTTTTTCCAGGATCCGCGCATTTCATCCAGCAGCTATTTGAAAAACCTGGCGGTAACGGCAGCGGGCGGCTATGGGCTGGATAATATTCCCGCGCCATATACAACTCTGGATACCGGCAATTTAACCGGTGAAGGCGATATAGCACGCTTTAACCGCGATGTGAAAAGTGAAGGTTCGACAAGCTTTAATCTGGATTTAAAAAACGAAATTGAAATGGCGTTCAGCCTGAATAGTTCTTTTAAATCCACCCGCGATAGCGTTCCCAATGCCGCCTGGGTGTACTACACCTCAAAAAATAAATTCATCAATATTTATCCCTGGGTACCTTCTTCTGAGTTTCGCTTTACCGAAAAATTGTATCAAAAAGAATTTTTTACCCTGGGTGTTCCAGAGGTTAACCCGGATAAAGGCACCTTCTGGACATCGGTATATCTGGATGAAGCGGGCAAGGGAATAATGGTTACTGCTGCCAAACCTGTCTATCGCCAGCAGGAATTCCTGGGCACTGTTGCGCTGGATTTTACCTTGGAAGAACTGGGTAATTACGTAAAAGAATTTCGGCCCGGGTTGGGGGCGCTGGCAATTGTAAACGCAAGCGGCCAGTTGCTAGCACATTCCAGTTTAAAACTCACTGATTCCTCCCAATTTAACGATACCCTGCCAGAAGGCGTTGTGGCAGCTGATATTAATGCCGCCTGCCTTGACCTGAAATTGGTACAACTCAGCCAGGGCTACCAATACATTTGCTACCAACTAAAAAATGCGCCCTGGCAAGTGATTTATATTGAAAAGAAACCGCTGTTTATCACGCGCATTTTTTCGTCTATCGGCATAGTGTTTATTGTTTTGTTGGCCTCATTAGGCATTTTGTTGTATGCGATTAAAAAAATTACCTATCGCGAATTTATTTATCCAGCGGCATCGCTCGTGCGCCATATTTCAAAACAGGGTGAAGATAAAAGCGCCCCCAATCATTTAATTCCGGCAGCCTGGAAGCCGTGGTTCTTTAGAATCAGTGAAACCTTCCAGCAGAACCGCAACCTGATTAATGAAATCAAGCAAAAGAATACCGAATTAACCGATCTCAATATTGCGCTTGAGCGTTACATGCCCAAATTTATTCTGGTGGTGAGTGTAGAGCCAGGTTGCGGTGCTACCACTATTGGGAATTATTTTGCGGCGAATCTGGTAAAAGCGGGCAGCGATAAAAAAACTGTATACATGGAATATCCTGATCAGCATCACATGAGTAGCCGTTTTGGTTTTGATGAGGGAACTCGTCTGTATAAACACGCCAATGGTTTTGATATCTGGAATGATTTTGATTTGGGTGATGTCCCGCAAGAAGCAGAGTCCTCGCTGTTGATGACCAAGATTCTCAACCAATATGCCAATATTGTAATGCAGACTGCCATTACCGGAGATGTTGACAAGTTTATTGATATTTATCTTGAGCCTTTGTTTCGCTACACCAAGGCGATTGTCGTTATGGTACCCAATAGTGACACTGCGGGTGAAAAAACGGCGACCGTGGTTAAAAGTATCCAGCGTCATGTGCGTCAGGATCAAACCACGCTCTATACTATTCTGGATCGGGTCAATGAGAATTTGGAACTTAACGCCAACCTGGATTTTGAAATCCCCTATATTGGGAATTTGCCCGTTGTTAGTGGTACTGCATTTACCATTCCAGAGCCTGCCACAAAAGTGATTAATGAAATTGTGGAGCGAATTGAACGGGTGCATCAAATCTGCATATTTATTCCGACTACAATCAATATCGATCAGCCGTTTGATTCCACCCTCTACGTTAACCGTACTATGGTTTTTCTGGGCGAAAAATTTGGTGGTGCTACCTCATCGCAAGCAAAGGGTGTATGGAATAGCGATAGCTCGGGTATAGTCAACGAGGTGGTGCATCTGGTGGTTTCCTACACCACGGAAGATGACCTGAATCGCTTTGCCAACGAAGTAATTGACTATATAAAAGTACTGAAAACGGAGTTGCAGCAGGATGCCATGGCACTGGAAATCAACAAAAAAATGATACTGGTATAAAACATGCGGATTCACACACACATTATTGGGAAGTTTATTGCTTGTGTTTTGTTGCTGCTGGCGTTTGCGGCTCGTGCGGAAGAAATCGTTTACGAGGGTAAAAACCGTATTGAAATCCCGGTCGGGGTTTATGTAACTTCATTGTATGCGCTGGATATCCCGGATAAAAAATTCACCATCTCTGCCTGGATCTGGTCCACCTATGATCCAAAACTCCTGCCCGAGGACTACAAGTTTTACAACAAAATCGAAATTACCAATGCGCGCAGCTGGTCCATTATTGATACCGAAAATTTCACTATCCAAAATGATGATGGCACCATCCACACCATGACCAAGTTTGTGGCTGATATCAATCAGGATTGGGACATAAAATATTTTCCATTTGATCAGCAAAATGTAACCATCAATATTGAAAGCGTTGAACTGGACTCCGCCAAAATAAAATTTGTTCCCGATATGAAAAACAGCCTGCTCAGCGATAATTTAACCCTTTCAGGCTGGAGTCTAATGCCTATTGAAATTCGTGCGTTTGATTATAAGTACCCCACGAATTTCGGCATACAAAGTGGTGCTAAAGGCATATATCCAAGAATGTCGATTGTTATTCCTATTGAGCGCCACGGTAACCGGATTTTCTGGACTTACTTTTTAGGCTTTTTCGTCGCTTACGTGATTATCTCACTGTTGTATTTCTTTAACGAAACCATGTTTGAAAGCCGGGTGGGGCTGATTATGTCCGCGCTCTTTGCCTGCGTGGGTAACAAATACACGGTGGATTTATCCTTGCCATCAACCGATGTATTTACATTGTCGGATTTGATTCAGGTAGCTTCCTTTGTGATTGTCGGCATTGGCTTGTTCAGCAGTGTGATGGTGGTGCTATTAACCAAGAAAGGTCTCCAGCAACTAGCGTACCGAATAGACCTTGTCGTCACCTGGGCAGTGATTATCGCCTATCCCTCGGTTATTTATTACGGCGTGTTGATGGCGCCGCAGTAGCCTGGGGCTGTTTGATCAGCCCCATAACTGAATTCCCTGCACAGCTAAAAACAACACCCAGGAAATCCCCAATAATATCCATGGCAGTGCGGATGAGTTTGTTGCTACCGCGTCTACTTCCTCTGAATTTGTATCGCTGTTTTGTTGTTGCGCTAATTGATTGGCCAGTTGCTTAACTTTTTTTGTGCGCTTATCCAACTCGCGGGATTTTTCACTTTGCTGGCGTAAGAACATTTCCATCCCGCGTTGGATACCGTTGGCAATGGCTTTGGTTTCCACTGGCGTTTGGCCTTCGGTTTTAATCGTGTTTACGATCTTTAACGCCTCGGCGCGCAGATCGCGTGCGTCTTTTCGTTGTTTGCTTTTAGTGGTTTGTGCTGCCTGGGTCATAAATAGGATCCGGTGTTTTTGAGTTTGCCATTAAACAAAAATTTGCATTTCATCGCCAATTTTTTTTGCGCATTTCCATCAGCTTGATGGCGGTGGCATGTTGTTTGTCTTCCTCGGTTTGCGGCACCCAGGTTGGAACTTGTACCGGTTGGCCGGATTTATCAACGGCAACCATGATGACTATGCAGTGAGGGTTAGCCGGCGGTTCAGCGATTTTGGATCGCAGGCGTTTACTTCAATCGCGATATGTATGGAAGAGGTGCCGGTGTAGATAATTTTGGCCGCAACCTCCACCAGATTGCCCACATGGATCGGCGATACAAACCGAATTCCACCCGCATAGGCCGTTACGCAGTAGCGGCTGCTCCAGCCCGCAGCACAGGCGTAGGCTGCCAGGCCAATCCACTTCATTACTGCTCCACCGTGAACTTTTCCTCCGAAGTTAATGTCTTGCGGCTCGGCCAGGAAGCGTAAAGTGATGTCTCTTCGCGGATTGCTCATAGTGCGCCTCATGATGAGTAGATAACCTGTTATAGCCGATAACACTTAGCTGATACATTCTCTGTTTTGCAGAGTAGCTACCGTCCTTGAATATTGTTCTGTTGTTTTGATTCACAGCTATTAAATAGCAATTACCTTTTGATTAAATATTCTTTCAGAAAACTGCTTAATTCCAAAGTGTTTTTACGCGACTTTCATTTTTTACGCGCCCAAAAATATTTTCATACTAGGCTTTTAGTGATGGCTAAAAAGTTCCCAACCTCACTTTAATTTTTTAGAGTGAGTAGATGTCTTTTTACTTAAAAATTATCCTAAGTGTGTTGAAAATTTACAATGCAACGGCGAATTTTTTGGTAGGGATTAGCAAAACATTTAAATGTTGAGGTAATAAAATGGACATTTCATTTCATGCAGTTTATCGAATGATTAAAGTCTTTCTGTTTACTGCTGCAATTTTTTTGATGGGAGTGTCGAAAATTTTTGCATTTGAACTGGTTTATTCAGTGCGTTCTGATAGGGCGGGTGCACAAACATTGAATACAGCGGTGGTAAAAGGAAATATTGCAGTATTTGTTGATATTAATCCCGGTATAAAGAGTGTCCAGTTTTTTATTGACAATAAATTGCAACTAACAGAAAAGCTTGCCCCTTGGGATATGGCCGGAACGGCAACTAACGGAGGATCAAAACTTTACAATACACAATTATTGTCAGAGGGGGAGCACTCGTTTACTGCGCAGTTGGTGTTAACCGATGATCGGACAATTTTGTTAAGTGCGCAGGTTACGGTCGATAACCTAACACCAATATTACAAGCATCGCCGCTCGCGTTTAATGAGTCGGTAAGGGGCGCAACGCAGATCAATCGCACCTTGAATATACAGTTATCCGGGAGTACCCAAGCAATTGAATTATCCAGTAATCAGCCCTGGTTAAGTCTTTCTCCAGCAACTGGCGTGTCGCCACTGACTGCTGGTGTTACCTTGAGCAGTAGTGGTTTGATTCCCGGGTCTTACTCAGCTGAAATTATCGCAACCAGTCCGGGTGCACCAACATTAAAAATTCCCGTCACTTTCACTGTAGGCCCTGACGCAAGCAGCTATAAGCTGATGGTTTCTGCGAACGCGAATCGTGGTTCGCCTGTAGCGCTAGAGGGACAACAACTTAGTGCGGCAGCGTATATTTTTTTGTTGCCTGAAAATGATGTAAAGCAAGTGCGATTTTTTTTGGATAATCCCGCTATGTTGGGGAGTCCGACACGTATCGAGGCTGGTGCTCCATTTGATTTGATGGGGTCGGCCAGTAACGGCAACGCGATACCTTTGTCTGTAGTGGGGCTTGCGCTCGGTGCGCATAATCTGACTGCCGAAATCACCTACCTCGACAATAGCCTGGCAATAGTTTCCAGTCATTTTGATATCGTAGATGCTCCCTTATTGGCTACGCCGCCGAGTTTGAATTTTACTATTGCCAAACCCGCAACTCAGTCGTCGTCGACACTATCGCTGGCAGCGGGTACTGCCGTACAGAATTTTTCAGTAAGCGCGACCCAACCCTGGGTGCATCTCACTGCGGATACAGGAACAACGCCAGCCTCGTTAACGGTTAATGTAGACGTTGCTGGCTTGGCTACCGGGGTTCATACGGCAGACATTCTTGTAACAGGTAGTCGCTCGTTGGTAATTCCTGTTAGCTTGTCGTATACCGAGGCGAGCAGTTCATCAGGGTTTGAATTAAAGGTAAGTTCGCTCGCTAATCGCAATAACGCAGTGCCGCTGGAGGGAGCGGTATTAAAGTCCAATGCTTATATCCATGTTAAGCCGGAGCAAAATATAAGCCGGGTAGAATTTTTTCTTGATCGGCTACCGGGTGGTACGCCGGATAAAACAGAAGGCCTTTTGCCATTTGATTTTGCTGGTACCGCGACTAACGGATCGGCGCTGCCTTTTGATACAACCGCGCGTGCAGATGGCAGCCATGTTATTTACGCGCTAATCACCAAAGCCGATGCAACCACGGCCGTGTTGAGCGGGCAATTTAGAATTACCAACCAGCTCACCACTCCTGAATTCGCGGTTACGCCCGCACAAGTGTCTTCCACAGTAGATATAGGCAGCCCTCCAGTAGATGTAAATTTGCTGTTGGGGTTGAACGCTTATGCAGATGGAATGAGTCCGGATTATTTAATTTCCAGTAATGTCCCCTGGGCTAGCGCTTCGCCAGCTACGGGAACCGCACCAGAAAGTTTAGCGGTTAGATTGGATCCGGCAGGTTTGTCTTCCGGGAAATACACAGGTGCTTTGACAATTACCAGCAGTATCCTGGAATCAACCGTGGTGCCTTTATCGATGGTTGTTGACGGTGGCGATAGTGATGCTTGCGCTCCGGTAATTTGTTCAGAGATTCGGGTTACCTTGCCGTATGTGTTGGACTTTAACGCCGATGCGGGACACTTGAATGATAAATCGGGTAAGGGAACAGGTTTTACTTATGTAATGCCTTCCACCAACACTGCCGCCTATGTTCCGCTCAATATAGAGACTTCCTTTGGTGATGGTTTGCTGCGGCTTAATACGACTAATGGAATCATGCACCTTGCGAACAATAATCAGGTCAATGCGGTTGGGGTCGGATTTGCGGGGCCTAATCAAATAGCAAAAATTTCCACGCTGCTAGTTAATCCCCCAACGGGTACAGGTAAGTATGAGCAAGCTGGCTTATGGTTCGGTACGGATGAAAATAATTATATAAAAATTGTGTATTCATCCTACCCAACCAATCCGGTAATCGAGGTGCTGTATGAGCGTAATGGTGTAGCGGTGAAGTCCACTACAAAAACGGTAGGCAATTTGAGCAGTAGTAAACTGTTGTTGGAATTGATTGCAAATCCTTCAACGGGAATGGTGATTGCAGCTTTCACCGTGAATGGTGGTGCGCGCACTCAGGTGGCTAACTATGCGGTAGAACCGGAGATGTTTAGCTTTGACGCGGCAGGTATAGATCCGGTCATCGGTACGCGTAGTTTTGCTGGCGTGATGACCACGCATCGAAATGCTGCCGCACCGATAACTTATGCGTTTGATTACTTTCGCATTGAGGCAGTTGAATCTGGATCGGCTGATTTACCGATTCAGTTCTCCCGCGTTTCTCATCCGGTTGCCTTTCCCACCAGCATGGCCTGGGCTCCTGATGGTAAGCTTTATGTCACAGAACTATTTGGCACAATTCACGCATTGACTTATGACTCGAATTTAAATGTTATTGAAGATCAGATTATTAATAGTCTTGTTAATGCTTTGGGGGCAAGATTAACGCTGGGTATTACCGTACGACAGGACGATTTACTCGATAACACAAAATATTCCTTGTGGCTTAGCTCATCAAGCCCTTCGATTGATTCAGGTGTGGCTAACTCTAGTAATATCACCCGGCTGTCCGGTCCGGGCTTTAATCAAGTGCAACAAATAATTACCGGTTTACCACGCGCTATTGCTAATCATGCAGTAAATAGCTTGCACTTTGGTCCCGATAATCGCTTATACATGTCGATCGGAGGCAACACCGGAGGCGGTGCGCCTGTGGCCGTGCCGACAGAATTTGGAGATAGGGAAGAGCAACCTTTGTCTTCAGCTATTGTCGTGGCAGATGTGTTTGCAGAAAATTTTGACGGTAGTTGTGCAAATAACGCTGATATTTATGGGCCAGCACCCTGTGATGTTGCAACTTATGCTACTGGGCTGCGCAATAGCTATGATTTTGTATTCCACTCTAATGGATCTATGTATGCGACAGATAACGGGCTTGGAGTAATTGGTGCGTTTCCTCCCTCTCCGACGCCAAGTTGTCGAGGGGTATCCAATCCTGCGTTGGTTGCTGAGGGTGGAAATAATCCAGGGGCGCAAGTGGATTTGTTGCTACGTATTTTGCCAGGTAAATATTTTGGTCATCCGAATCCTTCACGTGCGGAATGTGTATTTAAAAATGGAAGTGTTCAAGGTGTAGCTCCTTTGGCAAATTATCAGCCGCCATTACTTGAGTTAAGCAAAAACGCTTCAGCGGATGGAATTACCGAATATAAGACCTCGGGTGTCTGTCCGGCGCTAGATCATAATTTGTTACTGGTACGCTATTCGCTCGGGGATGATATTATCAAAGTTCAGTTATCCGCCGATGGCTTGACAGTTGTATCGCAAAATGTATTGGTCGGCGGGTTTAATGATCCATTATTTGTGACAGAACATAATGGCAATTTATTTGTGGCAGAAATGGGAGGGGGAAAAATAACTGCTCTGAAACCTGCTACAAGTTCGTGTTTATAATTATGACTGGTGATTTCATGAGGGGGTGAGTATTTGGCTCCCCCTTTTTTTTCAGTTACGTCTGGAATTATTTTTGTGCTTGTTTAGTCATAAATTTGTTTCTTTTTCCATTTCGCATTTTCCTCATCAAACTGCTTCCATTCTTTATTGCTGTCCGGCGTAGCAGTTTTTCCTGTTGTCGTTTCTGCATCTGTTGTGGGAGGTTTTTCGCTAGTGCTGTCGATTTTTTCCTGTAGCTTGGCGACAACCCCATCCAATTGTGCAATTTGTTTATCAAATGTGTGGCTGGCATTTTCGGCCGCCAGTGCTTTGCGCCCTAGCGAATAAAAATGGATTGCCAGCTTTAGTTTGCCCGCTTGTTGCGCTTGGCGCGCGTTGAATACATGACCATCCACACTCATTTGCAGCAGCATACGATTAATTTGATCTGTGTAAGCGTCAGTTTGTACTTGATTAATTTGCTTAAGTGCTGATTGTTGCATAACAAATTTATAGAGCTCTTGCAGGAGTCCATGGGCCTCTTTGATTTGCTGGGGGCTATCCAGGCGCACGCGCATTTGTTGAGTGTTTTCTTTTATAGAGGATAAGAGGTTGGAGTAGAGCGTCAGTTGCTCGCTGTGGGTGTGATCCCTAGGCTCTAGTACAGTCAATTGTTCACAACATTCAATCAGGGCGCGATAGAGTAGTGCAGTCAGGTCATTGGATAGAAAACCAGCAGGAAAGCCAGTTGCCAGATCGCGGAAAGAATTGCGTCTCGCGCGCAAGGCAGTGACGAGGCGTTGTCGCTGGACTTTGCGTTTTTCGATCGAATGAGAGAGAAATAAGTAGCCTGCCAGAAGGATAAGCATCAGAAAAATAGCGGCGATAACATAGGCAGACATGGTGTTTTATAAGCCTTTTCGGTTAAACAACGGGCGAATTATTGCTTTAATTATAGCACCGAAAAAAATGGCGTCAGAATTTGTGCGGTATAGGAGTAGGACGCGTGCTAAGTGCTTGTTTCCATTCCGATAAAAAAAGAATTAAAAGTGTTGACACTGAGGGGATCGATCCCTAGAATGCGCCCCACTTCTGACGCAGACGTCAACTTGAAAAAGTTAGCTAAAGGTCAAAAGGTCCGGGGTCCCCTTCGTCTAGTGGCCTAGGACACCGCCCTTTCACGGCGGTAACAGGGGTTCGAGTCCCCTAGGGGACGCCACAAAGCGGGAATAGCTCAGTTGGTAGAGCATAACCTTGCCAAGGTTAGGGTCGCGAGTTCGAGTCTCGTTTCCCGCTCCAACTTCTCCTTGAGAAGTTAGTATTTAGGTTAAAAGCAGTACCTTAGTGAAGCGAGTTTTATTGTTGTCACACTAGGCAGCAGTCAAAATGTCCCCTTCGTCTAGTGGCCTAGGACACCGCCCTTTCACGGCGGTAACAGGGGTTCGAGTCCCCTAGGGGACGCCACATATAGCGGGAATAGCTCAGTTGGTAGAGCATAACCTTGCCAAGGTTAGGGTCGCGAGTTCGAGTCTCGTTTCCCGCTCCAATCTAAAAATTCATTATCGAATTAAAGCTTCACTATCAAATTTTCTGATTAAAGTATTACAAAAATCTGTATGGGTTTTGTGTATGCTTTACTCTATCCTTCTTGCTTTTTTCATGTTTGCTCAATTGCAATTAACTTCTATTGATTTCGGCGAGGGGCTATGACTCCGGCAGACTCTATTCCTGCACTTTCCATCCGGGATTTGCGCAAAACCTACAGTGAAAAATTTGAGGCCTTAAAAGGTATTAGCTTGGATGTGATGCCGGGTGATTTTTTTGCCATGCTTGGGCCAAATGGCGCTGGCAAATCCACGACCATTGGCATTATCAGCTCACTGGTACGAAAAACGTCGGGTAGCGTGGAGGTGTTTGGTAGAAATATCGATACCGATTTTTCTGGCGCCAAAAAATCCTTGGGCGTTGTTCCGCAAGAATTTAATTTCAGTATGTTTGAAAAGGTGGAAGACATAGTTTTGCAGCAGGCGGGCTACTATGGTTTGGTGCGCAAGCAAGCGCTGGTACAGACTGAAAAATATTTGAAGCAACTGAGTTTATGGGATAAGCGTCAAACACCGGCGCGTATGTTGTCGGGCGGTATGAAGCGGCGGCTGATGATTGCCCGCGCATTGGTGCATGAGCCAAAATTGTTAATTCTGGATGAGCCTACAGCTGGGGTTGATATTGAGTTGCGTCGCTCGATGTGGGATTTCCTGCGCGAAATAAATGCGGCGGGCACCACTATTATACTGACTACACATTATTTGGAGGAGGCGGAAAGTCTGTGTCGAAACATTGCGATTATTGATCGCGGGACTATTGTGCAAAACACCAGTATTAAAAATTTGTTGCAACAGTTGAATAAAGAGGTTTTTATCTTTGATATTAAAGGCAGCTTGCAGGGGCTGCCAGTGCTAAATGGTCATCAGGTGGCGCAGATTGACGAGCATTCATTTGAAATTGAAGTGGAGAAGGGGCAATCACTTAATGGCGTGTTTGCGCAGTTGAGTGCCCAACAAATAGAAATTGTCAGTATGCGCAATAAGGCGAACCGTCTGGAAGAGTTGTTTGTTGCTATGGTTAATGCCAATAAAAATGAGGTTCAGCCATGAATGCTAGTGAACAGTGGATTGCCTTCCTGACTATTTTGCGCAAAGAGATCAAGCGATTTACTCGTATCTGGATTCAAACACTCTTGCCGCCTGCAATTACAATGATTTTATATTTTGTGATATTTGGTAAATTAATTGGCAGCCGTATAGGTGATATGGGTGGGTTTAGCTATATCGAATTTGTTGCACCCGGCTTGATTATGATGGCGGTAATCACCAATGCCTACGCCAATGTATCCTCATCTTTTTTTAGCGCAAAATTTCAGCGCAGTGTGGAGGAGCTGTTGGTATCGCCCACGCCCAACTACATTATTTTACTGGGTTATGTGATGGGGGGAGTGGCGCGTGGCGTTGCGGTGGGGTTGATAGTGACGGCAATGTCATTATTTTTTACTGACCTGCATATCCATCATTGGTTTACTACCTTGTTTATTGTGTTTATGACCTCTGTATTGTTTTCTATTGCTGGTTTTATCAATGCTATTTATGCCAATACATTTGATGATGTTTCAATTATCCCCACGTTTGTTCTGACTCCGTTAACTTATTTTGGTGGTGTGTTTTATTCGATTCATTTGTTGCCGGAGTTTTGGCAGCAGGTGTCTGTACTTAATCCGATTCTGCATATGGTGAATGCGTTTCGTTATGGCATGTTGGGGATTAGTGATTTGCATATAGGCATGGCGCTGGTTGGGTTAACGGCATTTGTGGCAATTCTTTTTGTGATTGCCATGCATTTATTAAAAACCGGGAAGCGTTTGCGCGCTTGATGTAGGGGAATAGTGATGAGCCATAATCCGCTAGGGCAGCAAACAGAATACATTTCCGAGTATGCTCCGCAGTTGTTGTTTTCTATTGCGCGAGCGGAATCGCGCAAGCAGCTGGGTATTGATGGTGACTTGCCGTTCGTTGGGGTTGATGTTTGGACTGGTTATGAATTGTCGTGGTTGAATGAATGCGGAAAGCCAATTGTTGCGGTGGCTGAATTCAGGATTCCCTGTGATAGCGAATGTATTATTGAGTCCAAATCATTCAAGTTGTATCTCAATTCATTGAACCAAACTCGCTTTAAGAGTATAGATGAGGTGCGTGTAATACTGGAGCGAGATTTATCTCAAGCAGCTAAAGCGCCTGTGAGTGTAAAGATCTTTCCTGTGTGTAACGGTAATTATTTGGCTGAAATTGCACAGCCCTTTGCAATTAATTTGGATGATTTGGATGTGATTGTGGATACTTACCATCCTGCACCTGATTTATTAACAGTGTCTGCTGAGTTAGTCGATGAAACTTTAGTTAGTCATTTGCTCAAAACCAATTGTCCCGTCACTGGTCAGCCTGATTGGGCGAGTGTTTTTATTCGCTATAGTGGCAATAAAATTGTGCAAGAGAATTTGTTACGCTACTTGATTTCATTTCGCGAGCATCAAGATTTTCATGAGCATTGCGTGGAGCGTATTTTTTGTGATTTAAAGCGGGTGTGCAAGCCGCGAAGTTTAAGTGTTTATGCGCGCTACACTCGTAGGGGGGGATTGGATATTAATCCGTTCCGTTCAACCGACTCCCAAGCAGTGCCAGATACTATTCGCTTGGTTCGGCAATAATTTGCAGATGAAGAAAGTGATTGTTTGCAGATCAAACAATCACTTTGTCTTTCAAACGGGCTGCCGCTTTTTCCAGTGCCTCTATTACTTTTTGTTTATCATAGTTACGCACTTTGTCCATATCCAAGTACATGGAAAATCCTTCAGCGCGATCTTCAAAGTAAGTCTGATTCTTGCCCATTTCCTTGCGCAAATCGGCAACTTGATACACCTTGATCGGCATCGAAAAGCCTTTTACTTGAATTTCACCTTTGTCACGGCACATAACGGTATCTTTTACCAATGACCAGGTTTCATGGGAGATGAGAATTTCATCGGGTTCTGCAGCAGATTCCAGACGGCTTGCCAAATTTACTTGCGTGCCCAATACAGTGTAGTCCAGATGGTTTGATGTACCGAATGTGCCCACAGTGCAATAGCCGGTATTTACACCCATGCGCACTTGTAATGGTTTCTTTATGCCTTGGTTGAACCATTCCTGTTGCATGGACTTAATGCGTTTTTTCATGGCGATGGACATGGCAACGCAACGGGTTGCGTCATCTTTTACGCCTTTACTGGCGCTATCACCAAATAACACCATTATTCCATCGCCCATAAACTTGTCGATGGTGCCGCCGTAATGAATCACAATTTTGGACATTTCTGTCAGGTAGTGATTTAGCAATTCAGTCAGTGCTTCCGCTTCAATTTCTTCGGCAAGTTGACTGAAGTCTTTTATGTCAGAGAAAAAAACACTGATGCGTTTGCGCTCAGCTTGCAAGTGTTTGTCATCTCCGCGATTGATGGCTTGCCACACAGGCGGGGGCAGGTAGCGCGATAATTTATAGGCGCGGATTTTGTGCCACTTCTGTTCGTTTTCGAGTTGCTTTTGGCTGAGTACCAACTTGTGAAAACGTTGGTGCATGTAAATGGCGTACACCAGAAAGTAGGTGGCTACCCCAATCAGACTGGCGCCGCTAATTTCAATATTGCTGGATAACATTAATTGGGGGCTATGAATAAACAAGCTTAAAACTACACCAACAGCGAAAGCGCTGTTGTCTTCGAGTAGCTTTCTAATGCCTCCGCTAATAAGGGCGTTGAACTGGATCATGGTCAGAAACATGACACAGGGCAAGATACTAAAATCTGTTAGGCTTAACACTATCCCGATGAGAACGGCATCAACATGTGAAAGCCAACGGCTGATATTGGCCATCAGTTCGGGGATTTGCTTGCGGGTAAAGTGGTAGGTGCCGTAAGCGTATGAAAGCAGGAAAACTATCATTCCCATATGAATTGGGCTTGGGTTATCCCAGTTAATAAATGATGCGAGGGTGCCAGAGGCTGCAAAGCAAATAAGGGCTCGGAAATAGTATTGCTGGATGGGAGATTCAGTTTGAAGCTGGTGGGATTCCGTCTTACTGTTCATTCTTTAAGTGCCTTATTGTTATATCAGCAGTAAGTCCATAGTCAAAAGTCATATGCCAGCTCCGTGTATGAGCGGTGAATTAAACGTTTTTTTTTAATAAATGTCTACTTGTTAACGGAATCCGCGCAGGTTTGTCGCTTGTCTTATTATTTAAATTTTAATTCCAGGTATTTTTCCTCTAATTCGGCATATTGCTTGCGCAGTTCAGTGAATTCGGCTTGTAGTAGCGCAGTATTTCCTCCAGTGGACTCAGTATTGGGGGAGACCTCGTCCAGATTGTGTTTCAGTTCGTCATTTTCCTTTTCCAGCTCTTCAATATTGATCAGCAGGTCTTTGCTCTCCTTGGTGAAGTCATGCAGGGTTTGTTTTATGCGTTGGTTTTCTTCCTCCAGGTGGTGATCGCTATCCAGTTGTTGCTCCTGCTCAGCTATCTTTTCGTTGGCTTTGGTAAGCTCTTCTTCCAATAGTTGCACACAGGTATCTGACTCCTGAACAAAGCGTATTTGGCGTTGTAATTGTTGCTCTAACTCCTTGATCACCAAGTCTTTTTCTTCGGCGGTGGCGGCCTCCTCCAGTTTGCGCTGCAGATTGCTGATTACCCGGTACTGATCTGCTGCCACATTGCGCAACTTCATAATTTCTTCAGCGGCGCGAGGATCTTGGCGAATTATGTTGATGGTTTTGTTTTCTTGCGGGACCCCGTTGATGGCTCCGCTAGTGGCGTAAATGTATTGGTTGATATCATTGAAGCTGTCGTTGTAACGGCCCAGCAACAACTCATAGCGCTCTCGATCTGGTACGTCATCTGCCATGGCATAAAGTTCGTTGTAATACCCCTGGGCATTGGCTTGAGCTTCGTTCCAGCGCTTCTCCAAATCAAAAAAGAGCTTTTTAAACTTCTCCAGATTTTCGACGCGCTTTTTATAGGTTTCCAATTCGTCACTATCGGTATCATTGGGCGCGGCTTCTAGTGAGGATTGGAGCAGCGGCTCCAGGGTTTGCTTGAAGGTATCCCAATAACCTTCGCTGCCCTGAACTGTGGTGGTGCCTAATTCTTCTGCGCGCAAAAAGGCGTAGCGCAAG
This sequence comes from Cellvibrionaceae bacterium, assembly GCA_021151615.1. Taxonomy (GTDB): domain Bacteria; phylum Pseudomonadota; class Gammaproteobacteria; order Pseudomonadales; family Cellvibrionaceae; genus Cellvibrio. The sequence continues at coordinate 1,710 of JAGKXA010000032.1, read as the reverse complement.
GCGACAATCCGTTGGTTGATTGGGACATCCAGTGGTTGTATACCGGCGATGTCACTGCGCGGAGCCAGAAAACTAAAGCGATCTTGGGTTATGTCCAATTGCTCGTAGATAAACTGTTTATATGTTTTTGCTGGGGGCAGCTCGGGTGACTGGGTGTTTTTAATTGTGTCTATCAGTTCTTTGAGTTTGCTTTGTTGGCGTTTGATTAACTTCTTTTGTTTAAAGGAAAAATAAAGCAGCGCAAAGGTTGCAATCAGCAACGCCAAATAAATTTCTATGGCTACCACGAGCACAAGGGTAGGTACTTGCATATTATTAGGGGCCGGGAGGTCGGTTGGTGGGCTGCTATCGCTGCCCTATACCGGAAAGTATGGTACAGGTTTGCCTAAGATTCGACTTTGGCACCAGCAAATAGCCCGTAAGTGGCTGATTCGATGAAATTATCTTGAGGTTTTTGCATTATGGATGCACTTGTTGCCTTGCATCAGCGAGTTTCAATTACCAAATTAACCGCACCAGCTCCAGGTAAAGAGCAATTACATCAGTTATTTAAAGCAGCATTGCGTGCGGCGGATCACGGCAATATGCGCCCCTGGCGCTTTTTAGTAATTGAGGGAAATAGCTTGAAAAAACTGGGTGAGTTGTTTGCGCAGATTGCTGCAAGCAGCAGACCGGAAATTACCCAGGCTGAACTGGAGCGATTTAGATCTATGCCGATGCGTGCCCCGATGATTATTGCCTGTATTGCCAAATGTCAGGAAAACCCCAAAGTTCCACGCATAGAGCAAATCATTTCGGCGGGTGCTGCTACTCAAAACCTGATAAATGCGGCCTTTGCGTTAGGGTTGGGAGCTGTATGGCGAACGGGGGATATGGCCTATAACCCCCAGGTCAAAAAAGCATTGGGTGTGGAGTCCAATGAAGAGTTAATTGGCTATGTATATATAGGAACTCCATCAGTGCCTGTACATTTACCGCGCGAACAAAATCCGAATGAATTTTTTAGCTATTGGTCGCAGGAATAAGATTGCGTTTGTGTGTTTGCTTGTGTACATTAGCGCGCCTTCGCAGGGGTAGCCAAAATCGCTCTTGCAAAGAAAACGGTGAGATGTCCGAGTGGCCGAAGGAGCACGCCTGGAAAGTGTGTATACCGCAAGGTATCGAGGGTTCGACTCCCTCTCTCACCGCCAGTTTACAACGCAAGTACAAGTCGCGCATGGCAGCACTGAATGCTGTTTGTACAACTTGATCGAAATTTGTAGATTGTTGATTTATAAAGCATTAATTTGAAAGTTTCACAAAAGAAAATCAAATAAATGCTTGACTCACAAAGACTCGATCAATAGAATGCGCGCCTCAACAACGCACTCGTAGCTCAGCTGGATAGAGTACTCGGCTACGAACCGAGCGGTCGGAGGTTCGAATCCTCCCGAGTGCGCCATATTAAAAAGCCTGTCAGAAATGACGGGCTTTTTTCATTTCTGCTGTTAAATTTTCGTTATTAGTCTTCCATTTTTGACGCCTGCAATTGCGATAAGCCAAAGCTTTGCTATACCCAATCTCAGGTGAGGGATTTGGGTTTGGATGTCGGCCTTGCCGTTTGACCATACAAGAAGCAAGCGAGGGTATTGTGGAGCTTAAAAATTTAATCGATAACGCGCAGAAGTTGCCGAATATTCCTAAAGTGGTGCAGGAGTTAATCGAAAGCTT
>JAGKXA010000578.1 GCA_021151615.1 Cellvibrionaceae bacterium | reverse complement strand
GCATCGCGCCGATTTCACAACGGCGAATCAATTGGCAAAAAGCATTAATGCGATGTTGGGGCCAGATGTTGCACGCCCATTAGATGCAGTTTCCATTATGGTGAGTTCGCCTGCGAATCCGGCGCAGCGCGTGGATTTTATTTCCATGCTGGAAAATATCGAGGTAACTCCCGGTGAAGAAGTTGCCAAAGTCATTATCAATTCGCGTACTGGCACCATCGTTGTGGGAAAAAATGTGCGCGTTTCTCCGGTTGCAGTCACTCATGGTAGCCTTACTGTTTCAGTAGCTGAGAGCTTAACGGTGAGTCAACCCAATGCCCTGGCAGGTGGTCAAACTGTTGTGGTGCCCAGCAGCAATGTTCAGGCGGATGAAGAAACAAATCCCATGTTCAAATTTGCACCGGGCGCCAACCTGGATGACATAGTGAAATCGGTTAATAACGTTGGTGCATCTCCCAGCGATTTAATGGCGATTCTGGAAGCGCTAAAAGAATCAGGTGCACTCAAAGCAGAATTGGTGGTGATCTAGATGTTAACTGTCGATACTGGCGTAAAAACTCCGCAGGTTCAGGACACTTATCTTGATGCAAATTCCCTTGATTCAGTCAAGGCAATGGGCCGCGCCAAAGATCCACAGGCATTACAAGAGATTGCCAAAAAATTTGAAGCCATGTTTGTACAGCAAATGCTGAAAACCATGCGCGAAGCCAATGATGTTTTTTCACAAGGCAATTATTTTGACAGCAGTACCACACGCTTTCATCGCGATATGCTTGACCAACAAATGGTGTTAAATCTTACCAGTGGTCGCGGTATAGGGTTGGCAGATCATTTTTACAAGCAAATGCTGCAAGCCTATGGCGGCAGTATGAAAGCGGATACCAACCAATTATCTACAAGCGAATTATCTACGAACAGTCCTTCTACAAATAACAATGGCGAGTTGCCAGCTGCTGTGGCTCATAAGCATTCTGCAGAAACAGTCGCGGTTGATGACAGCGAGGTGTTCGCTAACGACCTTGAAAACCTGAATTCATGGGTTGTCGATTTTATGCGCATGAGCGATAACTCCAATGAGCAATTATTGAATCCTGAGCAAGGTGAGGTTACGCCACAAGATTACAGCGTTCTAAACTCTGCTTATATTCCTGCCTTGCTAAGCAAACCACAAA
>JAGKXA010000577.1 GCA_021151615.1 Cellvibrionaceae bacterium | reverse complement strand
GCAGGCAATTTTCCTGCGGTAATAAATCTGATGTGATGCCTAAATCACCCAGCATGGCGTCGGCAATTTGCGCGCGCAAACTGGCGGTATTGGCTTTTGCACCAAAGCGACCGATGCGTATTTGTTGTGTGGCTATATCCCATACCTGATTCACTTTTCCTTTAACACCATCTGGCTTTTGTTGCTTGGCCATGGCGATTAAATCGGTATCGCTAATAGCATCCAGTAATCCCAAACCAAAAATGGGTGGGCCGATGCGCGCGGAAGTTAACACCGGTTCAAGTTCGCCGTAATTGAGTCCGCTGAATAAAATTTTCGGTTTGCGCAAACGCACCGGCGGCGCGTCTGCTAATTCAACGCTGTGATATTCCCACATAATTTGCGCGCGGCCCTCACCGGGAACACCGGGTACGCCCTCTTCATTGAGTTGTGTGCCGTAATCTGGATGTGGCTTGGGGCCGCGATGAATAGTGTTGCCCGGTATGGATAAGCGCACCAGCATGGATTGCATGCGTTCATTCGCTTCGGGTGCGCGCCCGCGTCCGTTTTTAAGGTGGCAGGATATGCAGGCAATGCGGTTATACAGTGGCCCCAATCCTACTAACGTATCTTGCGCGGGTGGAATTACCCAGCTCTGGCGAAAAATGCTGCGCCCGCGAAAAAATTGCGCTAGCTCCTGTTCAGTTAATCCGGCAAACGGTTGCGTATAGGCTTCGCGACTTGTGTTGCCTGTTAAATGGTTATTGGTTAAAAGCGCGGTGTCGGTTTGGTGAATGGAATGTTGAGTAGCAAGGTTTTGCTGCGCAGAGTTTTCGCTTGAACCAGTCGCGCTGCTAATTGAAAAAATACCTATTGCACTGAATGCAAAAAAACGGAGCGTCATAAACGCTCCAATAATTGTTGTGCATTGGCAATGCGTTGATCGGTTGCCTCGCGCCATAGCTGTTCTGGTTTTCTCAGCTGGGGCTTGGCGCCTTCCAGTCGATCACGAAATTGTTGCTGCAGTTCCGGGCTGTTGGCCTCTGCTTCCGTTAAGGGTGTTGCGGTAAGTAATTTGCGTAATTCTGGATGAGGTTTTCCTGCCGTTTCCAATTCATGCAATTTTTTCCAGAGTGCGCGCTGTTCTTCATGACGATAAGCCAGGTGGTGGTCAAAGAATGCAGTGACTATGCC
>JAGKXA010000576.1 GCA_021151615.1 Cellvibrionaceae bacterium | reverse complement strand
GCTTAACTCCTTTACCGGTAAAACCGAGCGTATCGGTCGTATGGTGGAGATGAATGCTAACGATCGTACCGATTTGACCACTGCGCAAGCAGGCGACATCGTTGCTTTGGTAGGCCTGAAAAACGTTCAAACTGGCCACACACTGTGTGATCCAAAACATGAATGTACTCTTGAGCCTATGGTATTCCCAGAGCCAGTAATCTCTATTGCTGTAACGCCGAAAGACAAGAGCATGATTGAGAAGATGGCTACTGCCATCGGCAAGCTGGTTTCAGAAGATCCGACTTTCCGCGTTGAAACCGACCAGGATTCAGGCGAAACCATCCTTAAAGGGATGGGTGAATTGCACCTGGATATTAAAGTCGACATCATGAAGCGTACTTACGGTGTTGAGCTGAACGTTGGTCAACCACAAGTAGCCTATCGCGAAACCATTACCCGCGAAATCGAAGACAGTTACACCCACAAGAAGCAATCCGGTGGTTCTGGTCAGTACGGTAAAATCGACTACCGCATCAAGCCGGGCGAGCCAAACACTGGCTTTGTATTCAAGACCTCAGTTGTTGGTGGTAGCGTTCCAAAAGAATTCTATCCAGCGATTGAAAAAGGCTTTGAATCTATGATGGGCACTGGTCCATTGGCGGGCTTCCCTGTGCTGGATGTTGAGATTGACCTGTTTGACGGTGGATTCCACGCCGTTGACTCCTCTGCAATCGCGTTCGAAATCGCTGCCAAGGGTGCTTTCCGTCAATCCATGCCTAAAGCAGGCCCACAACTGCTTGAACCCATCATGAAAGTAGACGTGTTCACTCCGGAAGATCACGTAGGTGATGTGATCGGCGACCTGAACCGTCGTCGCGGCATGATCAATGGCCAGGAAGCAGGTGTAACTGGCGTACGTATCAAGGCAGAAGTTCCGCTGTCAGAAATGTTTGGTTACATCTCTACACTGCGCACCATGACTTCTGGCCGCGGCCAGTTTTCTATGGAATTCGCTCACTACTCTCCATGCCCATCCAACGTGGCTGAAGCAGTAATCGCGAAAGAGAAAGAAAAGAAAGCTGCTGCTGCTAACAAGTAATTTTTAGTGTGCACTAAAAAGCCCCGCCAGTGAAAACTCGCGGGGCTTTTTATTAAATAAAAATTTGCCTGGTGCGAATGAGCATCAATTAAATC
>JAGKXA010000575.1 GCA_021151615.1 Cellvibrionaceae bacterium | reverse complement strand
GCTATAACTTAGCAAATTATGTAATGTTTAAAAGCGGAAGGTGAACACTTTAACAAGCAAGATCTTCCAAAGACTTGTGAATACCAGTATTCGGAGAGCGTATTTTCTCATAAATGTAAATAATAGGTTAACACAAACGGGCGCTGGAGAAGCTGTTGTATTGTGGATTCTATAGTGATGTACTTTCCATGATCGCAATCAGACCACCAATCGCAGCCTCAGATTTCACGGCTTCCAGCATGGCGACCGCCTCAACTTATGGCGGCTCATATCACCGCGATTTGGTTTGGGCTGGTCCTTCAATTACACTGCGAACTCTCATCGCCATTTTGGGCATAACTATGGTCATCGTGGGGCCTTGTTTGTTCTTATTCGAACCTAACAACCAGGTTTTGACATGGGTTTTCGCAGTGCTCACGACTTGGATGGGCATGTCATTGCTACTTCTCTTGTGGTTAGCTGGATGTCGGCATCCAGAGGTCTTTGAAACTAGGCCGGAGGAGCAGTCCGCTTTGACAACCGCAGGTAGTGCCATTCATCTGAATCCCCTGATGGAAATTCTTGCCGAGCTGGGGCGGCAAACCAGCTCTCGATCAGTGGCTCTGTTGAGCGCTGAAGGTGCGGCATGGCGTTTGCGTATGGCTTGGAATTGCTCACAAGTTTACGGAAGTAACATCGCCCAATTACTTGAAGGGCGAGTGCAAAGCGGAACCCAAAGCCTTCAATACCTCTCCTTAATGGATGGTACGGTGTCGTGCTTCTGCACCCCAATACATTTGAAATCAGGCAGCTCAATGCTGCTTGTATTGATCAATGCGGTAAATCACACCATGCTTTACAACACTCCTTCATTGGCTTTACAGGCGTCCATGAAGATTGTTGGGCAGCTTGGAAATGTCAGGCATTCGGTGCCAACCGGAGGCCGCTCAGGTGTGGCTGCTGCATCTCCGAGGGCAGTATGCTGCACAGTCTGTGATTCACTACACACCCACGATGGACGGTGGATTCCCTGGGGCGACTGGCTCAAAGAAAATTACGAGACCACCCGAGAGTACACTTTTTGCGATAACTGCTCTCAGTGGATCTACGGACTAGATGCTTCAGAATTGCGAGCGGCATAGCAGCCGAATTTCAAACCCGGCAAAACCCGGAGAAAACCGATGATCATTCTAACTC
>JAGKXA010000574.1 GCA_021151615.1 Cellvibrionaceae bacterium | reverse complement strand
AAGACATGGAAATCTCCTTCGGCGAACGCCGTATTCCAAAAAAGAGGGTGGGGACATAAAAATCTAGCACCGGCACAACGCCATCAACCAGCGCAAAAATACCAATCCCTAGCTTGTTTTTTCACTAACAGGCATCTGCTGATAACTGCAACGTATTGAGGCCACGGAAATTCAATGCAAGCCTTATATAGCAGAGATTTTTTGCAATTTTATGCGCCAAAAAACGCGACGCCTTTCGCTCCCCTATCTAGACTGAAAAATCAATAGACTGAACAATCAATGCTGCCGGGTTTTATTATGCTTGCTCGCCTGCTTATTGGCCTGATTATCGCCGGACTTCTAGTCACCCCCAACCAGGGGCACAGTGAAACGCCTGCGCAGAAACCGGGGGCTACTGCACCTATGGTGGTGAGCTATCACCGCTCGGAGGCCAATGACAAACAAAACCATTTCCAGTTTGAATTGATCGAACGCGCCCTGGAGGTTACGCGCCCCGAATACGGCGGCTTTATTTTGCGACCCTATGGCGGTGCACCAACGGCCAAACGCCAGGCCATTTTGATCGGCGAAGGCAAGCTGATGAATATCCAGTGGGCCTCACCCGGTACACCAATCGCACAGGCGGAGGTAATCCCGATCCGGGTCAATATATTGCGCGGGCTGCTGGGCTTGCGTATCTGCCTGATTAACCGCGCTGACTTGCCACGCTTCGCACAAATCCAATCGCTGGATGACCTGCGCCAGATCAAAATCGGCCAGGGGCAGGATTGGACTGACACGCTGATTTATCAGTTGAACAGGATTCCGCTGTTTGAGTCAGCAGGGCTTGGGCAACTATTCCCGATTCTTGCCACCCACCGCATTGATTGCCTGCCGCTGGGCGCCAATGAGATAGGTGTCAAATATGCCGAGCAACAGCAGCAGCACCCAAACATGGTGATAGAGCCAGAACTGCTGCTCTACTACAACTTTCCCACCTATTTGTATGTGAGCAAACACCACCCGCGCCTGGCTGAACGTATTGCCGCCGGCTTACAGATAATGCAAACCAGCGGCGAATATGATCGTCTCTTCTGGCACCATTTCGGTCACCAGCTGGCTCCCCTGAAATTAAGTCAAAGACGCATTATCTGCCTGAAATCCCCCTATGCACCGGAGGCAGAGCAGTGCCAAGGCC
>JAGKXA010000573.1 GCA_021151615.1 Cellvibrionaceae bacterium | reverse complement strand
GGAATCGACATGGTATTGCAGCGGATCAATTTTATTTGCGCGCGCAATTTCGTCCATAAAACTGTTGAGTGCGAAGGCGTGATTGCCGTTGTAAACCGAACGCATCCAACCAATTCGTGTGTGAGCGATGACGGGAATATTTCTGGCGCGCAGGTGCGGAACTTTGTAAACCAGCGATGTAAAACCCTGCCCTAATTCCCAATCTTGCATGTAGCCCGTGTCTGGCTTAAAGAGTGAAATAATGGAGGGCGATGCCACACTAGAATCCAAGCCAATAATCTGGTGCTTGGCATCCAGCGCGGCCTTGTAATGCTGCACACTGAACGCGTGATAATAGCCATTACGTGTAGCATCTTCGCGGGTCCAGGTGACTTTGACTGGTTTGCCAATAGCTTTGGAAAGTACCACTGCTTCGGCCACAAAATCTGGCTTGGATTTGCGACCAAAACCGCCACCCAATAAGGTGATATTGACGGTGACTTGTTCAAGCTTAAATCCCAACATATCGGCAATTAATTTGCGCGCGCCATCTTCAATATCATCTTGCATCTCCTTACCCCAATTTTTTAATCCAGCATTGCGCAACTCAATGCCTTGACCATCAGAGCCACGGAAATTCATTTGCAAAACAGCATAGCCTTTGTTGGCAAAAAATTGTGCCCAGTAATCAAAAGCATCATTGTCACGCGCGTGAGGGCCGCCATGGGGAAACATCAATGTTGGTAAATTTTTCTGCGATCCATTTTTGGGTAACGTTAAATAGGCTTCTATCTTCAATCCATCACGCGCCACATACTCAACACGTCGAACATTACTCATTAACTCCGGAGTCAGCTTTTTATAGCTATAAGCCACCGCATCCAACTTTACCGGGTTTGTTTGTCCCAAATAATAGGTTCCGGAATCAGTGCTGCTAGTAGAAAATACCAGAAATTTTTTGAGGTCGTCGCTAAGCGAATAAATATAATTGCGGCTGCCCGGAATCGCTTTATCAATTTTCACCTGCAAGCCCTGCAAGTCTTTGTCGAAAAAGTGCGTTCCACCTTCCTCCATAGAACTTACGCCAATAACAGCTTTTGTAACCGGCGAATAAATCAGCCTGCCCTTAACGTCGTACTTTTGATCTTCTATCACCAATTCACGTTTTAGGTCGGGATCCTTAAGGTTAACTTTAAAT
>JAGKXA010000218.1 GCA_021151615.1 Cellvibrionaceae bacterium | reverse complement strand
GGGCGGGCAGGGGCCGGATCATCCGGTTCACCCCGCTATTCCTGAGACCGATTATCTCAAGGTGGTGTTTGCGCGTGTGTACCTTGCGTAAGCGTACGCATTCCAGAGTATACGGAGTCAGTCGCGCAGGCTCAGAATTGGCCAGTTGCGTGCGAGCGCAACTTCGGCCAGCCGCTCGTCAGGATCTACTGCAACCGGGTTGTCCACCTGCTCTAAGAGCGGTAGGTCATTGATAGAGTCGCTGTAAAAATAGGCTCCGCTCAATGGGTGAAGATTGGCTTTTAGCCATTCGTGTAAGTAAGTGATTTTGCCAGCCTGAAAGCAGGGCGCGCCCACAAAATTGCCCGTGTAGCGGCCATCTATTAATTCCGGTTCTGTGGCCAGTATGTCTGCAACACCTAGTCGATTGGCGATGGGGCGAGTAACAAAGCCGTTGGTGGCGGTAATAATCAATAAATGGTCGCCCTGCTCGCGATGCTTGCGCAGCAGGTCTTCGGCTTTTTGGAGCATCAATGGCTCTATGTGTTTGACCATAAACTCGTTGTGCAAGGCCTGCAGTTCTTCCAGGGAGTGTTGGGTCAGTGGCGCCAGAGAGAACTGAAGGTAGGCGCGAATATCCAGGGTGCCAGCTTTGTAATCTGCATAGAACTTATCGTTGGCAAGGCGATAGACTTCGGCATCAACCAATTGTTTTTCCACCAAAAAGGCCCCCCAACTGTGATCGCTGTCACCTGCAATCAGGGTGTTGTCCAAATCAAAAATTGCCAGAGCCACAGTAGGTCCTCTTGGTAAAAGTCGCAAAAGTCAGTTGAGCAGCGGGCTGCTGTAACGGTAGGGGCGCTAGGATAGCCGGCGCGACAAACCGGCTCAATGTTTTATCCATGATTCAGGGTTGCGGCTTTGAATAGGACTGATATAGTGCGGAAAACGCTGTTTTGAGGAATTTGCCCGCATTTCTCGATGCTTTTGTCATTTCCTCCAGCCAAACTCTTTATTTATGGACAATTCCTTGTGATAGATTCCGACGGATTCCGCCCTAATGTGGGCATCATATTGACCAATGACCAGGGACAGCTGCTGTGGGCGCGACGGGTTGGGGGACAAGATGCGTGGCAATTTCCCCAAGGGGGCATCAATGCCAATGAAACCCCCGAACAAGCTCTATTTCGGGAGTTGCATGAGGAAATTGGCCTGCGCCAGCAAGATGTGCAGATACTGGCATGTACGCGCGGCTGGTTGCGCTATCGCTTGCCGCATCGCTTGGTTAGGCATAACTCTCTGCCTTTATGCGTTGGGCAGAAGCAAAAGTGGTTCTTGCTGCGTTTGCTCAGTGATGACAATAAAGTCAGCCTTGATAATGGTGGTCGAGCTGAGTTTGATGATTGGCGTTGGGTAAGTTATTGGTACCCTCTGGGTAAAGTGGTTTCTTTCAAGCGTGATGTTTATCGTCGCGCCCTGAAAGAGCTATCGCTGTTCCATGCGCAGCTTGAAGGAAGAGCGTCCAATGCGCGCAAAAACCAAAATCAAAATAGCGGCCAGATAGCCGGTAATTAATTCGAGCCTTTAGTCTCATGTTGAACTCACTGCGTTCCATAGTTCAGGAAGTAAACGCCGCGCGCGATATGAAGAGCGCTCTGGCGATTATTGTGGCGCGTGTGAAGCAGGCAATGAAAACGCATGTTTGCTCGGTTTACCTGCGCGATCCCAAAGGCGACTACGTACTTATGGCGACTGATGGCCTTAATGCTGACGCAGTAGGCAAAGTTCGATTGGCGGCAGGAGAGGGCTTGGTGGGGCGCGTGGTGGTGCGCGAGGAGCCCATTAACCTTGAGCATGCCGAGGCTCACCCCAGCTATCAATATTTCCCTGAAACCGGGGAAGAGCGTTACAGCTCATTTCTCGGCGTTCCAATTATTCACCATCGCAAAGTGCTTGGGGTCTTGGTTGTACAGCAAGTTGAGCAGCGCCGTTTCGATGAGGGTGAAGAAGCATTTCTTGTCACTATGTCAGCCCAACTGGCTGGGGTGATTGCGCATGCCGAGGCTACTGGTGGTGTAATCCCTGTTGGTGATAAGGCAACCCAGTCCAAGTTTGTGGGGGTCTCGGGGGCATCGGGGATTGCTATAGGGGAGGCTGTGGTAATCGCACCAACTGCGGATTTGCGCTCGGTACCCTATCAAGCCTGTAAAAACGTTGAGGCTGAAATAGAGTTTTTTCAGCGCAGCCTGGTTGCTGTGCGCGAGGACATCAAAACGCTAGGGGTTAAGCTCAAAGAGCGGATTAATCGCGAAGAACAGGCGCTGTTTGATGCTTATTTGGCTATGCTGGATGATGCTTCCCTTGGTGGCGAAGTGGTGGCGCGGATTCGTAAAGGTGCTGTAGCTGCTTACGCCTGGAGTGAGGTTATTCTGGAGCACGAAAGCATATTTAACAGCATGAATGACCCTTACCTGCGTGAGCGCGCTACCGACTTGCGCGATTTGGGGCGCAGGGTGCTGGAATATTTGCAGGAGTCTAATCAGAAAGCGCGAGTCTATCCAGACAAAACTATTTTGATTGGCGAGGAGCTGACGGCCTCCATGTTGGGTGAAATTCCCAAGGAGAAGCTCGCTGGATTGGTTTCTGTACTGGGGTCATCCAATTCTCACGTGGCTATTTTGGCCAGGGCCATGGATATCCCCACGGTAATGGGGGCGGTGGATCTACCTTTTACCCAGATAGATGGTCGTCCGATTATTGTTGATGGTTACAAAGGGTCTGTTTATTGCGATCCTAACCCACAATTGCGCAAGCATTACAAGGCCATTTACCTGGAGGAGCAGGCACTGGTAAAGGGGCTGGAAGCTTTGAAAAACCTGCCCTGTGAAACGCCGGATAAGTATCGCCTGCCGCTGCATGTAAATACCGGTCTTATGGCTGATGTGGTTCGCTCGTTGGAGCGTGGCGCGGAAGGTGTGGGGCTCTACCGAACCGAAGTGCCATTTTTATTGCGCGATCGATTTCCCAGTGAAGAAGAGCAGCGCGCGATTTACCGCGAACAGTTGGAGGCATTTGCCCCCCATGCGGTCACTATGCGTACCCTCGATATTGGCGGTGATAAGGCGCTGCCTTATTTTCCGATTGAAGAGGACAACCCGTTCCTTGGGTGGCGTGGTATTCGCGTTACCCTGGATCACCCAGAGATTTTCCTCGCGCAGATTCGAGCCATGATCAAAGCCAGTGAAGGCTTGGATAATTTGCGTATTCTCTTGCCGATGATTACCAATATGCAGGAAGTGGAAGCATCGCGTGCGCTGATTAGCAGGGTGCACAAGGAGCTGTTGGAGGAAGGTTATCGCGTGCGCAAGCCGCAGGTCGGGGTAATGATCGAGGTCCCGGCGGCAGTTTACCTTGCGCCCGAATTGTCACGTCGGGTAGATTTTCTATCGGTGGGCAGTAATGACCTTACCCAATATTTGTTGGCGGTGGATCGCAATAATGCGCAGGTGGCGGATTTGTATCAGGCATTTCATCCCGCCGTGCTGCGTGCGTTGCAATACATTGTCTATGCTGCGCATGACGCGGGTATTAGTGTCAGTATCTGCGGCGAGTTGGCGGGTGATCCGGGTGCGGCTATTTTGTTGATGGCAATGGGGTTTGATGTGTTGTCGATGAATGCTACCAACCTGCCCAAAGTCAAATCAGTGATTCGTGGAATTACCTTTGCGCGCGCCAAGCAATTGTTGGCGGAGGTTATGCGTATGTCCAATGGCGACCAGATTCGCGAGCATATTGAGCGCGAGTTGCGTGAAACCGGCTTGACGCGCCTGATTCGCCCGGTGACATCGGATAGCAATTAAATATCGTGCTTTACATTTACTTTCTCGGTGTGGTCATAAAGTCGCGCCATAATGTAGCGCTTCCGGCGCTGGTCAGACCCTAGGTGTTTATGCTGCAGTACCCAGATCTCAATCCCATTGCCTTTACCTTACTCAAAGACCCTATTCATGTTGGCAATTTAACGCTGGGCCCGTTGAGTGTGCACTGGTACGGCATTATGTATTTGCTGGCCTTTCTAAGTGCTTGGGTAATTGCGGTCTATCGCACGAGAATGCCCAATTCTCCAGTAACCAAGGTGCAAGTGGAAAACCTGATCACCTATGGCGCTTTCGGGGTTATTCTTGGGGGGCGCTTTGGCTATGTGCTTTTTTACAACTTCGAAAAGTGGTTGCAAGACCCTTTGTGGTTATTGCGCGTTTGGGAAGGGGGAATGTCATTTCATGGGGGGTTAATTGGTGTCATAGTGGCGATGTTTGTCTACTCTCGCCGGATTAATCGCCCGTTTACCAGTGTGATGGATTTTGTGGCCCCGATAGTTCCGCTGGGTTTGGGGTTTGGTCGCTTGGGAAATTTTATTGGTCAGGAGCTTTGGGGGCGCGTAAGCGACGTTCCTTGGGCGATGGTATTCCCCAAGGCTATGGATCCCGCAGGTGTTGCGCGCCACCCAAGCCAGCTATATCAGGCATTTCTTGAGGGATTGGTTCTCTTTATTATTGTGTTCTGGTTCTCGGCTAAACCTAGGCCGCGCTGTGCGGTGTCAGGCGTGTTTTTAATTGGCTATTCGCTATTCCGTTTCGGTGTAGAGTTTGTGCGCGAACCGGATCAGGGTATTGATCTGATTGGCTGGATGACTCGCGGTCAATTGTTGTGTGTTCCCATGTTTGTGTTGGGTGTGGGGTTAATTATTTATGCCTATGGGTTTGTAGCCAAATCCGGGCAATTGCAAAAAAGCGTAAGTGAAATTAAAGAGTGAATCCGGGCGAATGAAGCAATATCTTGAATTGATGCGTGATGTGGTTGAAAACGGCGTTCAGCGTGGTGATCGTACCGGTACGGGTACCCGCTCGGTATTCGGGCGCCAGTTGCGCTTTGATCTCAATGATGGCTTTCCGTTAGTTACCACCAAAACAGTTCACCTTAAAAGTGTCATCGTTGAGCTGCTCTGGTTTTTGCAGGGGCGCACCGATGTGACTTGGTTGCAGGAGCGCGGGTGCAGTATTTGGAATGAGTGGGCCACAGAAGATGGCGATCTAGGGCCGGTCTATGGTAAGCAGTGGCGCAGTTGGGCTTGCCCGGATGGATCAACGATCGACCAAATTTCCCAGGTTGTTGAGCAGATCAAAAAAAATCCCTATTCCCGCCGATTGATTGTAAGTGCCTGGAACCCTGCTGATTTGCCTGATGAATCAATGAGTCCACAGGACAATGTAAAACAGGGGCGTATGGCGCTTGCAGCATGCCATACGCTGTTTCAGTTTTATGTTGCGGACGACAAGTTGTCCTGCCAACTCTATCAGCGCAGCGCTGATTTGTTCCTTGGGGTTCCCTTTAATATAGCCAGTTATGCGCTGCTGACTCATATGATTGCCCAGCAGTGTGATCTGGGTGTGGGGGATTTTGTGCATACATTTGGTGATTGCCACCTGTATAACAACCACATTACAGACGACATAGTTTACGAACAATTAACACGCGAACCCAAAAACTTGCCTACACTTAGGATTCTTCGAAAACCAGGGTCGATTTTCGACTATGAACTGCAAGATTTTGAGTTCGAAGGTTACCAACCCCATCCGCGTATAGTTGCGCCTATTGCCATTTAGTGGTGTTTGTTGGTTGTTGGCATAGATAAGTTGTAAATAAGAAGGCGAAGACTCTGCATGAAATTGGCCATCATAGTCGCGGCTGCCAGAAATGGCGTTATTGGCCGCAATAATCAATTGCCATGGCATCTTCCGCAGGACCTTAAATACTTCAAAGCTGTTACTTTTGGTAAGCCCATCATCATGGGGCGTAAGACTTATGAGTCTATTGGTCGCCCTCTCCCTGGACGGATAAATATAGTTATAACTCGAGATCCGCAATGGTCTGCAGCTGAGGGTGTAATTGTTGCGGATTCGATCGCACAGGCTGTGAGTGAAGCAAATAAAGCGCTGTTGCTCGCAGCGGGGTCGATAGATGAGGCTGTGATAATTGGCGGTGCTGAGATTTATCGCGCAACCCTGGATTCTGTTGATACCGTGTATCTAACGCGCATCGGGCGTGACTTTGAGGGGGATGCATTCTTTCCAGAGTTGTATGATGCGCAATGGGTGTTGGAGTCGGTGACTGCGGGTGAGTCATCTGCAGAATTGCCGCATGAGTTTCTGGTTTATAAAAAACGGCCGCTTGCCGGTGTTGGGGCTGTTTAATTGCAGATGTTGTGGCAATTAGGTTCGGCTCACAGCATGAAATGAATTTTTGTGTTACCGGTGCACTTATTAAAAGCAAGGTCGTGTTACCTGGTTGATACCAAAATACACACGTAAAAAGCTTAAGGATAAATCATTGGAAGTAGGTGGTAGCGCTTATTACAATGCCGGCGTTCTTAGCTGCCCCGAATTCGGGGTTACGTGGATAACGCGTCTGTGACAGCTGGTTGTCACAAACTCACTTGATTGAAACCCAGTTGGGGGGATTATGAAAAAGCAGCGATTGAAAGCAGTGGCTATTACCACCATGCTTTCTGCCGGCGCGCTAATGGGAAGCGTTGCCATGGCAGATCAAAGTCTGGATGCAGTGCTCCAGGCGGGCCAAGCCAAAACTACTTTGGCACAAGAGTCTCAAAAGCGTATCGACAGACTGGCTCAGGAAACTGACGACTTGACTCAAGAGTTCAAAAGCCAGAACAAACTGATCGATGACCTTCGCGTTTTCAACGCCCAAATGGAAAAACAAGTTGCCAAGCAACTGACCGTAGTTACTGAACTGGATCAATCTATTGAGAAAGTGACTGTAATTGAGCGTCAAATCCAGCCATTGATTTTCCGTATGCTGGACAGCCTGGAGCAATTCGTAACTTTGGATAAGCCTTTCTCTCTGGAAGAGCGTAAAGATCGTATTGCTATGCTGCGCTCCAACCAGGATCGTGCAGATATCTCTGTATCTGAAAAATTCCGCCAAGTGCTTGAAGCTTACAAAATTGAATCTGCTTACGGCAGCACTATTGAAGCCTACAAAACTACTCTTTCTCTCGATGGCCAAGACCGCGAAGTAAACGTGCTGCGTGTCGGTCGCATCTCTCTGATGTATCAAACAACAGATGGTCAAGCCAGTGGTTACTGGGATGCGAGCCAAAAAGCATGGGTTGCTTTGGATTCTTCTTACAACGCCGAGATTTTGAAAGGCCTGCGTATCGCTCGTGATCAGGCGTCAAAAGATATTATGACAGTGCCAGTTCAAGCACCGGAGGCCGCACAATGAAAATGA
>JAGKXA010000217.1 GCA_021151615.1 Cellvibrionaceae bacterium | reverse complement strand
GAAGCAAAGCAGGCTCCGTTTCAGCAGGTGCGGCATAATACCATAATTCGCTAAAAATCAAAGTCTTGAATATAAAATTACAAAATAAAAATTCAGGAATTTTTAGCTTCAGTGTGGTTTGCAATCAAGCAGAATAAATTACCAGCAAATTGCTACGAGAATGCACCATTTGATTTTGGTGGAGCCAAGCAGCAATAAACGAGCAACCCAAAAACGCCTACGCGGCGGATGAATAAATCAAACCGCCGCGTAGTTGAAAAGCCTGGACAACAAAACAATTAATTAAATTAACTGTCTTGCTCTTCCTGATTTTGCTTCTCACGTTGGATACGCTGATAAATCTCTTCACGATGTACAGCGATATCTTTAGGAGCATTAACACCAATACGAACCTGGTTGCCTTTTACCCCTAAAACGGTAACGGTTACTTCGTCACCAACCATCAAAGTTTCGCCAATACGGCGAGTCAAAATTAACATCTTTAATCTCCTTCACTCATCCTGTAAGAGTACGACTTAGACACCCCTTGCCACCATCGACTCCCGAATACCCCCTGTCGCGTCCTGACAACCGAATGCCTTGGCATAAGTATCGTCTACTTTTCGCGAAAGGGAAGAAACCCCCAACATTTTTCTACCTGTTTTTGAACCAGGCAGCAATGCAACTCAAACACCTTAACTAAACCGCCTTCAAGAAAGCTTAGCCCCTCACACGGCTTTCTGACGGCTCGGCATCCAAACCAAAAGCGGTGTGCAGACTACGCACAGCCAACTCCAAGTAACGCTCATCAATGATCACCGAAATTTTGATTTCCGATGTAGTGATCATTTGGATGTTAATACGCTCATCAGCCAATGCGGTAAACATACGAGATGCAACACCGGCATGGGAGCGCATACCAACACCCACGATAGATACCTTAGCGACCTTGTCATCACTGCGTACTTCGCGCGCGCCAATTTCTTTGGCAACGCCTTCCAACACAGCAACAGCTTTGTTCATGTCATTTTTGTGTACGGTGAATGTTAAATCGGTGGTGCCATCGGCAGATACGTTTTGAACAATAACATCCACTTCAATATTGGCTTCGCCTACTGGCGCCAAAATTTTTGCCGCAACGCCAGGAGTATCGGGTACGCCGGCAACGGTCACTTTAGCTTCATCGCGGTTGAACGCGATACCGGAAACAATTGGTTGTTCCATAGATGCATCTTCCTCATCGAGGGTAATCAGGGTTCCAGGGCCTTCTTTGAAACTGTGCAGTACACGCAGGGGTACTTTGTATTTGCCTGCGAATTCAACAGAGCGAATTTGCAGCACTTTTGAGCCCTGGCTGGCCATTTCCAGCATTTCTTCAAAGGTAATTTTTTCGAGGCGGCGAGCACGTTCACAGATACGAGGATCCGTGGTGTATACGCCGTCTACATCAGTGTAGATCTGGCACTCGTCAGCCCTCAGGGCCGCTGCCAGAGCCACACCAGTAGTATCTGAACCACCGCGACCCAGGGTGGTGATATTGCCGTGTTCGTCTACCCCCTGGAAGCCAGCTACAACAACTACACGCCCCAGCTTCAAATCTGCGCGCATATTTTCTTCATCAATAGCCTGAATTCTGGCTTTGGTGAAGGAACTGTCGGTAAGAATACGAACCTGGCCACCCGTATAAGAGCGAGCATCAAGACCACGCTTTTTTAACGCCATGCACAAGAGCGCAATAGTGACTTGTTCACCGGTAGATACCAACACATCCAACTCACGTGGATCAGGTACTGCCTGAATTTGCTGGGCGAGTCCAATTAAACGATTGGTTTCGCCGCTCATGGCAGAGAGAACTACTACCATGTCATGCCCTTGGGCGCGGAAGCCGGCAACCTTATCAGCCACCTGCTCAATGCGCTCGATGGTTCCCACTGAGGTACCACCGTATTTTTGAACCAATAAGCTCATTACAGCCTATCCTTCTTTAATTTTGACGAATACGAATACTGACTAACCAGATCACAAAAAGGCGCCAATTAAACACCAGTTCGAGACAAAAGTTAACCCGGATGGATGATAAAAAGCGGATTAATCGCACTTCTTTCATTTTTTGCACAACAAACAATCAACAGACTTAAACACCCAGTTGCTCTTGAACCCAGGGAGCTACCGAAGCCAGTGCTGAATCCAGGGCTGCCAGGTTGGTACCACCGCCCTGAGCCATATCCGGACGCCCGCCGCCCTTGCCTCCCAATTGGCCGGCAACATAACCCATTAAATCGCCAGCTTTGACTTTACCGGTGATATCCTGGGTTACACCAGCAACCAGCGCAGCCTTGTCACCCTCAACAGCTGCCAGCAGAACAACTGCTGTCCCCAGCTTGTTTTTGAACTGATCCACTGTGTCACGCAGTGATTTGGCGTCTGCGCCTTCCAGATTCAAGGCCAACACCTTAACACCGCCAACTTCTTTGGCTTGGGTTGATAAGTCACCACTGCCGGCTGTAGCCAGTTTGGTTTTCAGTTGCGCTAGATCTTTCTCAAGTTTGCGATTCTGGGCAACCAAGGCCTCCAGCTTTTCAACCAGGGAATCGCGATTGGTTTTCAGGCTACGGCTGGCGCTATCAACCAGCACTTCCACTTGATCAAACAGCTCCAATGCCTTGGCGCCTGTGATAGCCTCGATACGGCGAATTCCCGCCGCAACGCCCGATTCGGAAATAATGCGGAACAGGCCGATATCGCCTGTACGATTAACGTGGGTACCACCACAAAGTTCTACCGAGAAGCCATCACCCATGGTTAACACGCGCACTGTATCGCCATATTTCTCCCCGAACAGTGCCATAGCGCCCTTGGCTTTTGCAGTATCCATATCGCACAACTCAGTCGCCACTGCAGAGTTAGCTCGAATCTGATCATTTACCAGTGCTTCTATGGCCTTGAGCTGGTCAGCAGTAACCGCTTCGAAATGGGAGAAGTCAAAACGCAAGCGCTCGGAATCAACCAGCGAGCCTTTTTGGGTAACATGTTCACCCAACACCTTACGCAGTGCTGCGTGCATCAAGTGAGTTGCAGAATGGTTAAGTGCTGTAGCTTGACGCACATTGCCATCAACTTTGGCGGAAAAGCTATCACCAACAGAAATAGCCCCTTGAAGCACTCGTACGATGTGTAAATTGGATGAACCCTGCTTCTGACAGTCGCGCACCTCTACACGATTTCCGCCCAATTCCAGATAACCACAGTCGCCTGCCTGACCACCAGACTCAGCATAGAATGGGGTGCGATCCAACACGACTGCACCGTCATCACCTTCAACCAATTGTTCTACTTTCTGGCCATCTTTAACCAGAGCAAGCACCTTGCCCTGCTCGGCCAAACTACTGTAGCCAAGGAATTCTGATGCAGGAAACTCCAAGCCTTTTGCGTTGTAATCGACTTTGAAGGTACCGGCAGCGCGAGCACGGGCGCGCTGTTCCGCCATAGCGGCCTCATAGCCCGCCTGGTCCACCGTTAAACCGCGCTCACGCGCGATATCAGCCGTCAGATCAACCGGGAAGCCGTAGGTGTCATACAGGGTAAACACTACTTTGCCGGGGATTTCAGTCCCCGAAAGTTTAGTCAGCGCATCTTCAAGAACAGCGATACCTTTATCGAGTGTCTTCTCGAATTGTTCTTCTTCCTGCAGCAACACTTTTTCGATGTGAGCTTGATTTTTGTGCAGTTCCGGATAGGCATCACCCATCACCTCTGCCAAGGCTTTTACCAGCTTGTGAAAGAAAGGCTGCTTTTGACCGAGTTGATTACCGTGACGAATGGCGCGGCGAATAATACGACGCAACACATAACCGCGACCTTCATTGGAAGGCAAAACGCCATCGCTGACCAGGAAAGAACAGGAACGGATATGGTCTGCAATCACGCGCAGTGATTTGTTTTCCATATCGTGATTGCCAGTGGCCTCTGCCGCTGCGGTTAACAAATGCTGGAACAGATCAATTTCATAGTTGGAATGTACGTGCTGCATAACTGCAGAAATACGCTCCAGCCCCATCCCCGTGTCTACCGAGGGAGCTGGCAACGGATGCAAAACTCCGTCGGCAGTACGGTTGAATTGCATGAATACGTTGTTCCAGATCTCGATATAACGATCACCATCTTCCTCCGGCGAGCCAGGTGGGCCACCCCAGATATCCGCGCCGTGATCGTAGAAAATTTCAGTGCAGGGACCGCAAGGGCCTGTGTCACCCATAGCCCAGAAATTGTCTGAAGCATAAGGGGCGCCCTTGTTGTCACCAATGCGGATAATACGCTCCGCCGGAACACCTACCTCTTTGCTCCAAATATCAAAGGCCTCATCGTCAGAGGCATAAACGGTAATCCAAAGCTTTTCCGAGGGAATTGCCAGCCAGTCTTTGGAGGTCAAAAATTCCCAGGCAAAACGGATAGCATCATGTTTGAAATAATCACCAAAACTGAAATTACCGAGCATTTCGAAGAAGGTGTGGTGACGAGCAGTGTAACCGACATTTTCCAGGTCATTATGTTTACCGCCGGCGCGCACACAACGCTGGGAGCTTACCGCGCGATTGTATGAACGTTTGTCAGCACCCAGGAAGCAATCCTTAAACTGGTTCATACCTGCATTGGTAAACAGAAGGGTTGGATCATTACCCGGAATCAAGGAACTACTGGCAACAATAGTGTGCCCCTTGGATTCAAAAAACTTCAAAAATGCATCGCGGATTTCAGCGCTTTTCATCATTATCTAACTCGTCTTCAACATCGTTGGCACCCTGCCCTTAGGCCTGGTGCTGCTCCAGTTCTTCCGCGCTGAGTTTGCGCGCTTCATGCTCCAGCATCACCGGAATGCCATCGCGAATCGGGTAAGCCAAACCACTGTCCCAACAGACCAGTTCCTGTTGCTCGGGACGATATTCAAGTTCGCCCTTGCTCACCGGGCATACCAAAATACTGAGTAACTTTTTATCTATCATAATCTTGGGTCATGGTTAGTTAACCGGGGGCGGTATCTTACACTGCCTGTTACAGCCCTGTCTCTAGAACCACAGGGCTATTGGGGTGATTGAGGTTTTAAATTCGGCAATTCCACCGAACCTGTGCTTTCCAACCAACGTTTAACCTGGTGGGTTACCCTTTCATTTGGTTTGATCTGAGGCTCTGAAGGAGTGATTTTTTGCTCTTTCTCCCATGCTTCCACCAGATTGCGCGCTTGATAGAAAGCCTGCTCAAAATCCACTCCGGGTTTCAGGGACTCATTGAAGAAAGCTTTGCCAAAGTAGGTAAAAAGGCTGTCATCCGCACAGCCAAAGGACGTTTTTTTAGCGGATGCGGCAGTCATGATGAGAGTGTTTTCATCGCTAATATCATCAATAAAACCACCGGAGAAGCACGCCGACAATACCACTACCCGATGTTTGATGCCGGTTGTCTTCAGCAAGTCACCCAACCATTTTGCATCTATATCTGCCAGTGCCAGCCCATTGTGATCCAGCGAGATGGTTTTATTTTTGCTTCCATGACTGGTGATATATAAAAAGAAAATATCCTGGTTTTTATCCATGCGCTCAGCGATTCTTTCAATCGCCGCTTTGATACTGGTGCGTGTTGCCATGGGATGCTCGGCAAGTGAACGCTGGCTATTGGCGAGGTAAATTGCCGTCGTACGGTTGTTGTATTGTGCAGTAAATAAATTTTCAATAAATTTACTCTCGCGTCGAAACACTTCTTCAGTGCCATACCCTGCAACAACCAAACTATAAAGCTCGGTTTTTTCCGGGTTTGATGCTTGCAAAGAATCCAGTGTTTGCTGTAACGCTGCGTGCTCCTTATAAAGTGCATGCTCAGCAACTTCCTCGGCCGAAAAAACTTTTACATCACTGCCGCCATCAACAAGACGATTGTAATTCCAGCGGCCAGTAATTTTACTTACTCCATCGATCGGCTCTTTATACGTTAGCGTACCGGCGCCATGTTTTTGCCCGTAAGAAAACTCTCCTTCATAGATATCGCCATTTTCTGCGATTAGTTTTCCCTTGCCTGAATATTTTCCAAATTCAAATTCACCGGTGTATTGCTGACCCTCTTTTTCAAGATAACTGCCCTGACCTTCCAGTAAACCATGCTGGAAATCACCCTGCCATTGATTACCTTTTTTATTGGTTTGCAATCCTTTGCCATTCAGCACCCAGTTGTTGAATTGCCCTATAAATACATCGCCATCAGTGCCCGAGTAAGTCCCCTCACCGGTAAATGCATCGTTTGCAAATTCACCACTATAACTATTGCCTTGTGTATCGGTGAATACACCTTTACCTTGCATTTTCCCATTAACAAACTCACCAACATATTTGGAACCATCGCGAATTAGTTCACCTTTTCCGGTAAGCGCACCATTGACAACATCACCAGAATACGTCGATTTATCAGCGAAAAACCACTGACCTTTGCCATGTGGCCGGTTCTTTACAAAATCCCCGACATAATAAGTACCATCGACGTAGATTAATTTACCCTTACCATGAGGCTGGTTCGCTTTAAATTCACCCTCATAGCGCGAACCATCTGCATATACCAGTTCCCCCACCCCCTCCATTTCTCCGGCAACATAATTCCCGCGATAATTTCCCGAAGCCGAACTGGAAAAAACTCCGTAGCCATGAAACAAACCATCGGCAAAGTCGCCAACATAAGTATCACCGTTCTTCCATTGCATGCGCCCATTACCATCGAGCAATCCTTGCGCATTCACAGCACCAACATAGGTTGCACCATCGGCAAAACTGAGCGAGGGTGAAAAAATGTGGCGCAAATGATTAAAGGTTCCCTGCACAGAGATCAAACCAAAAATCACGCCAGCAAAAAATATTGCACTAACCTGCACAAAACGTTTCATAGCACTCCTGCTTCATACAATGAAAACTATCCCAACTTAGTTAGCCGGCATGGGGTCAACTAATAATTGCGGATCGACTCGCTCTTCAAACCAGTTCATTCGCCAATCAAGGTGTGCGCCGGTCGCGCGGCCGGTTTTTCCAACTTTGGCAATTGGCTGCCCCTGTGCAATTACATCACCCTGCTTAACTAAAATTTCACTCAAATGAATGAAGGTCGATGACAAGCCGTGACCATGATCGATAATCAAAGTACCGCCTGAAAAAAACATGTCCGGATGCACCAGTGTCACAACACCACCTGCCGGGGCATTAACCAGAGTTCCAACAGGTTTGGCAATATCGACCCCATAATGCGGGGAATTAGGTACGCCGTTGTAAATCCGCTGACTGCCATAGACACCCGTAATTGGGCCAACTA
>JAGKXA010000572.1 GCA_021151615.1 Cellvibrionaceae bacterium | reverse complement strand
ATCGAGGGTCATTCCACCAGGAAGAGTATCAATAACGTTCTCGAAAACGACCTTATTGAAACCTTGGGTACCTGATCTTTTTACTCCTTGTAATCCCATTTAAAAGATTATTGTGCGCCAACGGACAACGTTGTCTATTGGCTGTGTAATTTTGGTGCGCAATAAAAAACCCGCACGGAGGCGGGTTTTTTGGGGTGTTACTGTTAAGGAGGTAATTATTGATTGAACAGGAATTCCATCAGGGCATTTTGGGCATGCATACGGTTTTCTGCTTCTTCCCACACCACCGAATCGGGTGCATCCAGAATTTCCGCGCTGACTTCTTTGCCGCGATAGGCGGGCAGGCAGTGCATAAAGACCGCATTGCTGTTGGCGTGGCTCATCAACTCTTTATTAACCTGATAGCCGATGAAGATCTTCTCGCGCTGTTTCTTTTCATCTTCCTGGCCCATAGAGGCCCAGGTATCAGTGACGACAAGATCCGCTCCGGCAACTGCCGCACGCGGGTCATTGCCTAGCGCTACACGGTGTTGGTAAGGCGTGACAAATTCATCTTCCGGCTCGAAACCTTTTGGTGTCGCAATACGCAATTCAAAATCACACAATTCAGCAGCCTGGATATAGGAATTACACATGTTGTTGCCATCGCCTACCCAGGCAACGGTTTTTCCTGCCAGTGAGCCGCGCTGCTCCACATACGTCTGGATGTCCGCCAACAGTTGGCAAGGATGGAATTCGTCGGTCAGGCCGTTAATTACGGGCACGCGGGAATACTCAGCGAAGCGCTCGACCGTGTCGTGTGCATAGGTACGGATCATCACCATATCGACCATGCTGGCGATACAGCGCGCTGCATCCTCGATTGGTTCACCCCGGCCCAGTTGTGAATCTTTGGTAGACAGGAATATCGCATGGCCACCCAGCTTGGCTACGCCGGATTCAAAGGAAACACGGGTGCGGGTAGAGTTTTTTTCGAAGATCATTGCCAGCACTTTGTTATCGAATAGGGCTGGGGCTTTGCCCTGGCGCAGCAGGGCTTTGAGTTCGATGGCACGCGCGATGATATGTTGGAGTTCGTCGCGGTTAACGTCATTCAGGGTTAGGAAATGTCTCGGTGCCTTTGAGGGAACCATAATCGTTGCTCTTTTATTGCAGTGCGCGCGTTATTGCGCGCACTTGTTTAA
>JAGKXA010000571.1 GCA_021151615.1 Cellvibrionaceae bacterium | reverse complement strand
GATTTGGGGTCAGGTAGTTATGCCTGCGCCAATCGCTACCTGGATGCCTTCGCTGAATATCGCCAGCAATTAGTTGCCGCCGGTAAGCGTCGCGGTTTGAGTTTGTCCATTAATTGGCCACTCTGGGCCGAAGGTGGTATGACCATTCCACCTGAACAACAGGCAATATTTGAATTTTCCGGCATACAACCATTAATGGAACTGGATGGTTTACTTGCACTGGAAACTTTGTTATCCCTCGGTTGGAACAATGGCTTGGTGGCGGCAGGTGAGCCGCAAAAGTTGCAGCAATATTTGCGCGTGCATGCAGATAACACACAAATTAATCCCATTAGTTCGCCGCTGAATTTGGCTGCGAGTAATCTGGCTACAGGGGCGATTGAATCTGCAGCGGCGAGCCCGGCCCTTGTTGCAGCACCTCGCATAAATGTTGTAGTTGCTAAAGCTGTTACACCAGCGCCAACTGTATCCAATAACGCTGCAGATGATGCAGTGCATGAGTATGTGAGTGAAAAATTAGCGGCAATTGCCAAGCTGGATAAAGAAAAAATTGTCACCACTCACAGTTTCGAGCGCATGGGCCTGGATTCAGTCATGCTCATGGAATTGCAAAACAGTATTAAAGAAGATTTTCCCAAACTGCCAAAAACAGTTCTGTTTGAGCAGGATACACCGGGCAAACTCGCCACATTCTTGCAATCGAGCTACCCGGATTTGGTTGCTGCTAAATTTGGGCTGGAGATTAACGCGCAGCAGAGCGCGCCGGTTGTGCAACCACAACAGGCTACAGCGATTACTGCTCCTGTCAGTAATGCAAACACTGTGGCTCCTGTACCGCCTGTTCCAGTGCTATCTATTCCGGGGCTATCTATTCCGGTAATGGGTTCGCGCTTTGCTCCCAGTAGTGTAACTGCACCTGTGTCTGCGCAGCCTGTGCACCGCAAAAAAGTTGCGGTTATTGGCATGTCAGGGCGTTTCCCCAAAAGCAAAAATCTTGACGAGTTCTGGAGCAATATCTCCGGTGCAGTGAATACCGTGGAAACTATTCCGGCGGAGCGCTGGAATGCAGATGAACATTATGCAGCGCGCGTTGATCGAGTCGTTGATCGCGCCAACAGCAAGTGGGGTGGATTCATTGATGACCTCGATGGTTTTGATCCCGAATTTTTCCGCATAACCAAAGAC
>JAGKXA010000570.1 GCA_021151615.1 Cellvibrionaceae bacterium | reverse complement strand
TTCTTATACCAAGGATCAGCTTATGAAAATCGCAAAACTGGCCTCTGCATTTGCAGGCCTGGTATTGGGTGCCAGCGCACTCCAAGCCAACGCAATTCCCTTCGAAGTAGATATCACTGTCGATAACCAATACGCACTTTGGTACGGCACCGAAACCACCGCTACCAACTTTGTGGGTTTTGATGGTGACTGGCCGTCAACCGAAACCTACAACTTCAATTTGCCCGATGATTACTTCATTTATGTAGTAACTCAATCGGATTTGGCGGTTGCTCAAGGTTTCCTCGCGCAATTTACCAATCTGGATAACAACTCACGTTTCTACAGCCAGGATTCACAATGGCAAGTGACTGCAACTGGTCGCTTTGGTTTTGCCCCCTTCAATAATTCTGCGGCAAGCTTCGCTGAATTAACCAGCCAATTACTGGTAGCTAACGCGGGCACCAATCCATCAGGTGGTTGGGTTTCTACTACTGCTGGCGATGCCAACGGTGCATCCCCCTGGGGCGCTCGCCCGAACATTGATGCTGCGGCACAATGGGTGTGGTACAACAGCAATGGCAGCAGCAACCCAACCATTGGTGGCTACAACCACAATGAGTATTTGATTTTCCGTATCGCCGTAGATGCTAAAGAAGTTCCAGAACCAGCAGGTCTTGCACTGCTCGGCCTGGGCTTGTTGGGCCTTGGTGCAGCAAGAAGACGTAAGGCTCAGTAATCTGAGTCTGATATTCGATTGCCCCGTATGGGGCAATCGATGCAATGAAATGTTTAAATTCTGCGTTAGTTATTGTTCGGAAAGTTTGGGAAGTTGTAGTTTGAACGCATGCAAATTTAACCATCGTACCACTTGTTGTTTGTTCGTTTCTGATCCATCTGCCAACTCATTAAAAAATTTTGTTAATTTCTCATCGCTAGTTGCCACATCCGATGATTCCCACAAGTTTCGCAGTTCTTCAAATTTGTTGGTTACTACAGTCACCTTTAATAAATTGTAAATAGCACCATTAAAGTAGATATCTGCCATTACCAAGCGAGTGGCGATATTCTCATCAAGTTTAAATTTGGTTATGGGTTCGCAAGTACCATTCTCGGTGAAAGCAATAAGGCGAGATTTAATTCTTTCCAGAAACAGGTTGAGCTTTTTCCAGTTATCAATGTGATCATAACTGCGGGCGATCATAATAAA
>JAGKXA010000569.1 GCA_021151615.1 Cellvibrionaceae bacterium | reverse complement strand
TATTACGACCGAGAAGATCTCAACCCTAGCCCTGTTGTGAATGCCGGCTACAACACCAAGGCCCTTACACCAACCATTGCGCTGCTCTATAAGCCTTCCGAAAACTCAACCTTTTATGCAAGTTACGTTGAGGGACTTGAACCAGGTTCAATTGTAGGAACTCGATATGCCAACAGAGATGAAGTATTAGATGCACGTATTTCAAACCAATACGAAGCTGGCGCTAAATACCAGGATGGGAAATGGAATCTGGAAGCTGCCATTTTTAAAGTTGAACGCGCAGAAACCATGGATGTTACCCGTAATGGTTTGCTGTATCTGACACAGGATGGCTTAACCACATTCCAGGGAGTTGAATTGAATAGCGCGTATCAATTTACCGACAACCTGAGAGTGGGATTCGGTGCGGTAAATCTTGATGCAAACATTGACGATGTATCAGCAGCAAATAAAGCACTTGAAGGCAACCGGCCTGCAAACGCCGCTGAATGGCAGTACGTAGCCAACACTGACTACAAAGTTACTGCCATTGAAGGATTAAGCTTGCGCGCAACCTATCGATATTATGGCGATGTATATCTCACCAATGCCAATCAATTAAAAATTCCGGATTACAGTGTTGTAAATGCCGGTTTTAGTTACGAGCTCAAATTATGGGGTCGTGACGCTACATTAAATGGCAACATTAATAACCTGTTTAATAAAAAATACTGGGCAGGCGGTGGCAATAACGCTGTCGTAGTAGGCGAAGCACTTAACGCTTCATTGGGCTTGCAAGCGCGCTGGTAAACAAATCACACAACTTCACCTGAATACTTCGCC
The DNA here is from genome assembly GCA_021151615.1 of Cellvibrionaceae bacterium. GTDB lineage: Bacteria > Pseudomonadota > Gammaproteobacteria > Pseudomonadales > Cellvibrionaceae > Cellvibrio. Next base: position 367 of record JAGKXA010000569.1, on the reverse strand, counting down.
CCTTTTTAGGGAGAAGTATTCAGGAAGCTCATCAAGCAAACAGGTTCAGCACATCAAATGCAACCCCAATTGAAAGAAGCAGAAAACACATCTCAACTGAGGCATAAAATCCGCTGGGGCGAGGAGCCCGACAATCCCCTGCTCATTTCCCGCTGGTTAACCCAAGAAAACCATGCACACACAAAGCAGCTATCCCAGGAAGAATTGCGCCAGGGTTACGAGAATCAGTTCAGGTTATTGCTGGAAACACTGATGGATGAGCTGGTGCCATCGCACTGGCGTTGCTTATGCCTCGATAACATCCACAGGCCGTTGCAATCACTAAAACAAATTTCAGACACATCGCAAAGTGATAACCACATTCAAC
>JAGKXA010000568.1 GCA_021151615.1 Cellvibrionaceae bacterium | reverse complement strand
ATTCAGGGTATCGCCATAGCTAGCGCCGTTGTAATTCACCGCTGCCGACAGGCTGAGGTTTGGTACAGAGGGAACTGTATATTCGAGGCGCGCTTTCGCAATTTTCTCAGCAACGTCAACCGGTGCCTTGCCTTCCAATGCGGGGGTTTGTTTTTGCTCTTTCACTTCTGGATCCAACCAGGTAAAACCGCCAATCAGATTGAGGTTTTCAGTCAGGTTACCCATGGCAGTCAACTCAATGCCCTGATGAACTTGCAAACCATCCTGCACAAACTCAGGCGCACTTGGAACATTGATGTAGTACTGCAAACCTTTTTCAATGCGGAACAGCGCCGCATCCAGGGCCAATTGACCAACTTTGGTTTTCACACCAATTTCAAATTGTTCGCTGGTTAATGGATCAAACGCTTTTCCTCCATTTACCACCCTTACCGCTGTGTTGTTGTAAAACTCGGGAACAACAGCCCCGACCTCTAATCCTTCTACATAGCTGACATAAGTCGTAATCGACTCTACCGGCTTGAACAATACCGACGCTGATGGAGTCAACGCAGATTCGTCGTAACCAGCACCGGTCTTTTGCGTGATGGTGGTTTGTGCTACGCCAAGCAGAGCCGACCATTGATCGTTAAAGGTGATGTCATCACCAATAATTAAGCTGCTGTATTCCGTGTTGCTACTTAACTCAACCACACCTCGATTTACAGGCGCAATTTTGGTCGGGCGATCGATGTAGCCAGGTGTATCCAGCGAAACTCCGTTATTGTTAATAACTACTGCACCTGTGGGTTTACCATTAAACATCGAGGGATAACGATATTGAAAACTATCACTAACCTGATAACCGGCCGTGAGCTTATGTACCACTTCACCGGTCTCAAACAGCACATCAAGGTACGCAGCAGCTCCGCTATCTTTCTGTTTACTCAGCAGCGTATCCAAACCAGAGGTATAAACACCGGAAATCGCCTGGTTGTAGGTGCCATTCGCAGCGATGGTATTGCTGGTACTTTCCGAACCGCGGTCGCCACGGTTGTCGATGTAGGCCGCACGGAAAGACACATTCTCGCTGATCTTCCACTTAACGTTAGTGCCGTAGCGGTTGTAGTCATACCAGCGGTTGGTCCAGGGTTGCCCCCAGGAAATATCGTTATCGATGCTATCCGCAGAAGGTCGTTTAACACCGTTGGCA
>JAGKXA010000567.1 GCA_021151615.1 Cellvibrionaceae bacterium | reverse complement strand
GGTTAACGGTGGTGGCGATCCGTTGTTTGCCGGTGAAGTTGACCTTCTGAAAACCAATCGAGAGATCGAACTGGTTTCCCGTCAGAGTTTGCGGGCCATTGGTTGGCCGGGGTGTGTCCGCAAATACCTGACCGGATAATGGCAATACGCTCAGGGCAGCCAAAGAGGAAGCGCCGAGTACAAAGCGACGCCGGGACTGGTCGGGTGGCAACACATCAGGTACCACCGGATAGCGATCCATTGCTGTAATCAATTCCATTGTTGTGCGTATCCCCGCTGTGCGGGTATCGGGAATTTTCATGCCCATTCTCCTTAGAAAGTTTGCGTCAAACTGGTGATGCGAAGGTACACCTCACTGCTGCCATCGCTTTTAAGCAAGAGCACATCGTAGGGTGTGAATCGTTCGCCCATCTCCATGCCTGGGCTACCTACCGGCATACCAGGAACGGCCAAGCCTATGGCCCCTTGAGGCTTTTCGGCGAGGAAACGGGTAATGAGCTGTGCTGGAATATGTCCCTCAAATACATACCCCTCAGGGGAGACAGCTGTATGGCAGGACTGGTATTGGGGGCTGATCCGATAGCGGTTTTTGATCGCATTCAGATCATCGGGATGATGGATAGTGGATTTCAGTCCATGGGATTGCAGGTGGGAAATCCATTCTTCACAACAGCCGCAAGTCGGGCTTTTGTATACCGCTAACTGCACCGATTCCCCGGCAGCAGTGGCTACTGGGGGGGATGAAGCATGTACCGGGCTTATCAAAAAGAACGTGAGCGTCCAAACGCCAATAGCGCCCATAAAATGTTGGAAAACCATAAAAGCTCCAAAACAACGCGAGGTTGTTAACCATCAACAGAGGGAGCTACTTTCACTCCCGCGAATACAATTTGTTGACTGATACGCCAAATTACAGGCGTAACTGTCCTGTATCAGCAGGAAATGGGGGGACGATAGAGGGAGGAGACGGGCGAGCTGGGGATGTGCTGGTGATACCCGTTGGTATTCACCGAAGTATCCGAGAGGACGGCAAAAGCCAGGCTATAGCCCAATGCAGGCGCTGAACAGCTACTGGAGGAGCAATGACCCATGGTTTTGCAGCAGTCGTGGGTGGTTTTCATATCCATGACGTTATCCTGGGCATCCATATGACTCATATCGTGATGCATACCCATCATCGAATGATCCATGGA
>JAGKXA010000566.1 GCA_021151615.1 Cellvibrionaceae bacterium | reverse complement strand
AGTAAATGCTGTGTTTTTTCAGTGGTCGCTGTGCGTAAATATCAGCAATATTGATAATGCTGCCATGCGTCTGTTTTAGATGTGGCGCGAGTGCCTGAGCCAAAAAAAATGGTGCTTTGAGATTGGAGTTTATCAGGTTGTCCCAGTCTTCGGTGGAAGCTTCACCGATTGGCGTAGGAAAAAAACTGGAGGCGTTGTTAACCAGTAGATCCAGACGTTGCCACTGCGCTGCACTTTGTTGTGCAAGGTTAATGACCTGGGAATGATCATTAAGGTCTGCAGAAATGCCTACAGCTGAATTGCCTCGTTCGTCATTGAGTTCATCAACAAGATCTTGTGCGGCACTGGCGGAGTGATTGTAATGCACAATGATATTAAGTCCGGCACTGTGGAGTTGTCGCGCAATTTCGGCACCTATACGTTTTGCGGCGCCGGTTACCAGTGCGACCTTGGGGAGGCGATCTGTTTGATTTCCAGTGGTTGGTCCAGACATGTTTCTCTCCTGCAAAATATTATTCCGAAATGGAAAACTCTTGCTTTAATTGTGTAATTTGCTCGAGCCGTAAACGCGCAATCGCTTCGCCAAATTCCTGACCGGTGATACCCTGCGCGCGCAGGGGCGCAAGATCCAGTTGTTGGCTAACGGTTAATGCGCGCCGAAAAAAATCAGCTTGCGGATAGTTGCGATTTTCAAACCCTGTGCGGCCGCGCGCATCTGCTTCGCAGCAGACTAAAAATTGCTGGAAGCGTTCAGGCCTGCGAAATGCATCATTACCCTGTAATACCTTCAATACTGTGGCAGGTTTTAGCTCCATGGCCCTGTGGCAGTGGGTGTGCCACTGTGCGACCATCAATGCCAGTTCTTTGTAATCGCGCGGTGCAGCCACGCGTTCACACAATTGCTTTACCAGCGGCAGGCTGCGTTCTTCATGTGCAATATGGCGTGGCCATTCCTCTTTAGGGGTAGCTGCTTTGCCTAAATCGTGTAGCAAGGTTGCAAAGCGAATACATGGGTTGATCGACAATGTTGCTGCTTGCTGCAAGCTCATAAGTGTGTGTACACCTGTATCTATTTCCGGATGATGTACAGCGGTTTGCGGGACACCAAAGAGCGCATTGATTTCCGGGAATATTTTTTCCAGTGCGTGGCATTCACGTAATACTTGAATAAAAACTTCCGGGCTGGGTTCTGCC
>JAGKXA010000565.1 GCA_021151615.1 Cellvibrionaceae bacterium | reverse complement strand
CCTGTGGGTTGGCTTATTCTGTTTCTCACCCGGCGTTTATTCTAAATGTCCCCGCCCAGCGCATGGGCGCCTTTGTCGATAATCCCGCACATTTTTATCAATGGTTGCAGAACACTGGCCAATGGCGAGATCTGCGTCCGGAATTTTCCACCCTGGTGATTCGCCCGGATGATTTTGTTCCGCGTATGCTGTACGGAGCTTATTTGCAACATTTATTTCACGAGGCAATTGCGCGACTTAAAGCGAATGGTCATCACATTGAGTTAGTTGCTGAGCGAGTTGTTGCGGTTGAACGCACGAGTTGCAACGATGAATTACGAGCGCAGGGATTGCGTGTGGTGACTCATCGCAATAAACGTTTTCCGGCAGATGCGTTAGTAATGGCTACTGGAAACTGTCCTGATTTTGATAAACCTGATTCTCCGCATTTAATTTTTCCCTCGCCCTATTGTATGGCGGCAAATCAATGCGACTGGAAAAACCAGCGCGACCTGGTTGTAATTGGTTCTGGCTTAAGCATGGTGGATGCCGTGCAATTTACGATTGCACAGGGTTTTAGCGGGCGGTTCCATATTTTTTCTGCGCATAATCTTTCGCCCTTGCCACATAGCAACACTCATCACCACCATCAACTGCCGGAGTTTCAAACGATGGCAACATCGGCAGTGTCTTTACTGCGCGATATACGTGCCTATATCCAGTCAAATCAACAGCAGGGCATTGCCTGGCAAGAGAGCATTAATTATTTGCGTACAGGTAATAATCTTATCTGGAGCAATTTGTCTGATAGGAAACGTAGTCGCCTGCGCAAGTGCCTGCCCTGGTGGAATATTGCACGACACCGTATTCCCGCGAACATTGCACAGCAACTGGATAAATTAAAAGTGGACGGTCGCTTGCGCATGTACAAAGCGAAAATAAAGCGGATTGATGCTGTGACCAAGGGTATTCAATTGATCCTGACGAACAATAACCTCGCGAACAATAACCCGGTGAACAATAAAAAGTTAGCACCCAACGAGTGGCATCAAACTATAAAAGTGCGGGCAGACAAAGCGGTGATCTGCACAGGTTATTTGCCGGGGTTTCAGCGCGTGCAATCACTTTGTGCAGAATTGTTAAACGATGAAAATCAATTGCGAATGGCATTGGGCAAGCCGGAACAGGATTTTCTGATTGCGACAGCTTATGAAA
>JAGKXA010000564.1 GCA_021151615.1 Cellvibrionaceae bacterium | reverse complement strand
GGTTACAAGCGCTTTATGATGTACAACGTTATTGGCGCTGTGCTCTGGGTGGGAATTTTCCTCTACGCCGGTTATGTGTTCGGCAACCTGCCAGTGGTGCGCAAAAACTTCACCCTGCTGATTCTGGGAATTCTGGTGCTGTCGGTCCTGCCGATTGTTTACGAAGCCTGGAAAGCGCGTAAAGCTAACAAAGCTGCGAAAGAAAGTTCAGTTGCCTGACTTGAATAGATAACCTGAAAACAAAAATGCCGCACTGTTGCCAGTGCGGCATTTTTGTTTTTAGCGGTGGATCAGTTATGTTGCGAAAATATTTGTGTCGATTAGAACAACACTCTGCAACGACCTAGAACAACACTCTGCAACGAATAGTCCCTTCAATATTTTTCAACTGCTCCAGCGCCACTTCGCTGTAAGGTGAGTTGATGTCCACTACCACATAGCCAACCTTGTCGTTGGTTTGCAGGTACTGGGAAGAAATATTGATCTGGTTGTCGGAGAAAATCTTGTTGATCTTCGACAGTACGCCGGGAACGTTGGCGTGCACGTGCAGCAAGCGGTGTGCATCCGGATGGCCGGGCAGGGCAACTTCCGGGAAGTTAACCGAGCTGGTGGTGGTACCGTTATCGGAGTACTTGACCAGTTTTTCTGCTACTTCGATGCCGATGTTTTCTTGCGCTTCCATGGTAGAGCCGCCGATATGCGGAGTCAGGATCACATTGTCCAAACCACGCAGTGGGCTGAGGAACTCGTCACCGTTAGCTTTTGGTTCTTCCGGGAATACGTCGATCGCAGCACCGGCGATATGGCCGGATTTAATCGCGTTAGCCAGCGCATCGATATCCACCACTGTACCGCGCGAGGCATTGATCAGTATCGCTCCCTGTTTCATCAGGCCGATTTCACGCGCACCGATCATCATTTGGGTAGACGCATTTTCCGGTACGTGCAGGCTGATAATGTCAGCTGTCGCCAGGAGTTCATCCAGCTCGCGAATCTGGCTGGCGTTACCCAGCGGCAGCTTGGTCACTACGTCGTAAAAACGCACTTTCATGCCCAGGGATTCAGCCAGTACGCTGGTTTGGCTGCCGATAGAACCGTAACCAATCAGGCCCAGGGTTTTGCCGCGAATTTCGTAGGAGCCAGTTGCTGATTTGTCCCAGCCGCCGCGATGGCAGACAAAGTTCTTCTGCGGGAT
>JAGKXA010000563.1 GCA_021151615.1 Cellvibrionaceae bacterium | reverse complement strand
ATTTGTCCGCTCGCAAACTGGCATAGGTGCAGCAGAAGCTAGCGAACATTAATCGTTAGATTCAAGCGCTCATAAAAAAGCCCCGCGCATTTTCACTATAATGCGCGGGGCTTTTTATTTGCTGCTTCTTTTATTTACAAAGTAGTTATAAACCACAAGGTGATGGTAGCGGTGGATTTTGCTCTTTCACCTCATCCAGATAAGCCACTTTATTGGTACGATAACCAGCGACCAATGTTTCAACTTCTGCAGTCGATAAAGCAATACCTTCGCGGAAAAATACCCAGTCAATATCTTCCTGATACTCACGCAATTCCGGTGAATCTACCGGGCCTTGCGAACCATCCGCCCCTTTCGGCATAAACCATAAATTAAAGTTGATTGACATAAAATCTTCAGGATACACCGCACTGGTGTGCTCGGAAAATAATTGTCCATCCACATAATAAATAACCTTGTTGTCTGCCACAGTTAGCACCAACGTATGCCAACCGGCATAGCTACCCGCTGTGCGCGTGTATTCATTCACTTTGGTCCATGGTTCTAACTGGAAGGTATCCCAACTGGTGGTCCACATGGCCGGCACAGTGTTTTCGCCCCAACCGCCATTGGGCAGGTATTCAAAATCCGTTTCACTGTAATTTTTATCCATCGGGGCTTTTAGTGGGCTGATCGCATAAAACGTTTGGATGACTTCATCACCGTCGGGACCATAGCTTGGCTCATCGCGGAAAAATACGCGCGCAGCATAGGTGCCCTCACGATATTTGCGCGCATGACAGAACTGGGTGTGGCGAGTGTTTTCCCCGGTACCGCCAGTCACTGAACTCATGCGAATTGCACCATTCTCAGCGCCGGTAATATCCTGGTGAAACGACAAGCCTTCTGCCGACCAGGTAGCGTCTTTTATACCCGGGTGACCAGTTTCTGTTCGCACTTTCCAGCCATTGTTATAAAACCCGGCCAAATCTGCATAACTGAAATCATCAAAGAAAACCGGTACTGAAGCTACTGGTACCGGTGCAGGTTGCACTGGTTGCGGATTAGCAGCTGCTGGTTGCGTGTTATCAGGTTTTTTCTCACCTGAATCGCAGCCAGTAAAACCGATACTTGCTGCAATCACGCTGGTAAGTAGGATTATTTTTGTATTCATTGCCTTACTCCCTCTTTATCGCCCTGGCGATTGTGTTTGGAGG
>JAGKXA010000562.1 GCA_021151615.1 Cellvibrionaceae bacterium | reverse complement strand
GCGCTGATGGAGCAGGGTGATGACGTTGGTCTGGCAACTGTGTACCGGGTGTTAACCCAGTTTGAAACAGCTGGTTTGGTGGTTCGTCATAACTTCGATGGCGGCCATTCAGTGTTTGAAGTAGCGCGCGGCGAGCATCACGATCACATGGTCGATATAGATGCCGGCACTATCATTGAGTTCCATAACGATGAGATTGAAGCACTGCAAAAACGTATTGCTGCTGAATACGGCTACGAATTGACTGATCACAGTCTGGTGCTTTACGTGCGCAAAAAACGCTAAGTTATATGAAGATTGCGAGAAAGAAGTGTTTTGCAGTGAAAAAGGTTAGAACTTGGGCGTAAAAACGAGTATTGTTAACTAGTTCGACTTTTTTACCGTTTTTTGAAAAACGTGCTGTTTTTGAAAGAAACGTTAGTGTTTTGATGTAGGAAACGTTGATTTGTATTACTGCTTGAGGGCGCGTTTATCGCGCCCTTTTTGTTTTATAGTGAGTGCAAAAAATGGCACGCAAATTAAAGCGCCAGCATTTCCCGCGCATGGGCCAGCGATTGTTCAGTCACCTTTAATCCACCCAGCATTCGCGCGACCTCTTCCACCTTGGAATTGCTATCCAGCTCAACCAGCGTCGATTCAGCCGATTTCTTATTTGCGGTTTTAACCACCTGTAAATGCTGATGCCCTTTGCTCGCTACTTGTGCCAGATGGGTCACGCAAATCACCTGGCCGCGCTTGCCTAATTGCCGTAATAGCTGACCAACTACATCCCCCGTGGCGCCGCCAATACCTACATCGACTTCATCGAAGACCAGGGTGGGAATGGCCGAGGTTTGGGCAGTAACTACCTGGATGGCAAGGCTGATGCGCGACAATTCGCCGCCCGAGGCGATTTTCCCCAGCGGGCGCGGGGCTTGGCCGGGGTTGGTACTGATCAGGAATTCCACTTCTTCAAGACCATTGGCGCCGGGCTTGTCGCCGAGAGGAATAAGGCTGACGCTGAACTTGGCGTTCTCCATTGCCAGTAACTTGAGCTGTTCGTTAACTTGTTTTGCCAGACTGTTACCGGCCTTGGCGCGCTTTGCGGAAAGCTGGTCGGCTAATTGGCGATAGTTTTTCTCTGCCTGGGCTACCTGTTGCTCGAGTTGGTCGAGTTTGGCATCGCCGCCTTGCAATTGCTCCAGCTCAGCGCTGAGT
>JAGKXA010000216.1 GCA_021151615.1 Cellvibrionaceae bacterium | reverse complement strand
AGCAGGAACCTGCGCTGGTGCAGTCAGCAGTAGCAGTGTTGCTTCCTCGTTACAATCCAGCTCCAGCGCTGCTAGCAGTTCCACACCGGCAACGGGCACTGGCACCTTGTTGACATTAGACGGCAACCCAGTCGCTAGTTGGTTGCGCAACGCGCGCACCAAGTGGAATAGCTCACGTGCGGATGTTGTGTTGTCTTATCAATTAACGAACGGCGGCTGGCCAAAAAATCTGGATTACAACTCGGTGAGCGCAGGCAACGGCGGTAGCGACAGCGGCACCATCGATAATGGCGCGACCATTACCGAAATGGTTTATCTCGCCGAAATTTATAAAACTGGTGGCAATACAAAATACCGCGATGCAGTGCGCCGTGCGGCCAACTTTATTGTGAGTTCGCAATACAGCACCGGTGCATTGCCACAATTTTATCCGCTCAAAGGCGGTTACGCGGATCACGCGACCTTCAACGATAACGGCATGGCCTATGCGTTAACCGTGCTGGATTTCGCCGCGAAAAAAATGGCGCCGTTCGATAACGATACTTTCAGCGATGCTGACCGTGCGCGCTTCAAAACCGCTGTCACCAAAGGCACTGACTATATTTTGAAAGCGCAGTGGAAACAAAACGGCACACTGACCGTCTGGTGTGCACAGCACGGTGCAACGGATTATTTGCCGAAGAAAGCACGCGCCTATGAATTGGAATCACTCAGTGGCAGTGAATCCATTGGTGTGATTGGCTTCCTAATGACCCAACCGCAAACTGCCGATGTGCAAAAAGCAGTGAAGGCCGCATTGAATTGGTTTAACAGTCCGACGACCTATTTGGATGGTTACACCTATGATCGCTCGCAAGCGAAAACCAATCCGATTATCAAAAAATCCGGCAGTAAAATGTGGTATCGCTTCTACGACCTGAACACCAATCGCGGCTTCTTCAGTGATCGCGACGGTAGCAAGTTCTACGATATCACCCAAATGTCTGAAGAGCGTCGCACCGGTTATGTATGGGGCGGTGATTACGGATCTAACCTCATCGCCTTTGGTAAAAAAGTGGGCTATCTCTAAGCACGTGTTGGATTGACCATCAACAAAAAAACCTTCTGAATTTACTTCAGAAGGTTTTTTATTTTCACATTACGAATGTGATAACCAGAAAACACCAAGCCCGAAAAATCAGAATCGCAATTGATCTACAAGACTGCGTAAAAATGCGCGTTGTGCGGCGGGAGTTTGCTCGCCAGAGTAAGGCAACAGTGTCCAGATTTCATTCGCCGACATAGATTCACGCGGCTGCAGTGTTTTGTAGGGAGCATGCACTTCAAGCTCTAACAAACCCTCTTCCAGGCTATCGTTTAAAAATTCCTGATACAGTTCAACTTGCCCTTGCTCTGGATGAATCGCACTTTTGGGTTGCAAGGCAAATTGAATAATTAGCAACTGCTTATCGCGAAATGCGGCCATCCATCCCTGCTCAGGTTGAATAAACACTTTTCCCTTACGCCCTTGATGTGAACTGGGTGAAAAATTTTCTAACGCAAAAAATCCATCGCTAAAATTATGTTCCAGAGGCCCATAGGTTGCATCGGTAAAATGTTCAACGCGCACATCACTCATACTTGCAACAGGCACGTACACATTGGTGGTGTGATGCACACGCGTGTTAAACCAAATATCCCACGCGACGTTTGAATCGCGAATATTTTGCGCACTGACATTTAATCGAAGTTGATTGGGCTTACCGTCAACAAGGAAAAACGTTTTTTGCAAGGCAACACCCGATACAGGGCTATTCGGGCTTTGCATAACCAGCTGATTCGCATTTTTTTCTTGCACTGTATTTTTGGCGAGAATTAAAAAAGGATCCGGTGGCCACACCGCTTTTGCAGCACCACGCTCAGAATTTACTAACTGATGCAACCACCAATGACTCTGAGGACCGACCCAAGTTTCATGCCCAAAATACGCAATATTATCAGAGCTCGGTGTCACTACAGGATTAGGCTCACTCAAAACTGCCGAACCAACGCGCAAAAAATTTGGCTGCCCCACAAGTGCTACTGATAACAGACGGCCGCCAATATCTGGCGTAATCTCTGCGGCAAGGGTATCGTTATTCAATTGTACGCGTGAAATTTCTGCTTGCGCAGAACACGCTGAAGATAAAAACATAGACAAAAAAATCCTCACCAAAAATGTAAAAGAAGTGGGCATGATCGGCCTCTCACCACGTTTTTATAGGTTTTATTCCCTGCGAGAAAACATCCACAGCGGATGCAATCCCCGCAAAACATACTTATGTGACCACCAGCTATGAAACAACTCAAGGAATTTAGAGCAACGGTTTGGAATTCAGAATTTGCATTAATTGTTGCAAATGCACAGAGCATTCATACCCCAAGGGCGTTAAGTAGCCACCATCAATTTGCGTCGTTAATTGTTTTTCAAACAGACGACGGGTTGCAGAGATAATATCCGAAGACGCATCTGAGTGAACTTTCAACCCTGTTTGGCTGGTACTAGTATCAAACATACGCAGCACTTGCATTTCGGCAACTAATTCTGGGGATATTGGCATGGTCATTCTCCGTTATTATAAATTTTTAGTAGTACGTCCGTTTCATGCAAAAGCGCCATATCCTTAATGGCATTCAGTTATAAATAGCATAGCTGAGGCATATCACCAAAATAATTAGAAAAAAAAACCGACCTATCACAGAGTGAAAGGTCGGCACTAGACAGTTTTACGGGTAACACTTGGAATCTGGCAAGCGGTCGGGAGCTGTAGTAAAACCGCGCCGCCCACCTGAATCCATTGAAAAAAATCATCCTTGATCAGGGCATCTCTCCAAATGCCTGTCCAGGGCTCACTCTCACTCGACGCGCTTATTGCAACGCTGGGTAAGCGTTGTTAACCAACACGGTAAACCCTTCTTTGAACCAGCGACCTGCTACCGGAGCATTTGCCAGTGCACCAGTTGCAACAGTGCTATTACCCGCGCTGTAGGTGTAAGTTGGATCACACATACGGTCAAAGCCTTTTGCTGGGTCTTGTGGATCGAAAGACAATTCCAAAGACGCTGCGCCGTCTGACTCACCTGGTGGTTTCACCCAAACATAAGCATCGATACCTGGCGCTGGAGCCGCTTGTGGGCGCTCACCGATACCACCTTTTTGGTTACACCAGTTACCACGATGGGTACGCTTATCAACACGAGATTGGTCTACGAAAGTATCCAACACAGTGCTGGTGGAGACCGCTGTTGGACGGTTTGGACCACCCCAACCATTACGCGAGGTATCAACCAACATACCGATTGTTGATGGGAAACCAGCAGCAATCATGCGAGTACGCCATGCTTGAACGAAGGCTACTTCACTGAAGTAAGGATTCCATTCAAAGAAAGTTGCCTGACGGGTTTGAGTACCGCCACCGCTACCTGGGAATGCGCTGTTAGCCAGTGAATCGAGGAATGGTTCGTACAATGGGGTATAACCTGCGGTGTTGGATACAAAGCCAGCAACTGAATTAACACCACCGGTTGCACCTTTGATTGCATCGCCAATCAATGTCACTGCTTTACCGAAGTTATCGTCCCAACCCAACCAACCTGAGTGACCAATGTCTACGTAGGAATAAACGTTAGTCAGCGGGTACAACTTGCTCAGCGTATAACGAGTGTTGGCAATGTAACCATAGGTTGGATCAGTTGCCGCTTGGCAATCAGGATCGTTCAGATTAGTTACCAGATTTGGTAGTGAATCTGGCTCAATGATCGCAATGATGCGCAGGCTTGCATATTTAGGATCTGAGAAAATTGACACAATCTTGTCAACGTACTCAGTGCGATAGCGAGTTGAACCTTCAACACCTTGTTTCAACTCACCGTTCGACGCCAGCGCTTTACAATCACGGTTCGGCAGGTCGTAAACAACTACTTGAATTACGTTAGCGTTTTGCGCAAGCGCGGCATTCAAGTGGTCACGCAATCCGTAAGAACCATCTGTTGGCTCGATGGCGCCAATACGATCCATCCAAACCGCAGTGTTATAACCAGACACTTTTGAACCACCAGTCTCAGCTTGTGCTTTTGCAGACCAAATTGGATCTACGTACCAGTTGGCACCAACAAATGGGTTATCCAGGCGTGGACCAACAGGAACACTTGAGCTTGAACGTGATGTTGTGGCCACGCTGCTTGAGCTACGCGATGTTGAAGTTGCAACGACACTGCTGGAAGTTGCCGGAACGCTAGAGCTACTTGGACGAGATGAACTGGTGTAACAAGAAGGATTATTGCCTTCCGAGCAAGACACACTGCTTGAGCTACGAGAAGTAGACGTCGAAATTACACTAGAACTACTCGGACGCGAACTGGAAGTCGCAGGCGTACTTGAGCTACTTGGACGAGAGCTTGAAGTAGCAGGTACGCTTGAGCTACGAGGAACAGAACTGGTTGTTCCCACTATGCCATAGGGTGCCGGTTGCGCCGCACAGGTTGTGCGAGACACGCAGCTCTTGCCATTTTCATAGCCCCAACCGCTTTGGGTAGTAGTACATAGAGGTTGCAAGGAACCGTACCAATTACACTGCTCACCTGACACTATCGGGGTACTGCTGCTGGAGCGCGAAGTGCTGGTCACAGCAATGCTTGAAGGTGCAGATGAGCTAGTAGTCACGGGTGGAGTACCAGAGCAGATACTACCAGTCAGCGCTGGCATTTCAGCGGAACCGCCGCGTTTATCAACCTGAAAGCCAAAAGTCGCGCTGCCGCCTGGTTGCAAAGTACCATTCCAACTTAGGTTTGATGCAGTGTAAGGGTTGCTGCCGCTAACATTTGCATTCCATGAGCCGCTCAGGCGATTGGTAGTGTATTGCCAACCCACAGACCACCCGCTTACTGCTGAGCTACCGCTGTTAGTAACAATAATTTCGCCGGTCAGACCGGTAGACCACTCATTGCTGATTTTGTAAGTACAAGCAGCATTGGCACTTTGGCCAGCTGCCGACAAACCAAGACCCAGCGCGATTGCCAGACCTAAGGTCTTTCTTGTTGGAGTAATCATTGAAGTTCTCCTGGATTCCAGTGAGTAGAGCTGTAAGCTCTCGTTATTATTCGACGCCTTCTACTACAGGCGCTTACATTCCTTACATCCTGCAAGGCACCACAAAACGACTGCGGCTTTTCGGTCCATCGGGCTTGAAAGATAAAGGCTTGTTAGCGCTACCTTAATCTTTTAACAATTTATCGCTGTTATTGTTATTGGCATTAAATGGATCTTTATGTGGTATGAGGGTACTGCAGCAACACCAACATACCTTGAGGTAAAAATTACAGCCAAGAGGAAAAGCGCTGTAAATCGCCATAAATTACCAAAACTGCATATATTTCATGTGGGGGAGAGCTGAAGGGAAACACAAACGCATTAACGTTATTATCCTACTACTCAGCGATTCCGTTCTGCGAAAAACATCTCATTGCACACTTGTACACATGAAAAAATTACAATATGGAAGCGCTACCATTTAAGCGTCAACCAATATCACTAGGGCATTTACAGCAAATATTTAACTATTCAGGTTAATGAAACATTAAGACAGGGTTAACTAAAGACATCATTGATTACGACAGAACTCAGAACAATTGAATCTTTTTATATTTATTAGCTTTTACTGTTGATTTTTTAATATATAAAAACAACACGTCAATATGCAAAACAGCGCTGTCAATCCAATTTGCCAAAAGTATTGCAAATAATAAGAATTGGCAACCCCTTATATGAAATTAACTGATTTCCTCTAGGCGGCTAATTTATAAGACAAACACATAAAATTCACTGATGAAAATTGCACTGTGTTTTAGAAAAATCAACGCTACCCTTGCTTTAGTTGCATGACGTCACCCGGCAAACGCAGCTAACTCGAGTCACAGACTCAAAATTTTATTACTCACTGCATCAACCGAGCAAAAAAATGACTGTTTTGAATAAAAGTTATTTTTACATGCACTCGCTTTATTTTTGCCTCTCTCGCTTGCTTAAAACCTAAAAAACATGCTTTGAGGCATTTCTTACGTCTTTAGCCATCTCCAAAAACGGTTTTCCATATAACATAAAATAAGAAACCTTCTATTTATTTCTCGATATTTGAAATTTTTCGAATCATTAACCACATAAAATCGACCTAAATAGTGGAGAAATGCCAAGAAACAACGCCCTATTGTTAACCTTGCTATTGCCAGTGTTTTAGGTGATTGGATTCCCTTACTCAACTGAGTCGGCTGGGATATAACTGGAGCTGGAAGGGCGCACTCAGTATGGCAACCGATGCAGCTGACACTAACCACGTTTATGCCGTTGCAGGTGTATACACCAACAACTGGTGGCAAAGCCAGACACGGCCTGGTGTGACCTCTGATGGCAATTTCGCCCTTTCTGCTGATGGCAGTAACATCATTTGAGCACCAGTTGGTACAACCGCAGTTTGTGTATCAACTACCTGGCAGCACGCAGAGTGCAATTGTAGAAGCAGATCGCACCAACGCATCCGCGTTCTACGCCTGACCTGGCAATACCTTTTATATGAGTACCGATAAGGGCCTGACATTCAAGGCATAGCTTGCCGCTTCAAAGCCGTATTAGGTTACAAAGGTGATATCTGGCTAGCAGGTGGCAGTGACATTATTGGCGACAGACTCTGGCGCTCAATTGATCAGGGTAACTCCTGGGTGAAAATCAATGATGATCAACATCAGTACGGTGACTTTGGCGATGCAATGTCAGAAGTTCTTCGAGCTCTGAGCTAAGTAAGTAACTCTCCGCAGCGTTTAACCATGGCAGTCGAGCTGCCATGGTTAAAATCATTTTTTTACCTATAAAGTTCACCGCTTCCTAATCCGTATCTATTTCAATTATTTTTTGAAAAACACACATTTTTTTACTTGTGTACTTGTGCATCTTTATTTGATCGCGCTACCAATATGCGTTAAGGTTGATTCCAATAAATATAAGTGTGAATTCAACCGGCAAGTCGTTTACTGAATATTCAAGTGTTAGCTCAATAAAACAATGATTTTCATTGCTGGCAAAAAAGTAATTACCAAAGAAAATAGATGGATTTTCCCTAAGAAAATGCACTTTTTTACTTCACCATCAAGTTACAAATAATTTATTGCAAACATTGGCGTACTGATTCTATTGCGATGCCCAACCCCGGACTATCGATTATATCAATCGTTCGAAAATGGTAGCGCAATCATTTACCGGTAAACATACTTTGATTAAAGAAAACAACAAAGGCGCGGACAACTATGTTTAAAACCCTGATTGTATATGCCCATCTCCTGGCCGCTTGTGTGGCCGTTGGCATCCTGTTGATGCA
>JAGKXA010000031.1 GCA_021151615.1 Cellvibrionaceae bacterium | reverse complement strand
TATGGGGCCGGCGCAAGGCGATGTTAACTATCCACATAATGAAATCTGTTTCGTTAGAAGCAATTGCGAGGGGAAATATTGTATTTCTGCATTGATAGCAATAAGCGCGCCATTGATAGGTTGCGGCATTTGCAGGGCTTGGGTAAGCTTGGCGTTTTGCTTTGTTGGTTAAAAATAAGCAGCTGATGGTGATTGAGTTGATAAATCAACAGTGGTTTTCACTGAGTAAATAGCAAAAGGTAGTTAGGTATTGCTGCCCAACTACCACAACGGAAAAACAAAAAATAACAGGATCACAATTGTATGAGTAAATTACTATCAGCTGCTTTGCTGATGCTCGCATCATTAGCTTCGCTCGCCGAAACCTGCAAAACCACAAAGCCAATCAATACCGATACCTATCTTGAAGAATTCGGCACGCGCAAAGTCACGTTTATTGCCTTTGACTTTAAAACCCGTGATTGCTGGGTGATTAACGAGAAAGGAGTGGGCGTGCGTCACGCTCCTTATTCCGCGTTTAAAATTCCCCATACGTTGATTGCGCTGGAAACCGGTGCAGTGAAGTCTGCTGATGAGTTGGTTGAGTGGGATCAGGTGAAATACCCGGCGCAGTCATTCTGGCCAGATACCTGGAAACAATCACAAACTCTGGCGACGGCATTTAAACATTCGGCAGTGTGGTATTACCAGGCGTTGGTTCCGCGGATAGCTCCTGAAGACTATAAAAAATGGTTGGCAAAATTTCAGTATGGCAATCAAACTTTCAAGCCGGGTAGCAATCGTTTTTGGTTGAATGGTGAGTTGCAAATATCACCGCAAGAGCAAATGGAATTTCTGGTGTGTTTGTTAAAGAACCGTTGCAATATTAAAGCGGCGAACCTGTCCTTGTTTGAGACTATCGCATTACAGGAAAGTAAAAATAATTTTTCCCTCTATGCCAAAACCGGCGCAGGTTCATTGGATCCGAATAACTTTGATGGAGCTTTTGCAGGCTGGTATATCGGTTATGTAAAGGATAAAACAGGTAAACCGGTAACCGCTTTTGCCATTTATATGCAGGCCGATAACTTCTCTGCGCTGCAACACTACCGTAAGGAATTATCATTGAGGTTATTAGCTGATCTGGGTTTTTGGGCCAAGTGACCTTAGATGTTTTTGAAAGTTCCCTACTCATTTAGGTGTTAAAAAGGAAGCTACTATGAAAAAGGTCGTCAGTTGTTTGTCTGTGGTAATGATTTTGTCTGGCTGTGCGTCCGCGCCAACCAAAACACCTGGTGCAGAACAATCGGTCAATCATACCCAAGCGCTTGTAGATCAGGGGTATGCCTATCTGAAGGCTGGCAAATTAAATCGTGCCGTTGAAGAGTTTGATGCGGCTATTAAACAGTGCCAAACATTAACAGCAGGTGAAACACAGGTTTATACAGCGAGAACTCCAGTTGAAAGTTTAACCTACATGGCTATGGCGGCTGCGGCAAATAAATCTGCTGAAGTATTCGATACTTCTTGCTCAGACGCTTTTTACTTAAAAGGTTATGCCTCTCTGGATTTTGGAAATATTGAGGAGGCTGAATCAAATCTAAAGAAAGCAGTCGCTATGGCTCCCCATAATGCTATGTATCTTTCGGAGCTTGGGCATATCTATCAAGTCAAACGCGATTGGAATAACGCACTAGCGCATTTCACCGAAGCGGAGTCAGCAGCAGAAACCTATTCGCCAGCGCAAATTAAGTTGGCTGAAGTTTGCCGCGCCAAGCGGGGTTCGGGCTTTAATCTAATTGAATTGGGTAAGCTGGATGATGCGGAGAAAAAATTCCGTGAGGCGCTTGCTTATGATTCCAAAGATAAAGTGGCGTTAAATGAAATCGAGTACATCAAGGAGTTGCGTAAAGAAAAATCCCATTAAGGTATTTGCTGGTGGTAGGCGGCGCCACGGTTATTGAAATTGGTTTGGAGGGTTCCGCCATTAAAATCACATTTTTTCTAAAATTGAAAGCCGAAACATTATGCTAAGAAAAAGGCTCGTTCATGTATTGCTCGTTTTATCTCTGGTTTCGAGTGCGTCTGCCGAATGGGCAAGGCCTGACGAGCGTTATGCTGGTGCCTATAAAAAATACCTGGGCGCAACTTGTCCTCTGGCAGAGGATGGTATTCAACATTTTGTTTATTTTTCCCGCGATCGCGACGCCATCCAGAATCACGCCCTGTTATCTAACCCGAAGTTGGCAGGTGCGCAGATTATGTATTCCTGGCGTGAACTGGAACCAACAAAAGACAAGTACGATTTTGCGATTATCCGGCAGGATTACGAATACCTGAAAAGCAAAGGCAAAAAATTGTTTATACAGTTGCAGGATACCACTTTTGATATTCGCTACAAGGCAGTGCCAGCTTATCTGGAAAGCAAAGAATATGATGGTGGTATTCTCTATCAATATACCGATGCGGGTGAGCCGGAGGGTTGGGTAGCTAAACGCTGGAATAAAAGTGTGCGTGAGCGCTTTGCATTTTTCCTGAATGCATTGGGTAAAGAATTTGATGGCAAGGTGGCTGGGATTAATTTGCAGGAATCGGCCATAGGCGTTGAACAAAAATATGACCCCAGTTTTACCCCTGCGGTATACGCTGAATCCTTAAAGCTTAATATGAGTGCATTAAAAGCGGCTTTCCCAACATCGGTTACTATGCAGTACGCTAATTTTATGCCCGGCGAATGGTTGCCGTGGGAAGATAAGGGGTATTTAAAATCCATTTATCAGCACGGTGAAAAAATTGGTGTTGGTCTGGGCGCGCCGGATTTAATGTTCAGCAAAAAGGGTCAGTTAAATCATGCGTTAGCGCTGATGCACGAAGGCAAGTTCTCTACTCCGTTGGGAATTGCAGTTCAGGATGGTAACTACATAGGCGAAACCAATACAAACGAGATAAAAAGTAAGCGTCCCAATCTGGTTCCAGTGCTGCATGGGTTTGCGAAGGATTTTTTGCGTGTGCAGTATATGTTCTGGGTGGATCAGAAACCCTATTTCCAAGAAGATTTTCTGGCGTGCATAGACCAACAAATGAATAGACCAACAAATGAATAGCCCAAGTTAAAAAACGTACCATTAGTTAGTCTATTTCATGCCTTATTCGGCCAGATCAATTCCGTCTCCTTCCTCTAATACTACCCGGTTACACCTATCCTCCGTTCCGGGTATGGATATTGCTATAACAAAAATTTTTACGCGGTGCTGTTGCTTTTTCCATTGTTCACCTGTGGCAGGAGTGTATGGGTGGTGATTAATCCAAATGTCATTATCGTTATTGTGGTGGTTGCAACACTCATGTTGGCTGGATGTGCAGCGAAGCGTGAGCGTCAGGACGCCCAGGCTAACCAAACGACAGTCCACAAATATCAGGTGCATGCCGAGCAGGGGCTTGCTTACATGCAGGCGGGTATGTTTGGTGCTGCTATTGTGGAGTTCGATGAGGCGATCAAGCAATGCAGTGCGAGCTTTTCCCGGTCGGGCACAAGGTTTTACACCTCCCGCACAACCGCAGAAAATCTGATGTATAGCCTGGAGGCAACGCGCACCGGGCAACCTGCCGAGGTGGCGGATCTGATTTGTTCAGATGCCTACTACTTGCGCGGCTTTACTGCACTGACAACAGGCCGCAATCGCGATGCGGAGGGATTTTTAAAAAAGGCCATTGCAATGGCACCGGCAAATGCCATGTACCTTTCGGCATTAGGGCACATATACCAGACCCGCGGCGATTGGTTGCAAGCAATAGATTACTTCTCCAAAGCAGAGGAATCTGCGAAAACCTATTCCCCTGATGTGTTGCGTACCAGTGAGTTTTTGCGTGCGAAACGCGGCATAGGATTTAATCTCATACAACTCGGCAGGTTGGATGAGGCCGAGCAAAAATACCTGGAATGTGTAGATATCAACGGTCGCGATAGGAACTCGTTGAATGAACTGGAATACATAAAGATATTGCGCAGCAAAGCAAGCAATTGATTGATATAAACTGCACATCTACACGACTTAAATTTATTGAATTGTGTAAAAAAAATATATTATCTTGATCATCGGAGTTTAATAATGAAAAAAGTTGGTTGTTGGATGCTGCTTGCCTGCATTGCTTTACCGGTAGCCGCGCAAATCAATACTGGCGAAGAGGCGTTTAAATTTAAAACACAAGCATCTCTTGGTGGAAAATCCTATGAATATTCGCTTGGGGAATCGCTTAAAAAAGGCCCCGTTGTTGTTTACTTTTATCCTACCGCCTTTGGTGGCGGATGCAGTATTCAGGCGCGAGCCTTTGCGGTGAATCATGAGAAATTTGCCAAGGCCGGTGCAAGTATTGTGGGCGTTTCACTCGATGATATTGGCCGCTTGAATGAGTTCTCGGCTGATCCGGAGTTTTGTGCCAGCAAATTTCCGGTAGCATCAGATACCAGTGGTGAAATTGCGCGCGCCTATGGCTTAACTGTTAACGAATCAACTATTGGCAGGAAAGATATTCGTGGCGTTACGGTAAACCATGGTTCAATTGAGCGCACGACTTTTATTGTTGGGCAAGATGGCAAGGTTGTTGCGACGATTGGTGGGTTGAAGCCTGCAGAAAATGTCGCGCAAGCCCTGAAAGAAATTGAGAGAAATCTTTAAAAATCCTGTTAAAACTATCGAGAAAATGTATGCTAAAACGAATATTAAATGTGTCTTGCCTGTTCATGCTGCTCGGGAGTTTTCCGTGCTTTGCACAGGTACCTGTTACCCCCAGTGTTGACCACCAGGCCTTATTAGCCAGTCACGATCCCAGGTTGGCAGCTAATAAAAAACTGGTTTACGACTTTTGGCGCGAAGTGTTCGAAGCTGGGCATTTGGAATTAGCGCCAAAGTATCTCGCTGAGGATTACATTCAGCACAATCCAAATGTTGCCACGGGGCGTGATGCTTTTGTCGCTTTTTTCAGTGCCATTAAAAAACCAAAGCCCATTGAAGCCAAAGTGACAGCGCCGTTGGTTAATATTGTGGCTGAGGGCGATATAGTGTTGCTGACGTTTGTCCGCGAATACAAAGAACCTAAAGATGCATCAAAAACCTATACCACCACCTGGTTTGATATGTTTCGTATTGAGAACGGAAAAATAGCTGAACACTGGGATCCTGCACAAAAACTTTAATCATTGGTAACTGTTTAAACATTTACACGGGGTTGGATTTCCAGCCCGGTGTTTGCATTATTTTTTGCTAGTCAGTCCTGCCCAGGCAATTTGACCATCCTGTTGCGATTCAGCAGCAGGATTTTCCCTCCTGCTACACCTTCTTCGAATACCTTGGTGGAACGTTTGAAGTTATTGGCGGTGTGCGCCTTTGCAACAACGACATCAATGCTACCGATTTTGTTTTCATTCAACTTTTGCGCGCAATTGTCGCAGTAATCGTTGTCGTTATTCATACAACTATTTGGCAAAGTAAACATTGTTGCTTTTTTGCAATCAGTTTTTTATGTGGCTTTTTATACAGCACTTTTTTACAAATTAAATTTTCCCTTTGCTTTCAATGAATTGTTCAGTTGGTACAGGCTTTGCGTTGTTAGTTGTGTGTCACCGGTAGTTAAGCAGAGCCGTTGGTTGTGGCGATGGCGGGTTTTCAGTGTGTTTTTTGAGATTCACTGATTGTTCATTGTTGAGTTCATTGGAGAAGAGCTATGTCTGTTATTCCTGATTCAGATCGCAAAGAAAATAGTAAATCCAGTCCTGTAAAAGAAAGAAATCAGTCAGAAAATCCAGTTGTTCCCAATCAAGGTGTTAGCCGTCGTGCCCTGCTTGGCAGGGCAAGTTTAATTACTACCGCTGGCGTTGCTGCGCCTTTGTTGGCCGGTGTCGCCAATGCCCATGGAAAAGATGAGGATGATGAAAGATTATCAAATAGTCGTGATTATTCAGATTTTTATCGCGATGACCAGTATGGAACCTTGCACGCAAAAACCTTAACGAAAAAATCCTACAAGGCACGTGTGAAAGCAGCAGAGCTTGAATACGATGTCGATATCCCTCCGCATCCCAATAACGGTGATGAGGCACGTTATCCCAACAAAATTGGCACCTCTACCAAGGGCCTAAAGCACGATGCCGATGGCCATGTTGATCCTGAGTCCTACGCGTCTTTTTTAAAGGCATTGCAAACACGCAAGCATGAGGATTTTGAAAAAATTATTCTTGGCGGAACCGTAAAATTGGCTGACCCTCAGGGCCCTTTAACTACGGCATTGGAAGGGGTGAGTAATGCCCAGCTGGCAATTCCAGTGGCGGAGCGTTTGGATAGTGCTGCACTGGCGGCCGAGCATGTTGAAATTTATTGGCAGGCACTGTTGCGCGATGTTCCTTTTAGTGAATATCGCAACAACACCAGTAATCCTTTGGTGCTTGCTGCCGTAGCGGAATTAAATCGTTTACCCGAATATCGCGGGCCTAAAGTCAATGGATTGGTTACTCCGGAAACTTTATTTCGCAGTACCGCGCTCTATGTGGATTACAAAGCGGATCGCAGTGGTAAAAAAGGAAAATATGTGGTGCCGCCAGATACGTTAAAAGGCCCATATATTTCACAATTTCTATTGCGCCCAATACCCGCCTGGGGAACATTCGCGGCACAACCACAATTGCGCCCGATTCAAACTGCTGGTGAAAGTTTTGGTACCAGCTTTGATGAGTGGTTGAAAATTCGCAATGGCATTAGCACCGGTAGGAGCATTACCAGCGAAGCAGGGCGCCGGCATATTATTAATGGCCGCGACCTTGCCTGGTTGGCGCGCAGTTCCGGGCCCACCTATTTACATGCGTTACAAATTTTATTGGCAGCTCCGGTGGCCGGTAATCCTCTGGCTGGTGGTATAGGTGCGCCCTTGAACCCGGCTAACCCTTATGTGAACTCCAAAACCCAATCGCCGGGATCTTCGTTTTCATCCGGTTTTATCCAGGGATTGCTGGCGTTAGCAGGACCCTTGGCAATAAAAACTTCTTACTACCAAAATTGGTTTGTTGACAGACGTTTGCGCCCGGAAGACTACGGTGGCCTGGTGCATAAAGTGTTGGCCAAAGGTGCGAGTTATCCGCTTCATCGCGATGTGCTTGAATCGGATGCGGTAGCGCGCACCTTTGCTGCCAATGGTAGTTATCTATTGCCCTTGGCAAATAATACCGGTGCACCTACGCACCCGGGCTACCCGAGTGGTGCGACCATTTCAGCGGCCACGCCAGTGACCTTGTTAAAAGCATTTTTTGATGAAAATTATGTAATTCCTAACCCGGTTCAGGTGGATCCTGCTGACCCGACCAAATTAATTCCCTGGACTGGAGAGCCATTAACACTGGGTGGAGAACTCAATAAGCTGGTCAGTAATATTGGTTTCGGGCGTAACTTTAACGGCTTCCATACGCGCGCTGATATTTCTGCCTCGCATGCGCTGGGCGAGGCATTGGCAATCAGTTTGTTACGCGACCAGCGCTTTACTTACAATGAAACCTTTGAGGGATATGGCTTTACCCGCTTTGATGGAACAAAAATTGTTGTTTAAGTCGTCGCCAGGCCACTTGTTGTATGGTTTAGTGGTAAGGCTGCGAGTGAAATGAAATTGGGTTGTTATTACAAAATGCCTCGCCGATATTATCGGCGAGGCATTTTTCTATTTCGGTTATCGTCGGTGTATTGTCCGGTGTACCGGCATTTGTATTAGTAGGGTTTTCCACAGTTGATTGTTTCTTTCCATCAGTGCAGGTGCTTGAATTTAAGCAGTTCCCCGCTTATCTGTAAGACTTTTCCGTGCTATGGCACAAATTCCACCCTGTTTCGTGCATCTTTTAATCAATAAATTCGCATTTGGGTTTTGGTATGGGCATTGCAATTCCGCTGCTGTGGTACTCCATTTTATCTCTATTTATTTTTCAATCCCGTTTAAGGAATAGTTCCATGAAAAAATTAACTCTGGTATTGGGCGTGTTTCTCGCATTTTTTGCCACTCTGGCATTAGCACAGAACAATGGTGATAAACCTGCCGTTAAGTATAAAACGCCCGAGCTGACAGTGGCGCAAATTGATCAGTGGCTTGCCAAAGCGGATCAGGTATTGGTGATTGATATTCGCCGTCCCGATGAATTAATTACTTACGGTAGCTTCCCGGTATTTTTAAATATCCAGTTTGCAGATTTGGAAAAATACATTCCTTACATACCCAAAGATCGTAGCATTATTACAGTATCCAACCACGCCAACCGCGCATTTGCAGCAGGAGATCTTTTGAGCAGCAAAGGCTTTAAGGTAGTGGGTGCTGCAGGTTCGGAAAACTATGAACAGCAAGGCGGAAAAGCGGTAACCAAAATTCAAAAGCCTGAACCAAAGCCAGCGCAATAAATTTGTAAAAGAGTTGCAGTTATTGGAATACGCGCATGAAATTTTTACCTGTTAGTATTTGGAGCGTGTTGGTGTTGATTGCTTACAGGCTATTTCGTGTGAGTATTCCATTATCGTTTTTTGTCGTGGCCTATGCAGCTGCCCAGTCGGTGGAGACTGCAAATACAATTCCTCGCATTAACGCTGCCATCACTATTGATGCTGAGATAGCGGAACAGGAATGGCAAGGCGCGAAAAAAGTTGAACTGGCATTTGATACCTGGCCTGCGGAAAATAGTTCCGCGCCGGTTAGAACCCAGGCTTACTTGATGGAAAATGGCGATTATTTTTATATCGCCTTTATCGCGCAGGATGCGGACCCGCAAGCAATTCGAGCCTATTATCGAGATCGCGACAAAATTTGGGATGATGATGCAGTAGGTTTAAAAATCGATACCTATGGTGACCACAAGCTTGCCTACCAGTTTTATGCCAATCCCTTGGGCGTACAAGCGGATGGAATCGCCGACGAAACCAGTAAACAGGAAGAAGATACCGAATTGGCCTGGGATGGAATTTGGCAAAGTGCAGGGAAAATTACCGCACAGGGTTATCAGGTGGAAATTGCTATTCCCCTATCCATTTTAAACTTTAATGATCGCCTCGCTGTGCAGCAGTGGAAAATCGAACTGCTGCGTTTTTATCCGCGCGACCTTCGCCATCGCCTTTCCAACAATCGACTCGAACGCACCAACCCCTGTTGGATTTGCCAGCTGCAAATCCTGCGCGGTTTTTCCGGTGTGAAAGAGGGTAAGCATTTTACCTTGGTGCCAAGCCCGGTAGCGGGCAGCGACAGGCAGCGGGAACTTTACCCGCAACCCGGTGAATGGCAGCAAGAAGACGATGTGCAACCCGGGTTGGATGTGAAATGGGGTATCACCCCGAATATTAATGCCAATGTGACCTTGAATCCGGATTTTTCGCAAGCGGAAGCCGATGAGGCGCAAGTTTCTGTCAACGATCCCTTCACTTTGCTGTTACCCGAGAAGCGCAGTTTTTTTCTTGATAACGCGGATTATTTTTCATCGCCATTGGATTTGGTTTATACGCGCAATATTAACTCGCCAGATGCAGGTGCAAAACTCACCGGTCGCCATAATCGCCACGCGTTTGCGCTGTTTGCTGCAGACGATACCAGCACGCAATTTATTGTTCCGGGTAATATCAGTTCATCCATAGCTCAGTTGGAGAGCGACAGTAAAAATGCAGTCTGGCGCTATCGTTACGATGCAATGCCAAGCTTGTCCTTGGGAACTCTGGGCAGTTCGCGGGTGGCAGTGGACTATCACAATCGTATCCAGGGTATTGATGTGAAGTATCAACCCAATAACCAGGATGAGTGGGTAGGGCAATGGTTGTATAGCAATAGCCAGTATCCGCAAACCCTGGCGGGGCAATTGCGCGATGAATCAGCATTGCGTGTGAACACTGAACCTTTTAGTAGCCACGCCGGGTATTTTTCCTATTTGCGCGAAACCCGCCATTGGATGTGGAACAGTCGTTACCAGTCCATGGGTGAAGGCTTCCGGGCAGATTTGGGCTACATCCCGCAGACGGATTATTACAAGCAAACCCATGCAACCAGTTATCAATGGTTTGCTAACTCGCATTGGTGGAATCGTATTGAACTCTGGAGTGACTGGGATACCACCCATAACCAGCGCCATGAATTTATTGAAAAGGAATGGGAAGTCGAATTAAGTATCTGGGGCCCACGCCAATCGTTTTTGCGTTTCCGGCCGATAATGCGTGACCGCGTTGGTGCACGTCAGGACAAAACATCGCTTGCTATTGATGGTAATACCGATGTGTTTTTCGAATCGCTACTGGAAGCAGAATTTGAAATCCAACCCTGGTCGGGCGTTTATCTGGGCGTAGAAACCGAAACCGGGAAAAAATTGGATTTTCGCAATAATCGCACGGGGCGGGGCGTGCAAATAGAACCGGAAATTCGTTGGAATGTTGACGAACATTTGTTGGTCAGCCTCAACCACACGTATCGTAGTTTGTCTGCTGATGGGGCTGAAGTATTTACCGCCAATATGACGGATCTACGTCTTGCCTATCAATTCTCGGTGCGCAGCGCTTTGCGGCTGGCCTTAATTTATTCCGCGATTGAGCATAATCCGGATAACAATCGCACACCGGTAAAAACCCGCAATCGTGAGCTGGGGTCGCAATTGTTGTATTCCTACAAAATTAATCCTCAGACCCTGATCTACGCTGGCTACAGCGATGCAGCGCTGAGCGATGATGAGCAGGAAGATTTGACTGTTTACCAGCGATCAATTTTTCTCAAATTAAGTTATGCTTGGATGCTTTAGTCTGTAGATTTAAAAAGGATGCAGGTTTTGTCCAGGTTATTTTTTGGTAGCGGTCTTACCGGTCTGCGTGTTTTCGAAATTGTAGTTGCCGTTTGTCTGGCACTTATGCTGGTTGCCACCTTGGTTAATTATTGGCCTATAGAATTGTGGCGGCATGATTCCATGTATTATGTCACTACTTATGACAACAAGTTGTCTGAAGAGGGGCGCTGGATAAATTATTTTCTGTTTGATTATTTGCGTCAGGTGCCAGGGCAGTTGGCGGTTTGGCTAAGTTATCTGGGGATTGCCTGGTTTGCCTATGCAATGGCTTTTCGCTATACCAATGAAGCCTTGTTTTCGTTGGTGTTCAGTTTACTCATTTGCCAGATTCCTATTCTTCCATCGCAATTACAGTGGCCAGAAACACTGCTGCCCGCATTTATTCTGCTGGGACTTTCCCCTTTGCTGGCACGCCTGCTCCCTATTTACGTTTTTTTTCCGTTACTGGCGATTTTATTTTTTGCCACCTTTAGTACCTTTTATTTTTTATTGCCGCTACTGTTTTTAAAGGATCTGGATAATAAAGCGCTCATTAAGATTGTGCTGATATGGGTGGTATCTTTTTGTATTGGCTATCTTGTCACTAACGGCGTAGTTTTTTATTTAACTGGCGATGACATTCAAATTGCCAAATGGCGTAACCCCAATTATGTAGATGATCTATCCAGCTTGATTGAGAACCTGAGGCGAGTCTATGAAGCTTCGACATCTCAATTGTTTAAAATTAGCTGGCTATTATTTTATGTGTTGCCATTGTCGCTATTTGTGTTTGGTGTATTCAGCGCGTGGGAACTGGGTAGCTATAAGGTACTCGCACTGGGTATTTTATGTGCTTCAGGTGTGTATGTTTCTACTATCCCGGTAGGTATCTACATACAGGAGCGAACTCTGGTTACACTTTTTTTTGGTCTTTGTGTGGCTTTGCTATTGCGTCGCTATAACGATCAACTAATGGCAGTAGTCGCATACTCGTTAATCTTGGTACTCGGGGCTCGGATGGCTATGCTTGGTAACGAGGTTATTAATTGGTATAAGAGTAACGTCAATAATATTGAAAAAGAACTTGTTCGTTTGCTTCCTGGTGACCCAACTCAGGTAATGCGTGTCTTTTTAGTGACTGATCCTGTTCAAGCGGCGAATGTTTTTCTCAAATACGACCAAGAGAATGGTGTACGAAAACTTTTTAATGAAAGTCTTGCTCAGCCGCTTTATTGGACCCCGGTTCTGAATCGCTTGAAGTTTCAACATGTCCGTGTATGCACGAATTTTCAAAGCGAAGAATGTGCATCCATTAAAGCCCAATACAATCAGCGAACTAGTTATGCAACAGGCGAAGGCATGTTTATCGCCTGGAAAATCGAAGGTAATGATATGATTCTAACCATCAATCCCAACTTTATTCATTAATCTGTCCGTGGAGTATTCCTGTAAAGGTTAATCATTAATCCGGATAAACGTGGAAATAATATATTTGTCATCGGAGATGGGGATATGTCCGCAATGCATGTAATTCCAGCCGGTTGGAAATAACATGAGCTGTCCTGCTCTGGGGGCAATCTTCAGATTCTGGTGGAAAAATCCGGTTTCCCCACCATGTTCCACATCATTTAAATAAAGCACCATAGCAACGACTCTATCCCTGGCTGCTTTTCCAACAGAGTCTGCATGCCAGCTAAAATGCCCCTGGTTTTTGGGGTACATCTGGATTTTGTAGCCAGTTGCTTGCAAGCGAAATGCTTTCAGCACCGGGCTCTGTGATAGGTAATGAGTTATGCAGCGGTTAATGCCAGGATGAATTTCCTGGAATATATCTTGCCATGCGCCTTGGTTGTGGATTTCCAAATCCCAGGAAAATTTTGTGTGTTGTTCATGAATGATCTGTTCGGATCTGCCTATTTTTCCAAGCCGTTTATTTTCATCTGCATTAAATCGGCTGATAACTGCCTGGCAGATTGATTTATCCAAACCTTGGTAAATGATGATCGATTCTTGTGCATAGATAATCCTGGGTGGTTCAGAAAAATGGGCGCTTTCTTTTTCCATCATGGATGCGAATCTCGTGTGGTTAGCAAATCTTTCAGTGGCGATGTTTCATCCGGGCGCGCCGTTTCTCTTGCTGTGATTTGAGTTCCGTTAAAACCTGAAGGTATAACTTAATTTCAGTGATGCTTCGGCATCTTCCGATGCGAACGAATTATCTTTATCCACATCCTGGGAGCCGTGGTTGAAGACCAGCAACACTTCTTGTCCTGCTTCCGGAATCCAGTGTAAACGGCTGTGGATACCAAATAATTCAGACACATTGTCGTATTGCAATAAATTGGTCCATGACAGATTGGAAGTGATGCCCACTTCAACGGCGGCGCGCGCCAAGCGAGTGATGAATTCTCCCTGCGGTAAATCAATAGCATTCCAGTCATAGGCGAGGCGCAGGGTTAAATGACGCGATTGTTTCCAGCCAAATTCGCCGCCCAGGTTCAATCGTTCACCGTCATAAAAATCCCCTCTGCGAACAATAAGTTTGCCTGAATACTTTCGTTGCTTTCCTGTTTCCAGATCAAAACCATAATCGTTAAAGGCGTAATCACCCGGTTGGATAGCATAAATCTGAGTGGGCGTTTTATAGAGCGTGAACGGGCGCGTTACCCATTCATCGTTGAGTGTATAAATAAATTTGAGAAGATCGCGGCCGCGGGTTTCCAATTCCAAGGGGCGCAGGGCGATAATTTGTGTTTGTACTTCCCCATCACTGCGATTGGTAATTCGGTTCGCATCTACACCGCTGAAAATGGATTGCCAATAATCGCCTGCTATCACGTGGGTGTAACCCACGTCAGCTACGTAATCGCGTACACCTTTGCGGCTAACGAAACCTAATGCGGGGTTAAAATTCTCACCAATTTCACGATAGCCTGCGCCGCCGCGCCAACCCGCTAAATTCGGCGAGCGCAGGCCAAGCCCCAGTGCGGCGTCATCACCCTCAAGGCCGGGTGTGTTGGTTTTTTGCAACCAGAATTCACTTTCCAATACCCGATTACCGGGCAGGTTGGTGTTGAGGTAGAGAAAATCGGCACCGACCAGCGAGTTGTCATTGCCGGTCGTTGGGTCGCCTGAGGTGCCGATTAAACCGACACTGGATTCCTCCAGCACATCGGCGGTGATGCGGCCGACCGCGACATCACTGGCAGGCACTACACTGCCATCAGGTTTTACAAAATCATCCTGACGTATGGCGAGCGCGCCGAGCGTCACGCTGCCGATGCGGCCACTTAATTTTCCGCCGTAATCAATATCCACGGGTGTGCCCAGTGCACTTAATCCCAAACGACGCGAAAAAAATGGCCGTGCATTTTCCTGCCCGGCGCGACCGACTGAGCGAATATTTTCGGCGTAACCCGCTTGTCCAATACGACCAAATTCAAACAGATCGGCATCGTTTAAAAAGAAATCGCGCTTCTCGGGAAAAAATAAATTAAAGCGGGTGAGGTTAACTTGTCGCTCATCCACTTCAGTGGCTGAGAAATCGGTATTAAATGTTAATGAGCCACTGAGTGAGGGCGTAATGCGGTAATACACATCCAGCGAGGGCTCTACATTGGATTCTTTGTGTTCCGGATCGTAGTCTTTGCGTTCGCGCAACGAAAGGCCGGGCACTATATCCAAACCGATTCCCTGATCAAGATCGCGCAGGCCTTCAATCGATCCCACAATGCTGGGGTTCCAGCTGCGATTGCGCGATACCCACACAGCTTCTTCGCCTTTGCGACGGATTGCGCGCGAGACATTAAAGCCCCAGTTATTTATCTCTGGGTCGAGCGGCAGCGTTTTGAAAGGGATGGCAAATTCTGCAATCCAGCCGTCTTCGGTTATTGCACCGGCAGCATCCCAAATCACAGTCCACTCGGGTTGCAGGCGATTATTTTGGTAGAGCATATCGTTGCGCACACCATTGGCATTGACTTCAAAGCGGTAGCCATTGCGGCCGGTATTAAACGGATCAATAATCACGGCAATACGATCATCTTCACCCAGGCTTGAACCCTGCTTCATAATTTTCGCCGTCACTTCCTGTGGGGTGTCCCACAGGCGCGCCGCCACATAGAGCGCATCCTTGTCGTAGGCTACGTAGATTTCGGTACGCGCTGAAACGGGCGCACCATCCACCGGGCGAATCTGGCGCAAGTCGGTAATCACCGCAGCAGTTTTCCACAAAGGCTCATCGAGTTTTCCATCGATGATCGGCGGTTGCTGGATGCGGGTCAGTGAAATATTTTTTTCGTGCGCGCTCTGCGCGAATACGCTGGTAGCCGCAGTGCACAGGAGAACAAATAAAAAAGTGGGTAGGTGAAAATAAAACGAACAGCGTGAAAACATTCAATAATTATCCTTTGCGGTGACTGACATTAGTGCAACCGCACAGGCAATAAACATGCCTCATCTGGATTTGCCGGTTTTTCATGCAGATAGATAAATAATCAGGCTGTTTAACAGGCTGCTGATTAAATTTAATCATCTATCTGTTTGCATTAAAACATTCATCAATCTGAGTCATTAGCAGGTACTCATTAGAACTTCCCACTCAACACCAACTGCACACTGCGCGGGAGCGCCGGGTTCCAGGAGTTCCAGGTTCTACTTTGCGGAGTGTCGTCGTCAAGCAGGTTTTTCACTACCAGGTTCACATCAAACTCACCTTTATTTTTACCAATACCGATAGAAAAATCCGTAGTGGTTGAACCTTCTACCCAGCCATAGGAAGAGAGCGCGTTATCGGAGTTGAATTTGCTGTTGTAAGAGGTATTCAGGCTGGTATGGAATTCGTGTTTTCCCAGTACCGGAACGCGATAATCCACGCCGATATTGAAACTGTATTTAAAGGCTCCCGGTAAAGTTTCGCCGGAAATATCGCGGAACGGAGCAGCACCGGTATAGCCGTTCTCAACCGGCTGCGCCGAGTTGGGGAACTCAACGTAATAGGCATCGTTATAGGCGCCGGAAAAGCGGATGGTGGTATTGGTGATACCGCTGTATACCCCGTCCAATTCCAAACCCTGGGCACGCACCTTGGGCACGTTGCCGGTGTAGGCGGTGTAGGCTGTCTCCGGTGCGCCATTGAGGGTATTTGATTGGGTAGTGTATTCATCGACTACGCGTACAGACTGCTGGTAATCCTTGATATCCGTACGAAAAATATCGGCATTCAATACCAGTGTATTGTCGAGCAGGGTCGTTTTAACACCGATTTCAAATGAGCTGGATTTTTCCGCATCGGTTGGATATGAAAAACCATTGACCACTTGTGCAATGCCCGCTTTTTCACCGTACTGCCAGGACACATAAGTGCTCAACTGTTCGCTGAATTTGTAGCTCGGGCTGATCACGAAAGCGGGTTGGGTATCTTGATAACTTTCTGCTTTTACCGTATTCCACAGCGCTCCCAATTGTGTTCTGCGAATTGCTTTGGCGTCGGCGACCTGGCGAGCTTGCGTTGCATTCAGTGCTGCGTAGGAATTCACACCAAAATATTTTTGTGCCGTTGCGTTGGCAAGTGCAATTTGTTCGGCGGTGTTATTGGGTGTGAGTGCACCAATCACAACCGTTGCCCCGGTGAGCGGGTCAGGGTTTGCTGCGTAGGTATTGAAGCCACCCAGAGGCACATTGTTCGCGACGTTAATAGCGCTCGGGTTGAGCGCAGTGCCTGCACCGTTGTCTGCAATTAATGCGCTGCTGGTGGTGTTCCTGTCCTCGCGGGTAAAGCGCACACCGGTAGTAAGTGTTACGGGTTCAGAGAAATGCCAGTTAGCTTGCGCGAAAATCGCGCTGCTGCGGTTGTCGTATTGGTTGGCGCCGTCGCGATAAAGCCGGCTGAGTGAATCTTGCAATAGCGCGCGGCCATTGGTATTGGTGTCCAGGCGTGCGTATTGCTGCGGCGTTGCAAACCATGCACCGGCATCAGAACCCCAACCGGCGCGCGTGGAGTGCGCAATATCGGTTTCAAGGAAAAATAAACCGGTTTGGTAATCCACAAAACCACCGGTGTTAGAACTCAGGCGCAGCTCCTGGCTGTATTGTTTGTAATCCACCAAGCCGCCGCCATTTTTACTGATATCAAATGGCGTGCCTTCATCGTTGCGTGCGTCAAAATAATAATCTTTGTAGGCAGTAATGGATGTGATCTCGTGTTCGGCCAATTTCCAATTCAATTCCGTGGACGCGCCATTGGTGGCGGTGACAATAGGGTCGTAGTTGTCTGCATCGATTGCATTGCGTTTGCTGTTGCCCAGCCAGTCATCTTCATAGCGGTAATCACTTTGATCGAGAAACCAACGGCGATTCAAACGGGTTTTGGCATCGGTAGTGAGTGGGTTTGGTCTATTACCCGCATATTCAGTTGGGGTGGGGCTATTGAATGTGCGCCCATTGGTTGCTTCGCCTGCTTTAGGTTGTGCATCAAGGCTTAAACGTGCAGTAAAGTTTTCGCTGGGTGTTAATAAAAATTGCAGACGCGCCGAGAAGCGATCTTTATTGGCATAGGTTAAATCCGGGTTATAGCGGTTAACCAAATCACCGCGCGCTTTAGTGGCGGTAAATACGCCGCGCCATGCCAGCAAATCATCAATCACCGGCCCACCTAATACCGCCGAGCCAAATAAATTATTGCGCTGCCCGTAACTGACGGTTGCGCTGGCTTCAGGGGTAAATGTGGGGCGGCGCGTGGTGATATTGATTACACCAAGGCTGGTATTTTTGCCGAGTAAGGTTCCCTGCGGGCCGCGCGTGACTTCGACGGCGGCGATATCGGTAAAGTCCACGCTTGATGACAATGGGTTATAGGCGTAGTTAACACCGTCCACAATAATCCCTACACTCGGATCTTGCGCATCGGTCTGCGCCTGTTTACCTACACCGCGCACCGACAAACTGAATTGGCGCGGATTACCGGGGTTCCAAATCACATTGCCCACGCGTTTACTAAACGAAGCAATGTCCACCGCTTGCAACCGCTCCAGTTCTACACCGGTAACAACGGAAATCGAGAGTGGTACTTCCTGCAGCTTTTCAATCCGGTTGCGTGAGCGCACGGTAACTGTTTGCAACACAGTGGTTTTTTCTGCTTGTTGTTCGCGCGTGGGTGTTGCACTGGTTTGCGCTAAAACTGGCATGGCGCTGTAAGTTAAACTGACTAACACTAACCAGTAGGGTGAAAAATAATTCTGACTCATGAAAATTCCTTACGCCGGCATTGTGGATGAAACAAAGATAATCTTTGTGGTTAACACCTTGCTTATCGCAAGTAGCAGGCCATGAGTATTAGCAATTTGGAATGTTTACGGATATTTTTTCAGGGTGTTAGCTTTCTGTTTAAAAATAAAAAATCCGCTGTGGGATAAAAAACTTAATAGGGAATAGTTGTTTTTAAGCAGACAACATCTGTGTAAAAGTCAGCGGCGTTTATTGAAAATATTGGCGCGGATAAAAATAAGAAGGTATTTGCAGAGGGAGAGAATGCTAACGTCCTTGTTGGTGAAAATTACTCTGGTTGTTTTATCGCCAGCAGATATGTAGCGAAAAAATCACTTTCTGGTGCTAATTACACCGGGCCGGTCGGCTTGTACTTTTCCATCTGCCACATGGGTGCTGGCTTCCTCGGGAATTGCCAGCATGGTTTTATTCCACTCATCCCATTGTTGTTTCAATTGTTTGAAAACCTCCGGATTGCGCTCAGCGTAGTTGGCGCGCTCACGTACATCTTCGGCGAGATTAAACAAAAATTCATTGCCTGCTATTTGTAAATATTTCCAATCGCCCGAACGAACTGCACGTTGGTTATTGCCTTTGTAGCGCCAGAATAATGTGCGCGCTTTGGTCGGTTCGGCATTGAGTAGGATGGGTAAAAGATTTTCACCATCACTGGGGTAAGCCGCATCCGGTGTACCCTCGGCAGCAGAGACCAGGGTGGGTAGCCAATCCATGGTAATGGCGACTTGATCGGAAACTTGCCCACCTTTAATTGCGGCTGGCCAACGAATAATTGCCGGTACACGAATCCCGCCTTCGAGTAATTCGGTTTTTTGTCCGGTAAAAGGCCAGGTATCCGAGAAGCGCTCGCCGCCGTTGTCGCTGGTAAAAATCACGATGGTGTTTTTGCTCAAGCCTCTGCTGTCTAGCGCTTTCAATACACGCCCGACAGCGGCATCGAGTGACTGCACCATTTTTCCGTAGGTCTCCAAACTTCCACCTTCGTAGTGGAACAGGCTTTTAATTTGCTGTGCGACGGCTTCATCTTCCGGCCCTTCCCACGGCCAGTGGGGTGCAGTGAAGTGCAGCGACAATAAAAACGGATTTTTTTTGTCGTGCGCGCTGATGTAATCCACCGCGCGCTCGGCAATCAAGTCGGTGTAGTAACCCACTTTTTCAACCGGTACTTCACCTTCAAATAATCCTTCTTTTGCATCTGGCCCTACATTGGTTTTATGCGTGAAATAATCCAGCGCACCGCCGTAGTTGCCAAAGAACACATCGTAACCACTTTTTAATGGGCCAAAGGTCGGCAGCGAGCCCAAGTGCCATTTACCAAACAGGGCAGTGCTATACCCCTGTTGTTTCAACAGTGAGGGCAGGGTGGGGTGTTCTGGCGGCAAACCTATATTGTTATTGGAACCTGAAATTGGTTCTTCCAATCCTCCACGCAGGCGATATTGGTAGCGGCCAGTAATCAAACCAAAACGGGTTGCAGAGCAAACTGCTGAGTTGGCGTAGGCCTGGGTAAAGCGCACACCTTGTTTGGCGAGTTTATCCAACTGCGGCGTTTCAAAATGGCGCTGCCCGTACACACTTAAATCGGCGTAGCCCAAATCATCGGCGAGGATAAAAATAATATTGGGTTTGGTGCGCGTTTTGGCATTAACCAAATTGCTGCCGAATAAACTGGTTGCTGCCAGTGATGCAGCAGAGACTGAGGGAACCTGTGCGATAAATTGACGGCGGCCCTTATCGATTCGATTCATAAATTCACCCGCGAATAAAATAAAGTTGGTAGATGGAATTTTTTCGTAATCCCGGCGAATGCAGGTATCCCTAAGCAGCAATCATGTTGCTTGGCCTTGCAGGGAAAAATCTACCAGCAGGGCAACTGCTGGCAGTAGAGGAATAACATCCATGTCAGTGTGAAAAATCAATGCTTGGGGTCAACGCGGAAGGTCTTGATATCAATCAACTTAACCGGTTTTTCTGTGCGTGGAGTGCCTTCCGGCACCCAGTCATAGGGCACGGGTTGCGCGCGGTATACGGTGTTGCTGGAAATTTGCTGTGCATCCTCCGGGCGCGGTGTGCTGAAGTAAGGGCTGATGTATTCCCACACAATTTCACCTTTGTGGGTGATTTGGAACAAGCGCCCATTCATACCCTCATCAATCAGGGTATTGCCATTGGGTAAACGGCGTGCACTACTGATATATGAGCTGTAGAAGCTGTAACCGGGTTTGCCGGAATCAACGCCTGTGTATTGCCACACAATTTCTTTTTTAACCGGATCAATTTCCAATACACGCGAGCGCGGTTGGGTGCCGATATTTACTGGCGGATAACCTGCAGCGCCCTGGTTATCAAATACCAGTAAATTACCTTCGCCCGGTAAGCCTTTGGGAATGATGTGCGCGTCATGCTGCCCGGAAATTTGGTCTACCGGGCGCGGCAGCGCAAATTGGCCAATTGAGGGTGGATAATCCGGGCCAATACGCCACACAATTTTTCCAGATTTTTTATCGATAATGCCAATAATATTGGCTTCGCGCGCATCAAATAATAAATTATCAGGATGGAAGCGCTGGTCGCCGGCGTCATACCATTTGTTCGGTCCCACAACAGATAAATTATTGAAGTGTAAATAGTCAAACGGAATGGTTTTATCGTTGCGCGTTAATGTTTCGCGCAATATTTTCAGTGATTCTTCACTAAATCCGAATTCATCCAGGTGATCAAACGCCGCCCATTTCCAAACGACTTCGCCTTTGGCGTTCACTTCATAGACACCGTCCTCCAATAACTTGTCGGCCTTCCATCCTTTAACCGGAATAACATAGTTCACGAGGATAATGGTGTTGCCATTAGGTAGCCTGCGCCAATCATGATGTTGGCGAACACTGGTGCCATAGCCGCTGGCATCGGTGGCTGTGCCGTTGCCGGCATAGGCATCCTGTGCTCCAGCACCGCCCCATTGCCAGACTATTTTCCCGTTCCAATCCACTTCACCAATGGATTGTGCAGTTGCGTTGGCTCGACCGCCGGTTTCACCGGAAAGCTGAACCAATACATGCCCGCGTTTGCCGTTGTTCAGTGCGGGATCAATCAATACCGGTGGAAAAGCGTTGTAATTCCATTCGCGAACGACATTCCCATTTAAATCGATCAAATGGGTCTTTTTATCCTGGCCGGTGAATAACACATAAGAGTTATACGCTTTCGCGGGATCATAAATGGTTGTACCCGTTGGGTAGACGCCGGGAATTGCCTGGGCAAGATTGGCCGCGAGAACAATAGCGGTGGTCGCCAGAGGATAAATAACTCTGCTCAGCGGTAAAAAGATTTTTTTCTTCAATGATGCAATCACAAGGACGCTCCTTAACATTTTCGCCGCCGCAGTGCAGCGGCGAAAATAATGTTTACTGTGACCTGATTAAAAACTGAATCAACAACGGTAGCTAAAAAAGCTCGCTATTAAAAACGTCCACTAAAGGTCACACCAATCCAGCGCGGATGCGCCGGTGTGTAGTTGTTCCAGGTGCGAGTTAATGGAGTGTCGTCATCAAACAGGTTTTTTACCACCAGGTTAACGTCAAAGGTTTGATTGCTGTTGCCCAGGCCAATACCAAAATCCACAATCGTGCGGCCTTCAATCCAACCGTAGGATGACAGTGAGTTATCCGAGTTGAATTTGCTGGCGTATTGCGCGTTTAAACTGGTATGGAATTCCTTGCCGTCCCAGACTGGTAAACGGTAATCAACGCCTAAATTGAACGAGTATTTTGAAGCGCCGGGTAGGGTTTCGCCGCTTACATCCTGGTATTGCGGTGCGTTCGTATAGCCATTTTCTGAAGGCTGGGGCGAGTTGGTGAATTCCACATATTCCGCATCGGTAATCGCGCCGGCAAAACGAATGGAGGTATTGGGAATACCCGAATAAACGCTATCGATTTCAATACCGCGCGCGCGTACTTCAGGAATATTTGCAGTAGCATTGGTGTAAACATCGTTGGCGGTAGGGTCAGCCTGTCGATTAAGGTTGGTGGTGTATTCGTCGTAAACACGACTGGTTTGTTGATAATCTTTAATCTTCATATCAAACAACGCCAGGTTAAATACCAGTGTGTTGTCCAACAATAAAGATTTTACGCCTAATTCCAATGCATCGATTTTTTCTTCTTTTACCAGGTTGGAAATACCGTTGGTTGCTTGCGCAATACCCGCTTTTTCACCGTGTTGCCAGGAGAAATAACCGGTCAGGTTTTCATGGAATTTGTAAGTAGGACTAATCACAAAGGCTGGTAGGGTTTTTTCGTAAGGTTCTACATCAATTTCATCAAACACTACACCTATTTGCGATTGGCGTAATGCTTTTGCGGCACCAACTTGTGCTTTCTGTGCAGCAGTCAAACTGTTGTAGGCCTCACCTGGTGTTGCACTTGCCACTTTGCCAAAATACTCTGCGGCGAGTTGATCAGCCAGTGTCAGTTGTGCGTTGGTGTTATCGGTCACTAATGATTTAGTGCCATCGGCATTGGTCACAATGCGGCCGAGTGTGCCCGCTGGAATGGTGAGTGTATTGCTGATTTTGGTAGCGCTGTTGACTGAGTGGAAACCACCCAGGTTTACATCGCCAACATTGGCCGGGTTTAATTCGGCACCAAAACCGTGATCCTTAATGTAAGTCGCTGTGTGGTTTTCGCGCTCTTCACGGGTAAAACGCAGGCCGGTGGTTAATACAAATTTTTCAGTAAAATTCCAGTTTGCTTGGCCGAAGGCTGCAATGCTTTCGTTGTTGATGTCCTGGAAACCAGCTGGACTATTCCAGGCCATATCCAAACCTGAGAGCGAATTGATTAACAGGTAGCGGCCAGCACTGTCTTTATCGAGTGTTGCGTATTGTGTTGCACTGGCAAACCATGCACCTGCATCATTACCCCATACCCGTTGGTACTCAGCCTGGTTATTCACATCCAAATAATATAAACCGGTTTGGTAATCAACAAAGCCGCCTTGTTGGGAGCTTAAGCGAAGTTCCTGACTTTTCTGTTTATAGTCATTAAAAAATCCACCGGAGTTGCGTTGGATATCAAAAGGTGTGCCTTCATCGTTTACCGCGTTGAAGTGGTAATCCTTGTAGGCGGTGATAGAGGTAATGGTGTGGCTATCCAGTTTCCAATTTAATTCAACCGTAGCGCCATTGCTGCCGGTAATTAACGGACGGCGACCATCAGTATTGTATTCATTTTCACCACCACCCCAAAGATAGGAATCTTCGTAATTGTAGTTGGGGCTTTGGGTAAACCAGCGACGAACTAAACGTTTGCTTGCATCCGAATTGTTCGGGTTAGGGCTGCCATCAGAATATTTTTCCGGTGTGGGAGTGTAAATGGTGCGACCGTTAGTCCGCTCGCCTGAGCGTGGTTGCACGTCCACCGCAAGGCGTGCGGTGAAGTCTTCAGTGGGTGTTAATAAAAATTGTACGCGGCCGGAAACGCGCTCTTTGTTGGAAATGCTTTCATCGCTATTGTAAGCATTTTTAATATCACCCTGGCCCTTACTCACACTGAGTGTGCCACGCCAGGCCAGCAAATCATCAACCACTGCACCGCCGCCGGCAAAGCGACCTTGCACTGTGTCCCATTCTCCAAGAGTTAAGGCGTAGGAAAAATCCGAATCAAACGAGGGGCGTTTGGTGGTGACGTTAATCGCGCCGATACTGCTGTTTTTACCCAACAGGGTTCCCTGTGGACCGCGCGCTACCTCTACGGTTTCAACATCAGTGAAATCGAAACTGGATGAGAGCGCGTTGTAGGCATAGTTAACCCCATCCACAATCAAACCCACCGCAGGATCTTGCGCTTCGGTTTGGCCTTGCTTGCCAATACCGCGAATTGAAAGGCTGCTGGTTCTTTGATTGCCCTGGTTCCAGGAAATATTGGCAAGGCGTTGGGTGAGGGCGTTGATGTCTGTAGCATTCAGGCGCTCCAGCTCTTTGCCTTGAACTACCGAAACCGACAGGGGAACGTCTTGCAGTTTTTCAATGCGGTTACGGCTGCGCACGGTAACTACACCCAGCTTTAGCGGCGCATCTTTCGCGGCAGGCGTTTTCGCAGTTGCGTTGTTTGCAACAGTCTGACTTTCAATAGTTGGATTTTGTGCAGCGGAATTGCTGCCGGTATTTGCTGATTGAGCAACAGTGGCTGATGAGAGCGCAACAGACGCAACAAAAAAAGCCAAAGGTTTTACCGAAAACGGTTTTTTTGTTGTTGCAAAAATAACATTTTTTTCGTGCGCAGATTTTTTCGTGGTCGACGACATTGAATAGCTCCTGATCGATAAATGCGTGTGTCAGGAGTGGTTGGGCAATTAATATGCCAGTGAACTAAAAAAAAGCGAATTTAGATTCCACATACAACGCCAAACCCTTTGTAATACAAGGGTTTTCCCAATTATATTTTTTTAACAACAATAATTATGTTGGTCCATTCAGGGTATTTTTTTACTTGCTGTTGAGTGTTCAAAATTAATCAGTAAACACCGGATTTTTTTAGTAGTGGCGAAACAGCAGTGATGGCTGTTGGCTGCATAGCAGTGAGTCTGGCAATTGTTTTTATCCCATCAGGTAAAACCGATTTTTGCAGCATGCCGTAAATTTATTTTAGATCGGCATTAAAAATATTTTTCCTTTCCAATCAAAAGCATAGATTGCCGCAGAAGATAATTTCTCTTTTTCGTTAAAGGTTTGGCGCACTAGTTGCACTCGGCTAGTTGTGATTCAACGAGCTGTTGCAAATCAATGATTTTGTAATCGCCATGCTGTCTTTTGAAATATTCGTGTAGGAGCGAGTGAATGAACAAAAAGAAATTATACCTGGCTATAGCGCTGGGTTTATCGGCAACCGTATTTGGCTTGGGACAGGCCTACGCCGCTGATGCCACCGCTAAAAAGCCAGCTGCGGCCAAAGTAGAAAAAGCAAAGCCCATTACCAGTACAGCCTCCAGAGACTGGGCTTACGAGCCGGTAAAAACCAATGTGGCAATTCCCGATGTAGGTAACAGCAAGTGGGCTCGTTCACCGATCGATAATTTTATTTTGGCTCGATTGAATGAATATGGCCTCAAGCCTGCTGAGGAAGCAGATCGCGCAACCTACATTCGCCGTGTCACGCTGGATTTGATTGGCCTGTTGCCAACACCGGCTGAAGTGGCCGCATTTGAAAAAGACAAATCACCTGATGCTTATGAAAAGCTGGTTGATCGCTTGCTTGCATCTCCACACTTTGGTGAGCGCCAGGCGCGTCGCTGGCTGGATTTGGCACGTTATGCCGACAGTGCTGGTTTCCAGAATGACCAGACTCGCCCGAACAACTGGCGCTATCGCGATTACGTGATTAAAGCCTTTAATGACAACAAACCTTTTGACACTTTCATTCGCGAGCAAATCGCGGGTGATGAATTGTGGCCCGACAGTCAGGAAGCAAAAATTGCGACTGGCTTGCTGGCAGGTTATCCGGACAACTTTAACTCGCGCGACCTGGTGCAACGTCATTATCAAATTGCTACCGATATGACTGATCTGGTTGGTGAAACTTTCCTTGCATCGACTATCGGTTGCGCGAGATGCCACAACCATAAAATCGACAAAATCAGCCAGAAAGAATATTTCCAGTTGCAAGCTTTTTTTGCCAATACCTTTAACAACGAGCGTTTTGAGTTGGCGAAAGGCACTGAGACGCAATGGGATATTGATTTCGTAACGGCGCAAGCGGTTTATCAAGCGGCCATTAAGCCTATTACTGATCAGCAAAAAGCGATTCTCGATCAGGTTCGTGAAAAGGGCCGTAAGTATCACAA
Organism: Cellvibrionaceae bacterium; assembly: GCA_021151615.1. Taxonomy (GTDB): domain Bacteria; phylum Pseudomonadota; class Gammaproteobacteria; order Pseudomonadales; family Cellvibrionaceae; genus Cellvibrio. The sequence goes on along the minus strand of JAGKXA010000031.1, from coordinate 1,497 downwards.
CGAACGCTATTTGACCGATAGTCGCGATGCGATTTTCAAACCCAAAGATCAATGGAATCCTTTGGACAAGTGGGTGAACGCCCGCCTGAATGCGGTGGCTTCCGAGCGCGATATTGCTGGTTATTTGAAAGAAACATCCGAGAAAGGACATCCGCAATATGATCCAGCGAATGTGGAGCGCTGGGTTGAGTACGAGCGTCTCACCGAGGAGTTGAAGAAATTCGATAACTTGCGTCCACGTCGCGGATCAAAAACCTATACCGCATTAACCGAGTTGGGCACCCAGGCACCTGAAACACGTATTCGCTTCAATGGTATTCATGAGCGTCCGTTGGAGGCGGTTGAGCCGGGTTTGCCAAAACTTTGGGCTGCAAACTACGACCTTAAAATTACTCCGACTGCCAATTCAACCGGCCGCCGTACCGCATTGGCTAATTGGATTGCTGATCCACAAAATCCATTGACCTCGCGTGTCTTTGTAAACCGTGTTTGGGCGCAGCTGTTTAATAAAGGTATCGCCGGTATTGTGGAAGATTTTGGTCGCGCCGGTGAAAAACCAACGCATCCGGAATTGCTGGATTACCTTGCATCCAATTTTGTGCAAAGCGGTTGGGATGTTAAAAAATTGCAACGCGAAATTGTGCTGTCTGCTGTGTACCGTCAATCATCTGATGAGCGTGCGGATGCATTAAAAGTAGATCCTGCCAATAAACTGCTGGCGACTTATCCACGCAAGCGTTTGGAAGCGGAAGAGCTGCGCGATTCATTGCTCTACGCTTCAGGCGAGTTGGATGAAACCATTGGCGGCCCGGCAGTGTTCCCGAAAGTGCCAGCGAGTTTGGTGGCGGGTAATGTGCTGAACAATGGCCAGGGTGGTGCACTCTGGGAAGAAGCCAAAGATCCTAACGATCACAAGCGTCGCAGTATTTACACCTTCGTACGTCGCAGCTTGCCGTATCCGTTAACCGCGTCATTTGACCCTGCAGATCCATCCAAACCGCATCATAAGCGCGATGTAACTACCACACCATTGCAAGCGCTGACGCTGTTTAACAGTGACGTGGTCTTCGGTTGGTCGCAGGCATTGGCAGGGCGTGTAATTTCTGAAGCGGGTGCGAGTGAGAGTGCACAAATCGACAAGCTGTATGAAATTCTGTTCTCACGTAAACCGACCAGCAAAGAAAAGTCAGCGCTCAAAGGTTTCCTGAAAGAGCAACAAAAACTGGTTGAGTCCAAAACCTGGAGTGACAAATTTGAAGTGGCGGTACCAACGGGCTTGAAAGACACCAAAAATCTGGATCCATTCAAAGCTGCCGCTTTTGTGGACCTGGTGCATGCCGTGGCTAACTCCAACGATTTTGCGTATCGCTTCTGATACGCAAAATCCAACAAGCCTTAATGTGAATTTACTAAATTATTTCTAACAATTTACCAGTGAGACCTATGCAATGGACAATAAATCACGTCGCGATTTTTTAAAGAACACCGGCCTGGGAG
>JAGKXA010000561.1 GCA_021151615.1 Cellvibrionaceae bacterium | reverse complement strand
TCCAGCAACTGGCCACCATCCATATCCGGCATAGCCCAATCCGTCAGCATTAACTCAAAAGGCGTACCCGCCTGCTGCTCTTGCAGTAACAACGCCATAGCTTCAGGAGCTGAGGAAGCCATTACCGGGGCCATACCCCAGGATTTGAGCCAATAATCCAGAATCTCGCGATTGGTCGGGTTGTCATCCACCACCAGGGTGTGCAACTTGCCAAAGCCATTAACCAATTGATAATCCTGCGCATCCTCTACGCGCTCCATCACCAGCGAAAAATGGAAGCGGCTGCCCTCGCCCGGTTTGCTGTGCAGTTGTATCTCGCCCCCCATCATTTGTACCAGCCGCTGGGAGATGGTTAACCCCAAACCGGTACCACCATATTTGCGTGCCATGGAGGAATCGGCCTGGGTAAAGGATTGGAACAGGCGCCCCTGTTGCTCCTCGGTAATACCGATACCGGTATCGCGCACACAAAAGGCCAGATGCACCTTGCCGCCCTGCTCGGCCGACAGATTCACATCAATTTCTACCTCACCCCTTTCAGTGAATTTAATGGCGTTGCTCAACAGATTGGTCAGTACCTGCCCCAAACGAGCGGAGTCGCCCACCACCGACAGAGGTGGCAAGGGTGTTTTACACAGCAGTTCCAGATGCTTGCCCTGGGCAATAGGGGCATAGCGCTCTGCAATATCTTCTATCAGTAAGTTGAGTTGAAAGGGCCGGTACTCGAGTTCAAGTTTGCCCGCCTCAATTTTGGAAAAATCCAGGATGTCGTTGATGATCAGCAACAGATCTTCACTGGAGCGGCGCGCCACCCGCGCAAAACGTTTTTGTTTGGAGTCCAACTCGGTATCCAGCAGCAGGCCCGTCATACCCATAATGCCGTTGAGCGGGGTGCGGATTTCATGGCTCATCACCGCCAGGAATTCACTTTTGGCTTTACTGGCTGCTTCCGCCTGTACACGTGCAGTTTCCAACTCCAGGGTACGGGCGATAACTCGCTGCTCCAGCAGCTCGCGATGCTGACGCAACTCAGCGTCCTGTCCTTCGATGCGATCCAGCATATTGTTAAAACGCAGCGTGAGTTTGCCCACCTCATCCTGGGCCGAAGGCTGTGGAGCGCGCTCCTGATAGTTGCCCTCATGGCCAATCTGCTGGGCGATTTCACTGAGTATCCCCAGCGGGCGCAACACCGAACTAATC
>JAGKXA010000215.1 GCA_021151615.1 Cellvibrionaceae bacterium | reverse complement strand
GTTTATATTGCGGTCATTCGTACCGGTTCCATTTCCCAGGCAGCGGCACAATTGCATTTGACCCAGCCAACCGTATCCCAGCAGATAAAGCGCCTGACAGAAGCGGTGGGTGATGAGTTGCTGGAGCTGCGTGAGGGCCAATATCAACCCACCTATGTCGGGCGCGAGCTATACCATGCGGCATTGGATGCGCTGGGGCGGTTTGATGATTTCAACAGTTTTGTGAGCGAGGCGGCTCAGGGTAACAAAGGTCATTTCAGTTTGGGGGTTGTGACTACCGCGCAATATGTATTGCCGTTGTTGTTGAGCCCCTATACACAGCAGTATCCCGGTGTGGATGTGACTTTTAATATCGGCAACCGCAGCAGTGTGTTGCAGCGCTTCCAAAATCAGTTGGATGATTTGTATTTATTTAGTCATCCTCCCACCGGCGACCATGTGGTCAGCGGACGATTTTTGCGTAACCCTTTGGTGTTGATTGCGCCACTTAACCATTGGGCCGCGAAAAAGAAATCGCTGAAATTTTCGGAATTGGTTAACGAGCGATTTTTAATGCGCGAGCCGGGTAGTGCAACGCGCATGGTATTTGAAAATTGGCTGCGCGAGCAAAACTATCAATTGCATAACACGTTGCAAATTGAAAGCAACGAAGTCATTCGCATGAGTGTGGAGACCGGTTTGGGGTTGGCCGTACTTTCCGAGCATACTCTGGCGCAAGCTAATTCCAAGGTTGCGCTATTACCGGTAAAAGATTTTCCGCTCACCAGTCACTGGTATCTGGTGCGCCACGGCGACCGGCGCTTACCGGTCGCTGCGCATAATTTTATCCAATATATGAGTGCGCATTTACGTGAGTGGGTGGATGAAAAATACATCCGCAATGAACTGGATTTATTACTGGGTGGGCGCGGATAAATCCAGGCGAGTGATCACCGGGAAATGATCCGATGGGTACAAACCATTGTAAGTGGTGGTATCCACCTGGTGTGCCATGACTTTGGCATCTTTTTTTACAAACACAAAATCAATTTTATTATCCGTTTCAGTATTGTTTCCAAAATCGTTAAAGGTTTTATTGCCACCCGTTGCGGGTGTTGCCGCTATTTTCGCGGCGTCAGCCAGGGTTTGGGTGATAATTTCATAGCCCTTGGCATCGGCTTTAAAATTAAAATCACCCGTTACTACAAAATTGTCCTGAGTGCTGAGTTTAGCGATTTCAGCGAGCAGAAATTTTGCGCTTTCTTGTCGAGCTACTTCACCTTCATTATCGAAATGGGTGTTGAAGACCAATAAGGTTTTTTTATTTATGGCATCAGTTAATTTGGCGATGCTGAGTGTGCGACGGAAAGATGCATCCCATCCGCGCGATACTTGCTGCGGCGTTTGTGACAGCCAGAGTGTTTGTTGGCCTTGCAAAGCGAATCGGCCGTGGCGAAATAAAATGGCTGTGGTTTCCCCTTTTTCTTTGCCATCTTCGCGGCCCACGCCAATCCAGGAATAATCATCCAGCATTTCCACCAGATCCTCCACCTGCGGAATTTCTGCTTCTTGCAGGCCGATAATATCCGGGTTGTGCATTTTGATAAGGTGCGCTACCAGGTATTTACGTTTTTTCCAATAGTTGGCGTTCTCGGGGGATTCACACGAGCCGCAGCGAATGTTGTAGGTCATCACATCCAGCGTTTGTGCAAAGGTAAATCCGGAGCAACAAAAAAATAAAAATGCAGTCAGTAACAGTCTCATTGGAACACTTACCTCTAGATGGTAAATCGGATTCACCCTGGCCAATCGCGACTAAAGCTTAGGCTTAATCAGGGTTGTTGCAAGCTAACATCCTTGAATGTTTTTAGGGCATCGCTTTCGTGCTCAATTAACGCCTCACCCTGCTGATCGATAAACAATACTGACAGTCGATTGGCGTTGGCGGCTTTTAATCCCTCCTCGCTACCCAAACATAAGAGCGCGGTTGACCATGCATCGGCAATGGTGGGATTTTCGTGGAAGAGCGTTACCGAAACTGTGTTGTGTTCGACAGGTTTGCCAGTACGGGCATCCAGGATATGGCTGTAGCGTTTGCCGTTGCTATCAAAGAAATGGCGATAGGTGCCGGAGGTCATCAACGCCATAGGTGCGCCCGAATCAAAGCTGGCAATCTTGTGCAGTTTGCGTTCGTTGGGCAATGGCTTTTCTACCGCAATTCGCCAGGGTTCGCCATTCGGCTTTTTGCCGCGGGTTTGCAATTCACCGCCAATTTCCACCAGGTAATTTTGCACACCGAATTGTTCCAATACTTTTACGATACGGCCCACGCTGTAGCCCTGGCCGATGGAAGAAATATCCACGCGTAATTCCGGTAGTTGTTTGCGCAAATGCGTGCCGTCGATGGTTTCAAGCTTATTCAGGCCCACGCTGCCAAGCGTTTGTGCGAGCGCTTCATCGGTGGGTGGTGAGAACACATCCTTTTTAAAGCCCCATAAATCAAACAGGGGTTTAATGGTGAGGTCATAGCAACCATTGCTTGCCGTATACACCTTGCGTGCCTCTTCAATTAATGCGACCAGTTCGGCATCGGCCGCTAATACATCGGTAGTTTTTTGTGCGTTAAATTGTTCGATGGCTGAGTCATCGCGATAATTGGAAAGCGCCTTGTCAATACGTGCAAATTCATCGTTTACGGCAGTTTCAATCGCGCTTAATGGAGTCTTTGAATCCGCTGGTAATTCAAAGGTGAGGTTGTAAGTGGTGCCCTGGGCCGCCCCCTGGATTTTGCTCAGCTCGGGGGCTTTGCTGCAACCAGCCAGGAGTACGAGGGTCAATGCCAGGCCCAAATAGCGGCGAGGCGAGGGCAATACAAGTGTTGCGCGGGACATAGGTAAACTCCGAAATCCATCCAAATTAATGGCCGGCATTATAGCGGGCGATCAAATCCGGATAAGTAGGTTTTTTGCGCAATTCAGGTTTATCATCAAAACTTAACCTGATTTATCGCTACGCCTAAAGGAGTGGTCATGCTCTATTCTGCCAATCAAACCAGTGCGCGCCTGCTGCTGGAATTTGCCCAAAGCAAGTGGATTGATAACAACGCGAATGCGGACTTACAGGATCATCAGCGCTACTTGTTGCTGCATGACCTGTATATCAAAGCGCGCAGCTTTAGCATTATTAACAAGGTCGCTTTCTGGTTTGCATTGTTAAGCGGAATTGCGGTGGTGGTCTGGCCCATGGCGGCGGAGTTATCCAAAACCTTTAATTGGGACAAGGATTTTTTTGCATCGGCCATTGTGCAAACGACTATCACCGCTTTTGCCGGGCTCGCGTTTGCCATTTATTCTCACTACAAAAAACGCCAGATGTTTATAGAAAATTTAATGCGCTCAGTGGTGTATGCCGAGGATTGGGAGCCGGCGATGGTTGAGCGCGTTATCAAGGAAATGGAACGTATCGATTCTGGCTTTGGTTTTGCAGAGACTCTGGGGAAAAAATCCAAAACGACTAACGACGCAACTTAATATTGCCAGGGTCAGAATCCATGCCTCATCGCGCACATTTGTTTTCACTGCGAATTGCGCACGCATTGCGCGAAGCCTGCTTAATGGAGCCCTATGGTGCAAGGCATTTGCAACGCGATCTCTTGGCGGGCATTACCGTCGGTATTATTGCGATTCCCCTGGCGATGGCGCTCGCCATTGCCAGTGGTGTACCGCCGCAATATGGATTGTATACCGCAATTGTTGCCGGATTTTTAATTCCCCTGCTCGGCGGTTCGCGCTTCAGTATTTCCGGCCCTACAGCGGCGTTTGTTGTCATCCTCTTTCCCGTTGCCCAGCAATATGGCTTGGGTGGTTTGCTGGTGGCGAGCCTGATGGCGGGGGCCATTATGGTCGCGATGGCGCTGCTGCGACTTGGACGCTTGATTGAATATATTCCCGAGGCAGTTACGCTGGGTTTTACGGCGGGTATCGCTGTTGTGATTGCCACTTTGCAAATAAAGGATTTTCTCGGGCTGCAACTGGAATTGCCCGCACATTACCTGGAAAAAGTTGTGTTGCTGTTTCGGCATGCAGCGCAGATTGATTGGCCAAGTTTTGCAGTAGCCCTTATCACGCTATTGGTGATGTTGCTTTGGCCGTTACTGAAGTGGCCGGTGCCGCCACATTTGCCGGCAATTATTGCGGGCAGTTTACTCGCGTTTTTTTTCAATCAGCAGGGTTGGAATGTAGAAACCATTGGTTCGCGTTTTTCATACACACTCGCAAATGGTATTACCGGTTTTGGCATACCCCCGCAATTGCCGGAATTGATTTGGCCCTGGGAGCAACCAGGGGTAAATGGCGAAGCGATTCACTGGAATTCACGCGTGCTGCAGGATTTGCTCTCTGCAGCTTTTGCTATTGCCATGCTCGGTGCAATTGAATCGCTACTCTGCGCCGTGGTGCTGGATGGAATGACTGGCAAGCGCCACAGCGCCAACAGCGAATTAATGGGGCAGGGAATTGCCAATATGGTTACGCCATTTTTTGGCGGTATTACGGCGACTGCTGCACTGGCTCGCTCAGCGGCCAGCGTTAAAGCGGGGGCGGAGTCACCAGTAGCGGGTATGGTACATGCCCTGGTGGTATTGCTGGGTTTGGTGGCGCTGGCGCCACTCTTGGCCTACTTGCCTATGCCTGCGATGGCAGCGTTGTTGGTGATGGTGGCCTGGGGCATGAGCGAAGCGCACAAAGCGGTGCATTTGCTAAAAACGGCACCGCGTGGTGATGTTTGGGTGTTTATTACTTGCTGCTTGCTTACGATTGTGTTCGATATGGTTATTGCGATTACGGCGGGTATAGTGCTTGCTGCATTGTTGTTTATGAAAGAAATTGCTGCCATGACACATATCGATGACCTTACTCAGGATCATCAACATTTATTACCGGAAAACTGGCGTGTGTTCAGCATCAACGGACCATTATTTTTTGCCGCCGCTGATCGCATATTCGGTGAGTTGGCAACACTTTGTACTGACAAACAACATATTATTTTATCGTTCAGGGATGTTTCGGTATTGGATGCGGGCGGTTTATCGGCATTGAATAAACTCATCGACAAATGCCACCATAATCACACTGAATTAATTCTCACTGATATTCCTGTGCAGGTGCAAAACAGGTTACTGCACGCGCATATCAAACCCATTAAAGGTGTGTTGCGGTTTTATCTCACTCTGGACGAGGCGCGCCATAGCGTTGCACGGGAAGCGGCAACGCCAGGTGCGGAACCTTGAGACCTACACAGGGTCGCTTTCGCCACCGAATGCGGCGAGTAAAGCGGCAATAAAATTCTTCAGCTCCATCGCCATAATGGCAAAGTCGGCATCAAATTGTTCGGCCTTGCTTTCCGGGTTGCGCTCGTTGGCTTTATCGCTAATCACATCTTCAAACTTCACGCGCTTGATGCCCAACTGATCATCGATAATGCAGCTGATTGCTTCTTTCCACACCAGTGCAATTTTACTGACATGCATGCCGCTCTCGAGATGATTGCGAATTTCAGCTGCGGTGAGGTCCAGCTTTTTGCAGCGCACTACGCGGCCATCTTTCGTGGCTTGCAGTTCTACTTCCTCGCCTAATTCAAATTGGTGCGGCGCCTGGCTTTCGCGTAGCCAATGGGTCATTACTTGCGTTGGAATATTTTTTGGGGCGATTGGCAAGCAGCGCAAACTGCCCAGCGCTTCGCGCAATTTGCTCAGCAAATCTTCGGCGCGTTTCGCGGACGATGAATTCACCACAATTAATTTTTCTTGCGGCGCTATATAGGCGTAATCCAGCGTGGAGCGGGTAAATGCCTTGGGTAGCAGCGAAAAAATAATTTCGTCTTTTAATGAATCGCGCTCCTTGCGGCTGACCGGGCGCGATTCCGCTTCATTAATTGCCTGGACTTTTTCTTCCAGTGCCTCTTTGATCACGCCGCCCGGCAGGATTTTTTCCTGCTTCTTGGCGCAGATCATGATGTAGCCATTGGTCACATGCACAAACTCGCTACCGTGACGACCGAGCGGAAATTCAAATCCGTAGCGCAATGGATCCAGACTGCCGCAGGGGTTAAAACAAAATTCGGCGAGTTTTTCATTTAATTCTTCGGTGGAAATAGTCCACTCTTCGGTCAAGCGATACAAACGTAAATTTTTAAACCACATGGAAAATCCGGAAACTCAATGACTGAAATAAAAATGGTACAAGCTAATCGAAGCTACTGAAGCAGAAATTACGGATGTGTTTCTGAGACCGTCGGAGACAGGGATGTCGACGACGAGCCTCCAGGGATGGATTTACGGCGTGTCTCAGAAACACATCCGCAAATTCTGCTGGTGCTCGACGTCAGGACCAACCAATTAACCAACAATATCCAGCAACTCAACATCAAAAATCAGCGCTGAGTAAGGCTTGATGCTAGCGCCCGCACCACGCTCGCCGTAAGCCAGGTTGTGCGGAATGTACAACCGCCATTTGGAGCCGACTGGCATCAATTGCAGGGCTTCGGTCCAGCCGGCAATCACGCCGCCAACCGGGAAATCGATTGGCTGGCCGCGATTCACCGAGCTGTCGAACACGGTGCCGTCAATCAAGGTGCCGTGGTAATGGGTTTTAACTTTGGAGGTTTTGGTGGGAATCGCGCCGCTGCCCTGGGTAATCACTTCATATTGCAAACCCGATGCAGTCACAGTGATACCGGCTTTTTTCGCGTTCTCAGCCAAAAAAGCTTCACCGGCAGCAGCCAGGGTTTTGCTTTGCTCGGCTTCTTTGGCCTGCATACGCTCGTTAATCTCGCCAAAGGCCGCTTGCATCTGCTCATTGCTGTAAGGCATATCCACGCCATTCAGCGCATCCAGCAAGCCCTGGGCAACCGCCGCCGGGGAGACGCCATCAAACGGATTGTCGGCCAATTGTTGGCCCATTTGGCGGCCGATACCGTAACTCACAAGCTCTTCAACGCTGTAACTGCTGGACATAGAACATTCTCGCTGTGCTGTAAAAATAAAAAGCCCTGCACAGGGCAGGGCCGCTTTAAAGGTGGGGCAGTCTAGCAGATACGAGGGCTAGTCTGTCTCGGAGTTTTTAGGTTCGCTCTGGGTTTGCTCCGGTGCGAATACATGCACCTCGCGAATAAAAATCCCCCAGAAGGCGATAAACAGGGCCGCTACCAGCGGGCCAATGACAAAGCCGTTGATTCCGAATAAGCCCAAGCCGCCAAGGGTGGAAAGCAGAACTATGTAATCGGGCAGTTTGGTATCGCGGCCCACGAGGATCGGGCGCAGGATGTTATCCACCAGGCCGATCACACCCATGCCAAAGGCAACCAGGATAATCGCCTTCACATTGGCGCCGGTGGCAAATAAATAGAGCGCTACTGGTG
>JAGKXA010000560.1 GCA_021151615.1 Cellvibrionaceae bacterium | reverse complement strand
GGGCATAACCCATCATCTCAACGGTGTTGAAAATGTAGAAGCAATTGCGAACCTTGCACTACTGCGCGGGATGATCGGCAAGCCCGCTGCCGGTTTGCTGCCCTTACGCGGACACAGCAATGTACAAGGCATAGGTACCGTCGGTGTAAAACCTGTTTTAGCAGAAGATGTATTAGGAAAATTAGAGCAGCAATTTAACCTGCAACTACCTCGCACACCTGGCATGGACACCCTCGCCTGCTTGCACGCCGCGCAGGATGGAAATATTGATGCAGCAATGATTATGGGGGGCAACCTATTTTCAGCAACTCCCAACACCGAATGGGCTCGCACAGCGCTGGACAAGATTCCATTCAAAGTATATTTAACAACCACACTCAACGCCGGCCACATCCACGGCATGGAAAACAGTGAGGCCTTGATCCTGCCCGTTACTGCACGCGATGAAGAATGGCAACCCACCACACAAGAATCCATGTTTAACTATGTTCGCCTGAGCGATGGAGGCATTGATCGGTTACATGGCGTTAAGCCCGAAGTAGAAATTTTATGCGAGCTGGGAATTCGTTTGCTGCCCAAGGCGGCACAACTATTCCAACAGTTTAAAAAGCATAATTCCATTCGTGCAGCCATTGCGGCAACCATTGCCGGACTGGAAGAATTAAAAGATATCGCCGAAACAAAGCTGGAATTTACAATTAAAAACCGGTTAATGGACAAACCATTCTTTAACACCGACAACCAAAAAGCACAGTTCAAGATTCATCCATTGAAAGCGAATACAAATAATCGGGAGTTCCCATTTACACTCGCCAGTATTCGCAGTGAGGGGCAATTCAACTCCATTATTTATGAAGAGAGCGACTCTTACCGTGGTGCCGATACCCGCTGGTCAGTGTTAATGAATAAGGATGACATTCAGGATTTAGGAATTACGGTAGGAGATAAAGTTGATATTGAATCACCACAAGGGGTGATGAAAGCAGTTAAAGCCATTGCATTTGATGTGCCGCGAGGTAATTTATTAGCCTATTACCCCGAGGCAAATATCCTGATTTCCACCAACCACGATCCACGCAGCAAAACCCCTGCATTTAAATCTGTATCAGTGAAAATCACTGCCCGTCGCTAGATAATTTATTGGCGATGAGCAGGATCTCATCGCCTTGGCCAAGCATATATTGGTACTTCAAATCATATC
>JAGKXA010000559.1 GCA_021151615.1 Cellvibrionaceae bacterium | reverse complement strand
TAACCACAGTGATCACTTGCCACTACCGGGCAAGCACAGAGCATTGCCTCCAGCAATACATTGCCCGCCAACTCCTTGCGCGCTGGATGCAGCAATACATCCACTCCATGTAGCAAATCACCGACAGGGCTGCGCGGCCCCAGGAAAAATACTTTTTCCACAACGCCCAATGAAGCGGCTTGTTCGCGATACTTATCCGGCTTGTCGTTACCGACAATCAGTAATGCACTATCCGGAAGCTGCTTTTGCAATTCAGCAAAAGTAGCAATGCTGATATCCACACCTTTGGTGTGAAAGCCAGACCCCAAACATAAAATAATTCGTGTAGCTTCAGACAAGCTCAATTCGCTGCGCAATGCCCGATAAGCGGCCTGAGGATTGGTGCAGGCAATATGCTCACGCACTATGCCCGGGGGCAGCGGATAAAAACGTTGGCTTTCAGTGCCGTAAAAGCGCACAAACTTTCTCCGCTCACTGTCGACAAGAGAAAGAATTTTTGTCGCACACGGCTCACCGAAAACCGCAGCTTCATACTGCAGATACAAACGGGTGCGCGGCGCCAGGCGATATAACCAAGTGCGTTCGCAATAGGCCTTATCCGCAAAACAGGTATCACCGGCAAAATAAATATCCAGCCCCGGCATTTTATTAAAGCCAATAAGTGCATCAAATTCAGCGCGAGGGAATTTCAGCAGGAATTGATCAACAAAATTTTTCACGCCCGCAATATTCAATAATCCGCGCGCTTGAATCTCAACTACGTCAATGCCAGCTTTTTTTTCACCTTGCCACTGATTACAAAACACCGTAATGGAATGACCTTGCTGCTGGAAATACTCAGCCAACACCAACATATCGCGCTGCAAACCACCGAACGGAAAATAGCGAAATATGACAAAGGCAAGCTTCATGCGTGTCAATCTGCCACGGGGGTTAGCGGCTGGGGAATTAATGCGTTGAGAGCACCCAACACTTGCTGCGGCATTAAATCGCGCAAGCATTTGTGATGCACCTTGGGACATTCGCGCTCAAAACAGGGAGAGCAATCAATTTGCTTGCTAATAATAGTCACGCGCTCAGCAAGCGGCGGCGTATGTTCCGGCGACGTAGAACCATAAATAACCGCCAATGGTGTTTGTAATGCCGCAGCGATATGCATCAAACCGGAATCGTTGCTTAAGACAGCATCCGCACAATCCATA
>JAGKXA010000214.1 GCA_021151615.1 Cellvibrionaceae bacterium | reverse complement strand
ACATCAAGCAGCCGTTGCCTCGTTATATGCCCAGGTCAACCAAGGCAATACCGCTTCAAGATCTTCCGCACCAACAGTCGCTCCAGCCCAGATACGCAAGCCTGGGGGCGCATCGCGATAGGCTCCAATGTCGTAGGCAACACCTTCTTTATCGAGCAATTTGATCATGGTTTTTACCTGATCCGGGGTCGCTTTCAAAGTGAAACATACACTGGTATTTGACAGGGTTTCTGGCACTTGCGCCAGAAAATCGATCCAATCATTAGCGGCAACAAACTTTTTCAGTACTTCCAAATTGGCATTTGAACGAGCAATAGTCTCTTTTACACCGCCAATAGCGCGCACCCAATCCAACGCATCAAGATAATCCGCTACAGCCAACATGGATGGAGTGTTAATGGTATCGCCTTTAAAAATACCCTCCTGTAATTTACCGCCACTGGTCATACGGAACAATTTCGGCATTGGCCAGCTTGGCTTGTAGGATTCCAAACGCTCAACAGCACGTGGACTCAGGATCAACATGCCGTGCGCACCCTCCCCACCCAGAACTTTTTGCCAACTGTAAGTGATTACATCCAGCTTGTCCCAAGGCATGTCCATTGCAAATACTGCCGAGGTTGCATCACAAATAGTCAGACCTTTGCGATCTGCGGGAATCCAGTCGCCGTTAGGAACCTTCACACCTGACGTAGTACCGTTCCAGGTGAAGATAACATCGTTATCAAAATTCACTTTAGACAAATCCGGCAACAAACCGTAATCCGCCTCATGAGCATTGACCGACAACTTCAATTCTTTGGTGGCGTCGCTCAACCAACCGTTACCAAAAGATTCCCACTGCAGAATATCTACGCCGCGCGCGCCCAACAGAGACCACATGGCCATTTCAACGGCGCCGGTATCAGAACCGGGGACTACTCCAACGCGATAACCTTCTGGCAAACCGAGTAGTTCGGCTGTGTCTTCACATGCACGTTGCAGCGCCGCCTTGCCGATAGTGGAGCGATGTGAACGACCGAGGGTAGAAACATCGAGCTGATCAAGGCTGTAGCCCGGGCGTTTGCTGCAGGGGCCAGATGAAAAATTAGGGTTCTTGGGTTTTACGGCTGGCTTCATGGTAGTCCTCTAGCTGACAGGAAAGCGCGCGTCACAGCCAAATCGGCTTGGCTCGCTACTAGGGCTCGCCCCGCAACAAACATCAGGGCAAACCCGGAAAATTCGGGGCGTCGATTATGCCAGCTAAGAACTGAATAACCTAGTCACAGTAATGAGAATAAAACAGAAAAAGCAAACCAGGTAAACTGTGGTGGTTACGCTACCAAAAGCATAAATAACCTGAAGCCAAAAAAAAGCCCCCTGAAATTCAGAGGGCAAGAGGGAGACGTCGATGCATCAACCAGACATCGACGGTGAGAGACCATTAACCATTCAAAACCAAGCTAGATGGGCTACTAAGCTCGGAATCTCAATCAACTTGCAGTTACTTTAAAACCTTATGACAGCGCTGTCAAACATATTTTGACAAATACATCAAAGATTCAAACGCCAAACACCACTATGTTAGCCTTAACATTCGCTATCATCTGGTAACTTTATGGCCAGAGTGATGAACAAGCTTATTGGCAATCAGGAGGCGGGAACAAAAGCTACCGAATCACGGCGGGGGAAAATTGTCCGAAAGTGTTTTACAAAGTCTTCATTAAACTTCCGGCGATTTTTGGAATAGAGCAAATTACCTTCGGAGAAAGTTTCTTTGCAGGTTTGATTGGTTCGCTCACAAAAACTGGCCGTTTCGATAGGCGCAGCAAAGAAGTAATCGGCAAAGTTGCGTTCAAACTTCTCTATACTGACCGGAACCAGTCGGATTTCATCCTCTTCATAATAAGCGCCAATCAAAAAATACCCCTGATTATCATTCCGCACTAACGGCTCGCCATTGAGTTTCACACTCGCTACATCCACACTTAAAGCCAGCTTACGCTTAAATGAAGCTACCATGAGTTTACCCTCGATCGAGCGATTCGGTTCACGCACAACAAACTGATACCAATCAGCCTTATCTGTTTTTTTAAACTCCAATCGAATAGCCTTTTCGTCGGCAACCCAGTTGCCAGTCAGTGGATAACGTGAAGCATCTGCGTCGTCCCCCTGTAAGGGCTTATTCAATAAATCTTTACAACCAACCAACGCCAATAACACCACAACAGCGCCGCACCATTTCAAATACATTCGTACAACCTCGCTTTACATTTGAAGACAACTCAGCAGCCATGCAGCTTATGCATTCACCATAATACAAAATGTAAGTATTTGTATTAGCCCTCCCGGAATATTGCACAATCAATTCACGATTGATAAATGGTGATCATTCCGTAATTTAACGTATTGCAATCCTTTTCATTCCCTCCTAACCTCCTTTGCAACTACTTATTCATTTGATGAAATTATGTCCAGCAACGAATCAACCCAAATCGAACCAATTACTATCGTAGGTGGCGGCCCCAAAAAGGTTCTCTATACCTTAAGAACCGTTGCAAGAATTGGGTTACTCAACTCTGCAAAAGCGTTAAACAGTAAAAACACCTGTAAAGCCTGCGGACTGGGAATGGGCGGGCAGCGTGGAGGCATGACGAATGAAAAGGATGAATTCCCTTCGGTATGCAATAAAAGTATCCAGGCGCAATCAACCGACATACAGCCTCCCATCCCACGAGATCTATTTGCCCATACCCTGGACGATTTTAAACAGCTTAGCGCTTATGAGCTGGAACATCTCGGACGCTTGGATACTCCCCTGTTTAAAAATACCGATACAAATAAATACACACCTGTAAGCTGGGCGTTCGCGCTCGATAAAATGGCGCGCGCATTTTCCACCTGTCATCCCCAGCGAAGTTTTTTTTATTCATCAGGGCGCTCATCCAATGAAGCCGGTTTTGTTTTGCAATTACTGGCACGCATTTATGGCACCAACAATGTCAACAACTGTTCTTATTATTGCCATCAAGCGACCGGTGTCGGTTTATACAATGTAATCGGCACAGGTACAGCTACAGTTTCGTTAGAGGAAGTGGGTGAATCCGATTGTATTTTTGTGATAGGCGCCAACCCTGCATCCAATCATCCACGCTTTGTGCATCAGTTAAAAAATTGTCGCGAGCGCGGTGGACAAGTCATAGTAATAAACCCGGCAAAAGAACCCGGCCTTGTACGTTTTGCTGTACCCAAAAGTGCTAAATCCATGTTAACCGGAGGCACCTGGATTGCTTCCGATTACGTACAACCCAAAATAGGTAGCGACCTCGCCTTATTGAAAGGTATTGCAAAAGCACTCATTGAAAATAATCAACTCGATTCCGGGTTTATTGCCAAGTACACAGAAAATTTTTCAGCATTTAGCAAAGAATTGGCGGAAATGTCGTGGTCCACTATCGTCAACTGCTGTGACGTTGCGCAAGAAAAAATTACTCAGCTCGCCAATGCTTACGCAAAATCCAATCGCGCCATTTTTGCTTGGGGAATGGGCATAACCCATCATCTCAATGGCGTTGAAAATGTAGAGGCAATCGCCAACCTCGCCTTATTACGCGGCATGATTGGTAAACCCGCTGCCGGTTTGTTGCCCCTGCGCGGACACAGTAATGTGCAAGGCATAGGCACTGTCGGTGTCAAACCTGTTTTAGCAGAAGATGTATTGGAAAAATTAGAACAGCAGTTTAGCCTGCAACTGCCACGCGCGCCGGGCATGGACACCCTTGCCTGTTTGCAAGCGGCGCAAGATGGGCATATTGATGCGGCATTGATTATGGGGGGCAATTTGTTTTCAGCAACACCCAACACCGAATGGGCTCGCGCGGCGCTGGATAACATTCCGTTTAAAGTTTATTTAACAACCACACTCAACGAAGGTCACATCCACGGCATGGAAAACAGTGAGGCTTTAATACTGCCTGTTACTGCCCGCGATGAAGAATGGCAATCCACCACACAAGAGTCCATGTTTAACTATGTTCGCCTGAGTGATGGGGGTATTGATCGCTTACAGGGTGTTAAGCCAGAAGTAGAAATTTTATGCGAACTGGGACTTCGTTTACTGCCCAAAACAGCACCATTATTCCAACAGTTTAAAAAACACAACTCAATTCGTGCCGCTATTGCAGCAACTATTAGCGGATTAGAGGAATTAAAGGATATTGCAGAAACCAAGCAGGAATTTACCATTAAAAATCGACTACTGGACAAACCATTTTTTAATACCGACAACCAGAAAGCACAATTTAAAATTCACCCATTAACACCTAGCTCCCACAATCCGGAGTTTCCCTTTACGCTCGCCAGTATTCGCAGCGAAGGGCAATTCAATTCAATTATTTATGAAGAAAGTGACTCCTATCGCGGGGCCGACACCCGGTGGTCGGTACTAATGAATAAGGACGATATGCAGGATTTAGGTATTGCAGCAGGAGACTCGTTAAATATTGAATCACTGCAAGGGGTAATGAAAGCTGTTAAAGCAATCGCCTTTGATGTGCCGCGCGGCAATTTATTAGCTTATTACCCCGAGGCAAATATCCTGATTTCCACCGAGCATGACCCACGCAGCAAAACCCCCGCATTTAAGTCAGTACGCGTGAAAATTTCGACTCTTTGATAAATTACTTATTGGCAATGAGCAGGATTTCATCGCCTTGGCCAAGCATATATTGGCACTTGAGTTGAAAACCGCTGGCAGAAACTATATCGCTAGCCTCTTTAAAACCGATTGCTTCCGGATAAAAACCTTTCTCAACCTTGGCAGCGACCAATTCACGTGGCTTGAACGTAAATAAAAAGCTTTTTCCTCGCGCGCATAAATGTTCCAGTAACGCCTTTTGGTGTTGTAAATAATTCACGACACCTAAACACAAAATCAGGTTTTCATCTTGAACCGGAGGATATTCAAACTTATCGAAATCGCAAACAATGGTTCGGCCATCGCGCTTGGCAATATCACAGGGAATATAGCCAGCGGGATTTTTGAGATGCTTTTCAATCAGCATATTGCCGCACCCCAAATCAAGTACGTACGCACCTTCCGGAATCCAGCGCGCAATGACTTTTGCACGATGCTCCCACACGGGGTTCTGCAGATCATCTCGCACACCTTCCGCTTCGTACATTTTGGAGTAACCAACATCCTTCGCTGCATTCAGTTCCGCCAACAAAGATTCCTGATGCCGATTGCGAAACGCGATTGAATCCTCTACAAAGGCAGAGACTTTATAAGCCTCATCAATAAAACCAAGTTGAAACAATGTCTTTCCCAAAAGTCGGACAAACCGCAAATTTTCCAAACACAAAGGTGCCGCCTTTGCGGCCAGTAAAAAAGCATCATTAATTTTTCCGCCATCCAATTTCGCTTCTGCTTCTTCAAATAGCTTCACACTCTCGGAGACTTGCCCAGACATTACTTATATTCCTTGATAAAAGAGAAGGTATGAGGATAAAACGTGTACCCTCGGAGTATTAAAAGGAAGACTAGACCAAAGCTGCAGTTAAAACCAATTGACGGGGGGAAATAATAAATTCAGATCAAATAGAGATATTAATATCGGTTTTGGGGGATCTGCGCCTGTCTTTCCCCGTACGAGTTTCCACCATGTGCTCACCAGGTTTGTTGCGCCGATCTTGCTTGCGCCGCTCTATACCATTGGGGGGGCCTACAGCTGCCGCTGGCGCAGAATTTACAGTAGCGCCCTGTTGATCACTGGCATAAGCTCGTACGGCAGTTGTGTTAGAGGGCCGGCTGGGCGCCTTTACCGATTGGGGCCTGGGAGTAACTGGGCCTAGATAAACCATAATTGCACCTAAATTCACATCTACAGTCAATTTATCGGCATTGCTGATATTTACTTGAAGGCTAATTCATACGTCATCAAAAATTTGGCGAACTGCTCACATTTTGGGCAATCGGCAAGGCTAAATGTTAGTTCAGGATCATTGTAAATATCCTTTAAATGCCTTGACCAAAATTTTACGCCTTTTATACTGGGCGCACGAAGGGGAGTAGTTTTCGCCGCGCAGGTCGTCAATACGAGTGTTTAGCTCCGGTCGCGCGGGCAAGGTGGTACCTTGTTAACAAGACCTTTGTCGCAATGACAAAGGCTACTTCTTTATCTGCAGCAGTTTTTATGCCCGTCATTGCGTTTTGCAAACTATTCATTGACGGAGCTACAGATGATTGACCTTCTCACATCATTAACTGCCGGGCTCGCCCCTGCACTCGATACATCCACCCACGTAACTGAAACAACCGTATCCATTGGCACCCCCTGGATGTGGGCAGTATTTTTCTGCATTGTTTTAGTTGTGTTGTTAATCGATCTCATTTTTGTCGGAGGCGGCAAGCAGCATCGTGTTTCACTAAAAGAAGCCGCCAGCTGGTCAGTGGTATGGGTGGGATTGGCACTCAGTTTTGGCGCCGGTCTCTGGTGGTATCTGGATACCAACTTTACCCGTGAACTAGCCAACACAAAAACCTTGGAGTACCTGACTGGTTACTTGATTGAAAAATCATTGGCGGTAGACAACGTGTTTGTCTGGTTAATGCTTTTTAACTTTTTTGCCATTCCATTTGAGCTACAAAAACGCGTACTTACCTACGGTGTACTCGGCGCAATTATTTTGCGCACTGCTATGATTTTTGCCGGTGTCTGGTTGATCGCCCATTTCCATTGGTTGCTGTACGTTTTCGGTCTATTCCTGTTGTTTACAGGCATCAAAATGTGGTGGATGGCCGATAAAGAAATTCGCCTTGAAAACAACCAGCTACTCAATTGGTTCAAAAGACATTTCGCTATAACCAATCAGTTACACGGTGAGAAATTCTTTGTACTGGAAAATGGTGTGAAGATGATGACCCCGCTGTTTCTTGCGCTGATCATGGTGGAAATTTCCGACGTGATATTTGCAGTGGATTCTATTCCCGCCATTTTTGCGATTACCTCAGATCCCTTTATCGTGCTGACATCAAATATCTTTGCCATTCTGGGTTTGCGCGCAATGTATTTCTTGTTGGCAGATATGGCTGACCGATTTACTTACATTAAATATGGCTTGGCGTTGGTGCTGGTGTTCATAGGTATCAAAATGATCCTGATCGATATCTATAAAATTCCTGTAGGAATTTCCTTGTCGGTAGTGGCCCTACTGATTGGCGGATCGGTTTTACTCTCCTGGATAAAAACCAAACCACAAGAAAAGACCTGATTGTTAGTAAAGCAAAAAAGCCTCAAATAAAAATGCCTGCCCAAATGGGCAGGCATTTTTATTACAACTCGCTTTTATTAACACGCATCACTTAATGAGTGTTAAACCACTTCAAACTGTCATGCAGCTTTACAACCTCACCAACAATAAAT
>JAGKXA010000558.1 GCA_021151615.1 Cellvibrionaceae bacterium | reverse complement strand
GTGGGTACGACATCGGTATGGCCGGCAAACGCCAGAATAGGGCCAGCGTCTCCGTCGGCTCCCGTGCGAATTGCCCAGAAGTTATCCACCTCGCCAAAGCGCAAACGCTCGGTTTTAAAGCCTATGGCCTCCAGGCGTTTGATCATCAGTTCCTGGCAGCCATCGTCTTCCGGGGTTACCGAGCGGCAGCGAATCAAATCAGTAGCAAGTTGCAGGGTGGGGGTTAACACAGAAGTCATGGCGTAGTCCGGATCAAAAAAATTCGGCGCTAATTCTACGCGATTTTGTTGCTATTGCGAGCAAATCCCCCTTTTGAGACTAGCAATAGGGGATTTGCTACTGGCAGGGATATCTGGATGTTAAGGCTGTGTGGTCGTTGGTGTGAGTCCCGCACGCATAGTCGCTTCGTTGTTAGTGGTGACCAGT
Source organism: Cellvibrionaceae bacterium (assembly GCA_021151615.1). GTDB lineage: Bacteria > Pseudomonadota > Gammaproteobacteria > Pseudomonadales > Cellvibrionaceae > Cellvibrio. The sequence goes on along the minus strand of JAGKXA010000558.1, from coordinate 778 downwards.
ACCATCTCCTGAATAAACTGCGTGAGTGACTCACCCCAAATGTTGTTGTGATCGGGAATTATTTTTTTATCAACATACACATTTAAATAGGGGTTGAATGGTGTGGTTACCCCCAGGTGCGTTAATTTCACGCTAGAAAAATCCAGCGTACTTTTATTCTCCTGTGCTTGCCACTGCAACTGCAAATTAAGTAGCTGTGCCATGGTATCGCCGGCGGTAGTTTTATCCTGCGGTTTCATCAGGTGAGAATGAAAGGGCGTAAAGTGGCCCACGGCGATGCGGTCTGCACTGCTTTCGCGAATTTTGCGCACTTGCGCTTTGCCATTCACACATTCATAACGCGATAAGTGTTTGTGTGACTCAAATAGCGTATTAAAAAATCGCCCTGCAGGAAATGCGGTTCCGGTAGCGTCGTCACCTTCGGAGGTGAGTATTAACAGGCGCGGCATCTGGCTGGAAAAATAACGTCGGCAATGATCTTGTGCGATATCAAACAAGGTTGAATAACGCATGGCCTCAAACGCGGGGTTAATCAATAGCACCAAATCCCCGAAGCCGCGTGCATCGCCTTGAAAGTTCATACCGGGCCGGCTGTCAAAAAAGCGATCCACCATTAATTGTTGCAGTGAGGTAAACAATACCGCTCCACCAAAGCTGTGACCAATACTCACCATGCGACTATCGTGCAGCGGTGTGCGTGTATTTTGCACATTGACGATCTGTTCGAGTTTTACCAGTACTTCAGTGACACCTTGTAAACCGACTTCATGCGCGACTT
>JAGKXA010000557.1 GCA_021151615.1 Cellvibrionaceae bacterium | reverse complement strand
CACTTACGATGAGCTGTGTGATTGCGATTTCACTGGCGCGCCGGGCTTCAATATCCTGTCCAACGAAGAATACGACCAACTCAGCCAAGAGTTCCGCATCACCTCCCCTGAAGATCAAACAGTTAGCTACATTGCGGGACTATTTTTTCAGTCGAGCAATTTGCAATTCCATGATGACATACAGGTTCCAAAGGACAGCTTTATTGCAACGGCACTCACAAGGCAGCTAGGAGCAGCAACTGCCAACCTACTGCGTGGCGCATCAACGCAACGCGATTTCGAGCAGGACACCAGCCTTTACGCAGCCTTTGGCCAAGCAACCTGGAACATCACTGATTCATTCAGAACCATACTCGGCGCTCGCTACACCACTGAAAAGAAGGAAGCTGATCGCCACCAGTACCATGCCGCCCCCTCAGGCACCATATTGCCAATAGGCACGCCAACGACTCCTTACAACGGGCTTTGGGGGATATTCAATGTTGAGCCTTATGACCCAATTCATGGTGAACGCGATGAATCGTCGTTTACTCCGCTAGTTACCGCTCAATTGGATATCAATGGCACCGACATGCTTTATGCGAGCTTTACTACTGGCTTCAAGTCAGGAGGCTTTGATGTTCGTGCCAACTCCCACCCCGATCCAACAGTGAATAATGCATTTAATGTCTCGAGAAATGATTCGACAGTTCCACCCACTGTTACAGTCAAACCTATTCAGGGAACCTTCGAGTTTGAAGATGAAGAAGTTATTAATTACGAAATCGGCGGAAAATTTGTTTTAGTCGATGGAGCAGCAGAACTTAATGTTGCGTTATTTCGCTCCGAATTCAGTGATATGCAAACCAGCCAATTCGACGGTGGCGTAAGCTTTAATGTGACTAACGCAGGTGAAGCGACCGTACAGGGGCTAGAAGTAGATGGCCGCTGGGCGGTTTCAGAGTCAATATTATTGCGTGGCGGTTTTGCTTTTATCGACTTTGAATATACAGACTTTCAGAATTCACAATGTTATTTCGGACAAGAAGATCCGAACAGTGACAATATTTGTGACGCCACAGGAAAACGCAGAGAGTTCACCCCGGAGCTGCAAGGCAATACCGGTATTGATTACACCATCAACTTCAGCAACGGCCTGAAACTGGTTAGTACGCTTGATGTAATTTACAGTGACGACTACCTAACCACCCCGTCGCTCGACCCCA
>JAGKXA010000556.1 GCA_021151615.1 Cellvibrionaceae bacterium | reverse complement strand
ATTCATAACAGTTCCGCTTTATTAATCGTCTTGATGGTTTTTCAGAATTTCACCGGTGGCGGCATCCAGCTCTATATCCCACTCCAGACCCTGGGCATCCACCAGCTCCAGCTGATAAACATAGCGGCCCCATTCGTTTTCCAACTCGGTTTCGCGAATAACGCCTTTGGGGTGTTGCGCCAGGGCGAGATCATTCAATACCTCAAAGGATTTAATGCTACCAGAATCGCGCAGTTTCAGCGCTTCATCCGGGCCCAGGTCGCGCGCCAAAACAGCGGTGCTCATCAGAGTTAAGCCAGCAGCCAGCAAGGTAATCAGTTTCATGGTAAAGCTCCTCATTCGGGGTAAATAGGGGTAGTTACAAACTCGCGTTAGCGATTTCAACCCGTTCAGAATAAGGAGGCTGGATTAAATGAAACTTAATTTTACGATCTGCAAACTTGTTGATTGACGCCTGCACACCGCTTGGGAATACTGCCCCCCAGCGCAGTTTTACATCGCTTGAGTTACGGAGACCGATAGGGCGGATTGCCACTGATAAAGCAATCGTCGAAAGGAGCCAGACGATCAAGGAGTGAACCTGCAAGGCTGCAACTTTTTTAAGGACTCCACTATGTACCCACTTGTCCGCGCGTTAGCCGGCACATTTGCGCTGGTTATCTGCTCACTCACCCCCTCGACACTCGCCGCAGAGGCAACCAAAACACACACACCACTACCGCTGGATGTGTTTTACAAAGATGCCTTGATTGAAGATATACAACTCTCACCCGATGGCACCCACCTGCTGGCATTAAAAAATGTAGATGGCAATACCGTGGTGATGGTGCTCGAGCTAGGCACCGAAAAAGTGTTTTATCCGGTGAAGACCGATAACAAGGAATTTAAATTTAACTGGGTTACCTGGGGCAATAATGATCGCCTGTTAATGAGCCTGCGCTTTGATAGCCGCATGTTTAATGGCGTGAAATATATGCAGACCCGACTCTTGGCAGTCGATGCCAAAAAACCCTCCAAGATGATTACCCTGGTAAAGCCCGATGACAGTGCCGACGGTTGGGTCAGCCAATTCCAGGACAATATCATCAGTATGACGCCCGATGATCCGGACCATGTGTTGATCAGCGTAGATCGTGAAGTACCGCAGCATCAAACCGTTTATAAAGCCAATGTGAATACTGGAAAATTATCGCGCGTGAAAAAAC
>JAGKXA010000555.1 GCA_021151615.1 Cellvibrionaceae bacterium | reverse complement strand
AATCCACCAATGGTGGCGATCAGGCTAATAAGGATTACAAACCCCATATTTGCCTGGGTGGAGCTGGAAGTCTCGTTCATGGTTATACCTGTTATTTAAATTATCTTTATGTGCCCGCCCTTCGGCTGGCTTTTATTGCCGCTGGTTCGACGGCGCGACCTTAACACAGAAGCCGGGTTGCGGGCAGTGTGCGCGGAGGGGTGGTCTGAAAATGGAATCGCCAGTCTTGTGAACTGGCGATCCGCAGTGGGAGGAGATACTAAATCAATATGGTTTTGCTGACTATATGGCGCGCATCAAACAAATGTTAATTCGCCCATAAATCAGATTTCAAATGCAAAGCCTGATTCGCTCAGGTGTTTGTAGGCCTCTGCATCAAAGCGATAGAGGCTGGCGGCGCGGTGCGGAACACCCTGTTGTTTTTCATTGCAGGGCGTGAGCAGGTTCATTTTCATGATCTTGCGGCGGAAGTTGGGTTTATCCAGTTTGGTATTAAGGATGGCTTCGTATAGCGCCTGCAATTGCAACAGGGTGAATTTCTCCGGCAACAGGTTAAAGCCAATGGGTTGATGGCAGACCTGATGGCGCAACACCTTTAATCCGTGGGCCACAATTTCCGCGTGGTCATACACCAGTTCCGGCAGCTTGTTTACGCTCTGCCAATTCACATCGGCTGCGCTTTGGCCGGCAACCAGTGAAAATTTATCTGCACTTACCAATGCGTAATAGGCGATGGTCACCACGCGTTCGTTGGGGAAGCGATCTACCCGGCCAAAGGTTTTCAATTGCTCCAGGTAAAGTTCGCGCACGCCGGTCAATTCTTCCAGAAGGCGATAGGCTGCATCGCGCAGATTTTCGTCGTAGCGAATCCAGCCGCCGGGCAAGGCCCATTTACCCTGGTGTAATGGGTCGGTTTGCTTCACAAGCAGGATTTTCAGTTCGTCGTTATCCAGACCAAAAATCAGGTTATCGATGGAAAGCGCTTTGATGACATCTGCCGGGAGATTGGGTGAACTTATATTGGTCTGACTGCCGGGAATATGGGTGTTTGGCACTGCAATCTCCTTGGAGGCTTGCTTTGGTTTAATTGTTGTTGGTTGATTGTTCGACTACTTGTTTTGATTGATTGCTTCGATTGATTGTTATAGGCACCTATTGTCGAGATGCCTGATAGGTCAGGTCAATGGCGCATTGTATAAGCCGATT
>JAGKXA010000554.1 GCA_021151615.1 Cellvibrionaceae bacterium | reverse complement strand
ATATTGATGGAGTCAAGCGGCATGCCGCGACGTTTGGCAAACATAGTGAGTGTGATTGCCGTACAGGCAGCGAGAGAAGAATCCAGTAATCCATGCGGATCAGGCGCGGTATCTTCGCCACCCACATCTGCTTTAACATCCGCAGCGATTTCGTGGCCATCAATACGAATACGCTGACGATAAATACCGGTATCATTTTTTTGTAACTGGATCATTACATCATTTCCGTTAGTTTGTTGCTGTTAACTTATGCCTGTTAATTTGCTGCAGTTAATTTATTGAATACGCAATGCCTCTTTCAGGGCATCGGGATCATACCCGCGCAACACCTGACCACGGATCATGACCAATGGAATTCCGCTGCCGTGTAACTGGTCATATTGAGCGCGACCTTCCGCTGACTTTTCAATATCATATTCAACATAGGCAATGTTGTTTTGTTGGAAAAATTCGCGCGTCTTTTTGCAGTAACCGCACCATTCAGTTGCATAAAGTACAACGCCTTCCGGGTGTTGCGCAGAAAAATCTGGTGGAGGGCTTAATTCGCTACGAATCACATCCCATTTAAAAACAATTAATGCAACCACTACAACCAAAATAACTTTTGGGAAACTCATCAGGGGCAAACCTTAAATTCGACAATGTAACGGGAGGTTTTTAAGTTCAAGATCAGTCCGGTTCTCACCGGCAGCCTCCATTCCATTAGGCACAGCGGCTTTACCGCAAATCCAGGATATAGGGCTTTGGGGGGAACCCTTTACAGCAATCGCTTGTATAGTGAGTGTTTTATTTTTTATTTCTGGATGAGCCTTGTTGCCAAAATGGAGATGAAATGCACCATCAACCAAATCAATTCGATCTACATAATTCCCTAATAATTTATCCGGTGCTGGAATGCCCGCCTCTTTATTATCCTTTAAAAAAACCTGTGTGCTTTGGTGATAAAAAGCGACCAATTTTTTATAATCCTCAATCAATTCCATAGATTCTGTGACCTGCTTTCTAGCAATTGCAGGATCGGGCGATGGTAATGCGAGCAGCGCCAATACCGCGATAATCGCAACTACAACCATCATTTCTATTAGTGTAAAGCCGCTTTCGCGCAACATATATTTAAATCCTTCAACACATTCAACGAAGAGACATTTATTTCACCGCAGAAATTCCTGCATCAGCGCAAAAACTCTTTTCTAGCGTAGAAACTTTGCCAC
>JAGKXA010000213.1 GCA_021151615.1 Cellvibrionaceae bacterium | reverse complement strand
CTATGTATATTATATATTTAACTTGTTATGAGGATGGTTTATGAGTTCCTACGACCTTGATGATATTGGCCCGCTGGTTCCCGAAAGCGAAAGCCTGGGTTTTTTGCTAGCGGATAATGTGCGCCTGACCCGTCGTATCGCCTCTCACTATTTTGAGCAGTACCAACTCACCTTGTCTCAAGCGAAAGCGCTATTGGGTGTGCGCCGCTGGCAGGGAATTCGGCAGGTAGATTTGGCTGACTTTATGGATATCCAACCCATCAGCCTGGCGCGTTTGCTGGATCAATTAGCCGAAAACGGCTGGATCGAGCGTCGCCCTGATCCCAAAGACCGCCGCGCTTTCCAACTTTATTTAACGCCAGCGGCTGTGCCCATCCTGAAGATGATTACCGCCGCGTCGGCTGAGTTCCAGCAGCAAGCGCTTGCCGGTTTAACGCCCGAGCAACAGCAGGCCCTATTTGCGGGCTTGAATCGGGTGCGTGAAAACCTTACCGCGCTGAGCAAAAACATTTCCGAGTCCAAAGTGGTATCCGAGGTAAGTGAAAAATGACTGAAGCATTGAAGTCACGCCGCTTTTTATTATTGGTTGTTATACCTGTGTTGCTGGGTATCGTCGGGTTAGTGATTTATCTCTCCGGTGGTCGTTATGCGACGACGGAAAATGCCTATACCAAAGCCGATGTCATTAATATTCGCCCGCGTATTGCCGGGGCAGTAGTGCAGCGTCTGGTGGCGGAAAATGATCATGTAAAAGCAGGCCAATTGTTGTTGGTGTTGGATCCCAAACCCTATGAGGTTGCATTAGCAAAGGCAAACGCAAAGCTGGGTGAGGTGCGCACTACTCTGGCGGCTTTACATGCGAGTTACCGCGAGAAGCAATCTGAACTGCAATTGGCCATGGCCAATCGCGACTACGCCGTGAAAGAGCAACAGCGCCAGGCCAATCTGGCAGAGCGTAAGCTGGTGGCAAAAGCGACTTACGACGAAATGAGCCACACTCGCCGGATAAACGACCAGCAGGTGATCACCATTGAGCAGGATTTAACGCGGATTGCGGAGTCCCTGGGTGGTGATGCAGGTTTACCTATTGAACAACACCCCAGTTATCTGGCCGCTAAGGCAGAAGTAGAACAGGCGCAGTTGAACCTGGAGTACACCAGCATCACCGCGCCCAAAGACGGCATAGTGACCAAACCGCCTGAGGCGGGCGAGTTTTTGGCACTGGGCAGTGCAGCCATGTCATTGGTAGCGAGCGATAACCTTTGGGTAGAAGCCAATTTTATTGAAACTGACTTAACCCATGTGCGGGTCGGGCAACCGGTAAGTGTCAAGGTGGATACCTATCCCGGTGTGGTCTGGGAGGGGGAGGTGCAAAGTATTAGCCCGGCAACTGGTGCTGAGTTCTCGGTAATCCCGGCGCAGAATGCCACCGGCAACTGGGTGAAGATTGCCCAGCGGGTGCCGGTGCGTATCAGTATCAAAGCCAATCAGGATGCGCCGCGTTTGCAAGCGGGTTTGAGTACCGGTATTGAGATTGATACTGGCCACAAGCGGTCGTTGCTCGGAATATCTATCTAATATTTTTGCCCCCAATTTTTCGCATGGGAGAGCTGTTGTGGCCCAGGTAGCGAGTGATGCTTTACCCGAAGTGCCAGCGTCAAGCCTATCCGCTGGCAAGCGCGGTTTGATTACCGCCTCGGTAATGTTGGCGACCATCATTCAGGCGCTGGATACCACCATCGCCAATGTCGCATTGCCCCATATGCAGGGCAGTATGTCGGCCACCCAGGATCAGATTTCCTGGGTGCTGACGTCCTATATAGTCGCGGCGGCGATTTTCCTGCCGCTCACCGGTTTTTTATCAGACCGTTTTGGCCGCAAGCGGTTGATGCTCTGGTCGATTGCCGGCTTTACCATTACCTCGATGTTGTGCGGTGCAGCGCAGAACTTGCCGCAAGTGGTTATTTTCCGCTTATTGCAGGGAATTTTTGGTGCTGCGTTGGTGCCTTTGTCGCAATCGATTCTGCTGGATACCTACCCCAAAGAAAAACACAGCCAAGCCATGGCGGTCTGGGGTATGGGCGTTGTACTTGGGCCAATCCTCGGGCCGACCCTGGGTGGTTTGCTTACTGAGCATTACAGCTGGCGTTGGGTGTTTTATATCAATGTACCCCTTGGGGCTCTGGCATTTTTGGGGGTAATGGCGGCAGTCAAGGAAACCGCGATTAACGCCAGGCGCCATTTCGATTTGCTCGGCTTTGCCTTCCTGGGTTTGGGGATTGGCGCCCTGCAAATGATGCTCGACCGGGGCGAAAGCCAGAACTGGTTTAACAGCCCGGAGATCATTATTGAATGTATTTTGATGGGGATGGGTTTTTACTGGTTTATCAGTCATATCTTCACTTACAGGCAACCGTTTATCGAACCGGCGATTTTTAGGGATCGTAACTTTTCCATCGGCCTGATTTTTATGTTTGTGGTGGGAATTATCCTGCTCGCCACCATGGCGCTCTTGCCGCCATTCCTGCAAAACTTGCTGGGTTATCCGGTGGTGGATGTGGGTTTGGTGATGGCGCCGCGCGGTATGGGGGTGATGTTCTCCATGATGATTGTGGGCAGGGTCGCCGGTAAAATTGATCCGCGCCTGCAGGTGGGTTTTGGTTTAGTCCTCACGGTGATCTCGCTCTGGGAAATGACCCTGTTCAATACCAATATCTCCAGTTGGGATATTGTACGCACCAGCGTGATCCAGGGCGTTGGCCTGGGCTTTATCTTCGTGCCCTTGTCGGCAATCGCGTTTGCCAGTCTGGAGGGGCGTTTCCGCAACGAGGGCACCGCCCTGTTTAGCCTGACCCGCAATATCGGCAGCAGTATCGGTATATCGGTAGTGATGGCGGAGTTGCAGCAAAATATCCAGCGCAACCACGCGGCCTTTGCGGATTACATTACCCCTTACAATCAGGCGCTGGCGAAAGTCGGTGAATCTGGCCATTGGGATATAGCGACTACCTCTGGCCTGGTTGCTATCAATAACGAAGTGCAACGCCAGGCGGCGACTCTCGCCTATCTGCAGGACTTCCAACTGATGATGTGGGTGACTATCGCGGCCTTGCCATTGTTGTTGCTCTTGCGTAAACCCCAACCGGGCGGCGCGCCAGTGAATGTTGCTGCTGACTAACGGGCTAATAACGCAATCGACTAACTGGGGTGTATGAAAATCAGCCACGCGGGGCGAGAATAGGGAAAACTTGTGGTATCCTGCGCGCCCTTTGCCGGGCTCGCCTGTTCCAGTCCCGCGTGTATTTTTGAGAAGTTTCCAAGAGAGAGTTATGGCTGCCAAACCCGTTTATAAAGTGATATTCCTGAACCAGGGCCAGGTTTATGAAGTCTTTTGCTCCGCGATTTACCAAAGTGAGATGTATGGTTTTATCGAGATTGAAGAGTTTGTGTTCGGCGAGCGCACCCAGGTGTTGATTGATCCGGCCGAAGAGAAACTTAAAAGTGAATTTGCCGGCGTTAAGCGTTCCTATATTCCGATGCATTCGATTGTGCGTATTGATGAAGTGGAAAAAGAAGGCCCGGTAAAAATCACCGAAATCAAAGGCGGCAGCGATAAAATCGCGCAATTCCCTTACGGGACTTTTATTCCTAATCCCAAGCCGGTTGAATAATTGAAGTTGGCATAATCTCGCAGGTGGAGAATAGTATTTGATTTAAAACCGTATGAGGCATGGATGCCGATTCGAGCCTACAGGGGTGTAGTGGGCAAATAGCAAAACATGTTTTGCGCACACGGAACGACCGCAATTTATTGCGGGCAGGCCCCGAAGGGTATTCACGGCGTGTTTTAAATTGAATACTATTCTTCACCTTACCTCTCCTGCATTTACTTACTAAACTTGCTTTATCGTTTTACGAGCAAGTGCCATGAAAGAAAATCTCTACCTCGCCATAGATCAGGGTGGGCAAAGCTCCCGTGTGGGGGTGTACTCCGAATCCGGTGAATTAATTTGCCAATTCTCAGCGCCTTGTGCGACCAGCCATTACCAGCCTGAAAATTCTCCCTATCCGCATATTGAACAAGATGGCAATGAAATTTTGTCGGGTATTCGTCAATGCCTGGATAAGGTTCTCAATCAGTTGGGTGATAGCGTCAACACTATTAAAGCAGCGAGTTTTGCAGGGCAGGGCTCATCACTTTTATGTTGGGATTCAACAACCGGTGAGTCACTGACACCGGTATTAAGCTGGCAAGATATTCGCGGAGAGCCCTACCTGAGACAAATCCCGCTAACACACCAGCAAGCGCAACAGATTACCGGCTTGCGCATGTCGCCGCATTATGGCGCCAGCAAAATTCGTTGGTGTCTGGATAATTGCGACCGCGTTAAACAAGCGCTGGATCAACATTCGCTGGCGATAGGGCCCATAGTCAGTTTTATTTTCTGGCATTTACTCGATCAGAAGAATCATGTCGATCCCGGCCATGCACAGAGAACCTTATTGTGGAATTTACATCGCAACGAGTGGGATGAGCGCTTGCTTGGATTATTTCAAATTCCTCAATCCGTTTTGCCGCAGTGCCGATTCCACAATAGCCATTTTGGCAATTTGAAATTAGGTGACCATTTAATTCCGTTTTCTGCCAGCGCACGCGATCAAGGCGCCTCACTATTCGCAACGGGCATGCCGGATGCCTCGACTTGTTATGTGAATATGGGTACAGGTGCATTTATCCAACGCATCAGTAATATTTTGCAAGCGCCCGATGGATTGTTAGTTAGCCCGCTTTGGATTCCGCAACACACTTACCCTGAAACTGAAAATATCAATGCATCATCGCCCTGTTACTTAAATGAGTTGGCTGATAAGCCTTGGTATGCCTGGGAAGCAACCGTTAATGGTGGTGCTTCTGCAATGACTTTTATTCAGGAACAAACAAATCTGGCAATCACACCTGAGCAGATTGAAGTCGCCCTACAGCTAAATCCCCAGCGAGAGGTATATTTTTTAAATGCAATAGGCGGATTAAGTGCGCCTTACTGGCGAACGGATTTGCACTCGCGATTTGCAGATGGCTTGTCGGCACAGGAAAAAATCCTGGCCTGGATTGAATCGGTAATTTTTCAGATTGCCGTAAATATCGAGCTAATAAAAAAGTCGGGTGAGCTTCGTGTTGTTCGTATCAGTGGCGGGTTTAGTAAGTCCAATACAATCTGCCAGAAGCTTGCGGATATCAGCGGGTTAGAGGTTTTTCGCAGTGACAATGCTGATGCTACTTTGCAAGGAGCGGCGTGTATGGCGACGGGCTTATCGCCCAATTGGCAGCCTGAGTTTCATCAGGAAATTTTCCAACCTGCAGAGAATCCAGATTTAAATAATCGTTTTCATGCTTGGCAAGATGCTATGCAAAAATGGCTAACCCCCTAGGGGCGCAATTTATTGCGCCCAACAATTATCCACAATTACAAAAATATCCAAAAAATCAACTCCAAAACAAAAAGGGCGCAATCAATTGCGCCCCTACGAATTACTGTTTATTCGGCTAAAGTACCATCGCGATAATCCTGAATCGCTTGTTCAATTTCCTCGGTGCTATTCATCACAAAAGGCCCGTATTGCACAATCGGTTCTTTTATAGGTTTACCCGAGATCACTAAAAAACGTGCTTCAGTGTCTAATGCCTGCACACTCAATTGATCGCCTTTACTGAGCAAGCCGGTATTACCTTTGGCGAGTTTGCGTTTATCTTCACCGATTAAAATATCGCCTTCATATACATACAAAAAGGTGTTGTGATCCTCCGGTATTGCATGGTGGAACTCGTTGCCAGCGGGTAAATGCACATCCCAATAAATGGCCTCAGTAGTTAGGCCCTGTATGGGGCCGCTAACAACTTTTCCACCCACAAACGCCGTGTTGGCAATCACTTTGATGCAGCCGCCGTTGGGTAAATCGGCCACCGGAATGTCTGCTGATGGAATATCGCGGTAATGAGCTGGTTTCATTTTCTCGGCGGCGGGCAAATTCAGCCACAATTGAAAACCGCGCATTAATCCGTGTTCCTGTTGCGGCATTTCCGAGTGAATAATTCCGCGCCCTGCGGTCATCCACTGCACATCGCCATCGCGCAAGTGGCCTTTGTTGCCCATATGATCCTCATGCAACATATGACCTTGCAACATATAAGTCACTGTTTCAAAACCGCGATGGGGGTGGGCAGGAAAGCCGGCGATGTAATCATCGGCGCTGCTGCTGCCAAATTCATCGAGCATTAAAAACGGATCAAAACGTGAATAAGGATTTTGACCCAGGGTGCGCTTGATGCGAACACCAGCACCGTCGCTGGTCTCGCGGCCTTGTACGATTTGCTGTAGCTGGCGTTGCATAAATTTTCTCCAAAAATCGTTGCGTTTTTTGTGCGTGCCTATTTCGCATTCGCTGTGGAAATTGCGGCTGCTTAAGCTGCAATTTCCTGGGCAATTTCAGTTTTTGCTGCGGCAAAAGCCTGATCTTTTTGCCCCATATTCAAACCTTCGGCATAAATGATATGCACATCGTTCAAGCCTACAAAGCCTAAAAAGTTTTTCAGGAACTGGCTTTGGGTATCGCTAGGTTGCCCCTTATGCACACCACCGCGGGTTGCAATTACATACACAGGTTTATCGTTCAACAAACCTACCGGGCCAGTTTCAGTGTACTTAAACGTGACACCGGCGCGAGCTATGTGGTCGAAATAGGCTTTGAGTGTTGAAGGTACACCAAAGTTATACAGTGGAACACCAATCACAATCGCATCGGCCTCCTGGATTTCCGCGATGATCTTGTCCGAGTAATCCAGGACCGCTTGTTGCTCGGCAGTGCGACCTTCAGCTGGGCTAAACAAGGCTTGCACGCGTGCTGCATCCAGATGTGGAACTTCTTCTTTAGCGAAGTCGCGCACCGTAACTTCCCCGGTTGGGTTTACTGCTTTCCAACGCTGTACAAACTCGTTGGCCAGAGTGGTGGAGTTACCGTTGTCGCCGAACAGACTGCTATTGATTTGTAAAAGCTTAGCCATGATCAAATCCTCTTGGTTGGGTGGCGTGATTGCCATGTGCTCATTAAATGATTTGACGAATGAATGATAAATACGGATATTTAGCGGTATATGATCTAATAATTGAATTGATCACCAAAAATGAGGGTGGATATGCCAGATTCTGGTCCTGGGGCGGTCGCCAATTACTGGAGCAAGCGGAGCGACTGGAAAAGTCTGCCGGTTGCCTGTCAATCAAGGTGGAGCCGCTGATAAAAATCGCTGCCGATTTGATTATTCCCCCCATTCGCGTGCTGCAATGCCTGGAGATTTTTGCCAGGGATTTTCCCGATACCCGCGTAGAAATTTTTGAATCGGTTCTGAGCGGCACTGAGGATGCGTTATTACAACGCCAGGTCGATTTGGCGATCGGTGGCCGTGTTCCTACCGGTTTTATGGGCGAGAAATTGGTGACCGTAACTATGCACGGTGTTTCCAGCCCGGATCATCCGCTGCAACACTTGGGGCGAGCGATTAATTATGAGGATATGCGTCAACACCGCCAGATTATTGTGCGCGACTCAGGGCAATATCGCCGCCGTACAGAAGGTTGGCAGGAAGCGGATCAGCGGTGGACCGTCAGCCATATTAAAACATCCTTGGATGCGATTCGTATGGGGCTTGGCTACGCCTGGCTACCGGATGCTTACACCCATGAGGATATCCTGGCGGGGCGCTTGAAATATTTACCGGTAGAGGTAGGTGCAGTGCGTGAGGTGCCTACTTACCTCACTTTTGCAGACAACGAATTTGCCGGACCAGGAACGCGCCGTTTGGCGGAAGTGTTAAAAGAAAACTTGCCAAAAATGTGTGGTTATTCGTTATAAAAATGTTGAAAAAAATCGGCCTGAGGGCCGATTTTTTTGGTTTTTTTAGCTTAGGCTTTCAAGTCAACCCAAATGGGGCAGTGATCTGAAGGTTTGTCCATAGCGCGAATCTCGTAATCAATACCGGTATCAACGCATTTATCCAATAAACTTTGCGTCATTAAAATCAAATCAATACGCAGGCCGCGTTTAGGTGTGTCTTCAAAGCCGCCGCTGCGATAATCAAACCAACTAAACAGATCGCTGACTTCCGGATTTTTTTCGCGGAAGCTGTCTTTTAAGCCCCAGGCTAATAAATCATTTAACCATTCGCGCTCTTCCGGCAAGAAGCTGCATTTGCCAGTGCGCAACCAGCGTTTGCGGTTTTCGTCACCGATACCAATGTCGATATCCTGGTGGGAAATATTCATATCGCCCATCACAATAATTTGTTTTTCTGGCGTTTGTTCACTTTTTAAATAGCTATTAAGATCTGCGTAGAATTTGCGCTTTGCAGGAAATTTTACTGCGTGATCCCGGCTTTCACCCTGGGGAAAATATCCATTTAAGACTGTGATCTCGCCCAATGGAGTATCGAAAACGCCGCCTATAAAACGACGTTGCGCATCTTCTGCATCACCAGGAAAGCCTTTAATTACCTTTTTGAATGGATAGCGAGATAAGAGCGCGACACCGTAGTGGGTTTTCTGTCCGAAATACTCAACTTCATAACCCAGTGCTTTAATCGTTTCCACCGGGAAGTCGGGGTCGTTCACTTTGGTTTCTTGCAAGCCAATAAAATCCGGGCGATGTTTTTCAACAACTTCTTCCAGTTGGTGCATGCGAGTGCGGACACTGTTTACGTTAAAAGAAACTGCGATCATGGTTGGGCCTTTTTCTGTAAAAAAACACCCGAGCATTGCTGTTCGGGTGTTTTGGTTAAAGCAAAATAAGTGAGATTATTGCTGGGCGACTTTGGAGTCCGGCTGCTTAATTTGCTCGATAAAATCTGCCAGTATATGGCCAGCCTCCATCAGGTAAGGATCTTCTTTTGGTTTGATTTCTTTATCTGCTTCTTTGGGTGGAGCGTCTTCATCTTCATCGCCACCGTTAGCTGCCTTGAGTGCTGCATAATCTGCATAAGGCTTTTCACCTTTCGCAATACGGCGCTGATTCTCATTGTCCAATGCACGTTTTTCCATGTTTTTCTGCTCTTCTTGCCGAGTGGCCAAACGCAGGGAAACCACTTTCTTATCTGCCGCTTCCTTAAACATTTCGCTTTGCTTGTTCAGGAAAATAAATTCCGGATCCTTAGCCATGCGTTCTTGATGTTCAGTTTCAATTTTGGGCAAATATTTGCTGATAGCGTAGTAGTTTTGATGCGGGGCAGGGTGAATACGATCCCATGGCAATGCATTGTCGTAGCTGCTTTCACCGATTTGACTGGGGTCAAGCAAGCTGGGTAATTGCACATCGGGAATCACCCCGCGATGCTGGGTACTATCACCTGAAATACGGTAGAACTTGGCTTCGGTAATCTTCAGACGGCCATGTTTCAAATCCACCAGGTTTTGCACAGAACCTTTGCCGAAGGTAGTGGAGCCAATCACAATCCCGCGGCCGTAATCCTGAATGGCGCCAGCAAAAATTTCAGATGCGGAAGCGCTGAGGCGATTAATCAACACCGCAATGGGTGCACGATACGCTGCTGGTTGATAAGCGCGATAGTTACGTGAAATTGTGTCATCGCTTTGGCGAATTTGTACAACGGGACCTGGATCTACAAACAGATCCGTCAGCATTGCTGCTTCCGGTAAGGAACCGCCGCCATTATCGCGCAAATCGATAATGACACCATCGACTTTTTCTTTGTTTAATTCATTGAGCAAGTTGAGCACATCGCGCGTCGTGCTTTTATAGTTAGGGTCACCTTTTTGATAGGCTTCGAAGTTCATGTAAAAGGTGGGGATATCAATTACACCCAGCTTATAAGTTTTCTCACCATCTTTGACTTCAAACACGGCTTTTTTAGCGGCCTGATCTTCCAATTTCACGGTTTCACGTTTGATGGTTATCGTTTTATTAACAGTAGCAGTTGGATCCGATGGAATAACCTCCAGGCGCACCAAGGTACCTTTTGGGCCGCGAATTAATTTCACGACTTCATCCAGACGCCAGCCGACTACGTCAACAAATTCCCCGTCTGCGCCTTGAGCGATAGATATGATTTTGTCATTGGGTTTTAGTTGGCCTTGCTTTTGGGCTGGGCCACCAACAACCAGACTGCTAACCTTGGTGTAATCTTCATCGCTTTGCAGTACAGCGCCAATTCCCTGCAGTTCCAATGACATACTAATGTCAAAGTTTTCGGCATTTTCCGGCGACAGATAATTGGTGTGTGGATCGTAGAGCATGGTGAGTGAATTCATCATCACACTAAACGCTTCCTCTGATGTTTGCTGTTTCAATCGGCGCAGTTGGTTCGCATAACGTTTGCGCAATGTCGTTTTACTTTCGTCCAGTTTTTTTCCGGACAAGATGGAGTTTAATAAGTTTGATTTCAGGTATTGATGCCAGAGTGCGTCAGCTTCAACTTGATTGGCCGGCCAGTTGGCTTTTTCCCGATCCAGTTGAATACTTTCTTCTGTGTCAAAGTTAAAGGTCGTTTTAGGATCTTCGAGATCTTTAACAACTTTTTCGAGTCGCTGGATCATGCGTTCATTAAAACGGTTGTAAATGGCAAAACTGTTTTCAAGCTTGCCTTTTTTGTAGTCATCGTCAAAAGTCTTGCGAAACTTTTCAAATTCATTGATATCGCTTTGCAAGAAGAAGTTGCGTGCGCTATCCAGTGATTTCAGGTATTCATCAAAATAGCGAGAGGACAAGGCATCGTTAAATTCCTGATCCCGGTAGTGTTCACTGTCCAGCTTTTGTACCAGGTCAATGGCGGCTTTACTTTGCTCGTCGTTCGGTTTCAATATCTCTATGTTGTCGGCGAGACTCAGCGATGACAGACTGAGCAGGAGACTAAACAGCGTGAGCTTAAACGGTCTAACAACAGCAGTTTGCATAAGGGGATTTCTCAATAGGTCAGGCGCTTCCAGTCGATAGTGCTGGACGAAACACTGCTTACTATAGCGGAATTCGCCACTAAAGGCAGGCACCAAGCAGCTGTTTGTGACGGCTATTGGCGTCCGGTATCCCGTTAAGATTCACATTTGATGAAAAAGTTGCGCCCCGATTACTCCATGGCTGTTTCAACCGGGGGAGCGCTATCCGATTTGGCTGCCTCTCCCATTAAATCCAGCCAAAGTTCTTTCCTGTCCAGTGGTGTAGCTTTGGGGAGATAAGGATTTGAGATGCGAATCGCGCGGCGGTTTTTGAGATCTGCTTTTCCTAGCGCCTCCTCCACTTCCGGGCTGTTGTAAAAATAGCGATCAAAGGCCCCATCTTTGATCGCAGACTCAAGGCCGAATTCTATGTCTTTTGCTAATTCGGGGTCTTTAGGGCTTACAAAAAAATAGGTGGGTAAGGGGTAGATGAGTACCAGGTTTTTTTCTACGGCCAGTTTCAAATCAGGGAAAGCGGAAAGCTCTGTCCAGACTTCATTGGCTCCGCGTGGAAACGCATCAAAGCGACCGCCGTCTAGCATATGGTAAAGACTCGGCTTTTTGGTGGCTTTGATTACCTGTAGGCCGGCGCCTTCCAATATGGCTGCGTCTTGCCAACTGCGGCCCTGACCAAATTTGATTTTTTTCAAATCATCCAGTGTCTGGATCTGATCAAAGCGCGA
This sequence comes from Cellvibrionaceae bacterium, assembly GCA_021151615.1. Classification (GTDB taxonomy): domain Bacteria; phylum Pseudomonadota; class Gammaproteobacteria; order Pseudomonadales; family Cellvibrionaceae; genus Cellvibrio. The sequence goes on along the minus strand of JAGKXA010000213.1, from coordinate 8,165 downwards.
TTGGTCACCCTGGCGAATAAAAAAGAGACGGTGGTTCATCAGGCCGCGATAGGCATCTATGCGGATAGGAAGAAAATCCTGCTCCATTTCTTCGGATGTGCCACCCCACATGACTGAAATACTGCCGGACTTAACGGACTCCATCACACGCGGGCGGGAATAAACTTCAGGGGTAGTCGCGTAGGTATATTCTTTGTTGGAATAGGAAAGCGCCAACTTGAGCAAACCGTTCATGTAATCAGTTTGCACATTGGATTTCATATTGGTAATTACTGTTTTCTTTTCTGCAGCAATACTGGGCAGGCTGATTAGCCCGGCAACTAACACCAGTGCAATGGAGATAGAAAATCGGTGAAAGAAACAACCCATTCGGGATAAAAGAAACATAATGCAGCTCGCCAGGTTTATAGGGTGATAGCGCTAAAATTAGCGCATAATTCATATCCACATGGTTTGCCGATTAATTTTTTTGCCAAATAAAATACCGCAACAATTGCGGTACTTTTTTGGTTCTCGTTACTTCAGGTTAGCAAGCAGTGCTGCAATCAAACATCATCTGCATAAAATCAATTTGGTCGCTATGGGTTACAGGAGTAATAGATACCTTTGCGACCTGGCGGTTTTCCCACACATAGTCATAGCGAGTGAAGTTTATTCTGCCATCGGCAGTTTCATCTGCGCTGATCACCATACTTTGGTGGGGAGACGTATCCAGCAAATCCAACAATTCGCGAATGGTCTTGTCGGCGCGTCTGGGCTGTAGCAACCCGTGTAAACCTTTGTGGCTGACAAAGATGTAATCGCAGCCCAGCATGGTGCTCAGGCTTAGGTGAAGCTCTCCGCGAGCTACAGCAGTTGCAACATCAAAACCCTTGAGGCTGTGATTGGTGCTCAAGTCTGGCGTTCGATAGCTATCAAGCTGTGCATTTTGACTGTGAGGCATGAAGTACTCCGCAGGGCTGATGGTTTATTGTTATTGCGTCCCGCAACTGCTTTCCAGAGTTTGCAAACATTAACAAGCGAAAATCTAACAGTCGAGCCGAGAAAAAACCATAGGCAAAAAGATAAAAGTGTCGATCAATTTAACAGCTTTTTCGCGATGTACCTCTCAAAAAGTAATAAAAAAAGCGGCCTGTTAGCCGCTTTTCTTTTTTGCATCAATGGCTTGTCGCATAGGTTTGCACTAGGATTGGGCGCGTGCAACCAGCGCCTCCTTGATAGTATTGCGCATGTTGCGCAAGGTTTTTTCAGTGGTTTCCCAGTCGATACAGGCGTCAGTGACAGATACCCCATACTTCAAATCGCACAAATTTGTCGGGATACTTTGGTTGCCAGCTCCAATATTACTTTCCACCATCAAGCCAATAATAGATTTGTTGCCCTCAATGATCTGGTTGGCAACGTTCTCCATTACCAGCGTTTGCAACTCATGGTTTTTGTTGGAGTTGGCGTGGCTACAATCCACCATAATGTTGGGAACCACTTTAGCTTTGGCCAACTCCTGCTCGCAAACAGCAACACTCACCGAATCATAGTTAGGCTTGCCATTGCCACCGCGCAATACGACATGGCCGTAACCATTGCCGCGGGTATGAATAATGGATACCTGACCTTCAGTATTGATTCCAAGAAAACGATGGGGTTTGGATACCGATTGCAGTGCATTAATAGCAACCGTCAAGCCGCCATCAGTACCATTTTTGAAACCAACCGCCGATGACAATCCGCTCGCCATTTCGCGATGGGTTTGCGATTCAGTAGTGCGCGCGCCAATCGCTGACCAGCTGATCAGATCGTGCAAGTATTGCGGTGAGATTGGGTCCAGAGCTTCAGTGGCTGCTGGCAATCCTATCTCGGCGATATCCAGCAACAGTTGGCGACCAATATGCAGACCCTCTTCGATTTTGAAGGAGTCGTCCAGGTAAGGGTCATTGATCAAACCTTTCCAGCCTACCGTGGTGCGCGGTTTTTCAAAGTAAACGCGCATAACGACATAAATAGTGTCACTGACTTCGTCTGCCAACTTTTTCAGGCGTTGGGCGTAGTCTTTGGCGGCGGCCACATCGTGGATAGAGCAGGGGCCAATCACCACAAAAATGCGATGGTCTTTGCGATCCAGGATGTTACGTACTACTTCGCGGCCTTGAGTAACGACTTCGCGTGCTTTTTCGGTTAAAGGAATCTTTTTCTTGAGCTCTGCTGGAGAGATCAGCAGCTCTTGCGAGACCACATTGAGATCATCGACTTGGGTACTGGTCATGATGCAATTTCCTGAAAATATCAAATCGAGGGCATTCTACCGAAAATAAATCAAAAAGTGGGATGTTTTTTTTAATATTGGCAATAAATAAAGATAATTAGTCTGTTTTTTTACTGTTTATGAGGCTAAAACTACAGAATACGCGCTCTTATTGAAAATATATGGCGTTTATCCTGCCAATTAATTTAAAAAAAGGATAATTATCCTATCTGCATCGTATGAATAGGATGCAATCCTAGATAAAAACCGTGCTTATAGGTTGTTTTTTGATCTTTGTGGAGTGGGCTGGTTAATTCACTACGCGATTGTTATGGTTGCATTACATGATAACTGGAGAGTGGGTTGCTTGCGTATGGTCAGGTTTAGGGAATTGGTTATCAGGGTAGTGGTCGGGCTGGCATACCGGTTGATTGTGTAGTGGGAACCAGTATGGGGGCGTTGGTGGCGGGCTCGTATGCGGCCGGGCTTTCACCAAAAACTATGCGCAAGAAACTGTCGGAAGCAGACTGGACAGATATTTTTCTGGACGTCGCCGATTTCTCACAATTGAGTTACCGCAGGAAAAAAGTTAGCCAGCGCTATTTGCCGGGTACGGAGATGGGGGTTACCCACAACGGGCTGCAACTGCAGGCAGGCGTGGTCGCTGGTGAAAAAATCAAACTTTTTTTCAATCAGTTGGTAGACGCCAATCTTGGTGAACGCACCATTGAACAGTTGTCGATTCCATTGGCGATAGTGGCGACAGATATTGGTACTGGTGAGCGAGTGGTGTTTCGTGAGGGCAGTCTGACCCAAGCGATGCGAGCCAGCATGTCAGTTCCTGGGTTAATGGCGCCGGTTGAATATCAAGGCAGAAAGCTGGTTGATGGGGGGTTAGTGGATAACTTGCCCGTGGAATTGGGGCGAGAACTTTGCAAAGCTGATCGCGTTATTGCCGTGAATGTAGGGTCACCACTACGAGAACCAGAGCATATTGGCTCGCTGTTGAGTGTGACCGCGCAAATGATTGGAATCTTAACCAAACAGAATGTTGAACGATCATTGGCTAGCTTGACGGGCAGGGATATTTATATTTTCCCTGACCTGGGCACTCTCAAAGCATCTGAATTCGCTCGTCATGATGAAGCAGCGGATATTGGTCGCGCGGCAGCAGAAAAACAGCTTGTGGCTTTGCGTGATCTGGCTGTCGATAAAAATACTTATGTTGCGTGGAAAAAGCGCAACAAGGTTGTTCCTAAAACGGATCTGGTTGTTGATGAAATTAGAATTGCTCCAATGCAGCGGGTGCATCGCAACTATGTGGCTCGCCAAATACAGCAGCAGCCCGGGGAAATACTCAACCGGGTTGTATTGGAACAGGATTTGATTCGTACTTACGGCGATGGTTTTTATCAGAGTGTAGATTACCGGGTGATTAATGAAGATTTAAAAAATATTCTCGAAATCACTGCACGCGAAAAGAACTGGAGCTCGGATTACTTGATTTTCGGCTTTTCCATTGATAACGAATACCGCCACGGCTCTAATTTTAATTTTCGTACCGCCTATCGTAATACCTGGATGAATACTTACGGTGGTGAGTTATTTGCCAGTGTTGACCTGGGCGGAAAGCCGCGGCTGGAATTGGATTTTTATCAGCCTTTGGATACCCGGCATCACTTTTTTATCGAACCTAATTATTTTCGTGAGCGTGAAGAAATTACGATTTTTGTTGACGATGAACGCATTGCGGAATACCAGTTGGATACCTCTTATACGGAATTGGTGTTGGGGTCAAATCTGGGCAGTTACGGGCAGTCGCGTTTCGGATGGCGTGATTATCACGTGAAAGGTGAATCTGACTTGAGTATTGTTGCGCTACCTGATGTTGATGAGCGTTTTGGTGGGTTTTTATATGAGCTAAATTTGGATCGACGCAATCGGCTCTACTTTCCATCTCACGGTTGGCGGGCCGATATCAGCTACTTTGACTCGCACCACGAAGACTATAGTAAGTTATCGGCAGACATTGGCGGAGCATACAAATTAAGTGATTATGTATTGGGTATTCGTACCGCATATGCCACCTCCTTAAAAGGTGAATTGCCCATTTATGATGCGGTGATGCTGGGTGGCTTCCTGAAAATGTCGGGCTATGCCAGCAATCAAATATTGGGTGATGAGGCCTTCTATGGACATGTACGTGCGGAAAAAATTATTGGCCGCATGCCCTTGGGGTTGAATGGTGATTTGCGTTTGGGTTTTGGTTTGGAGGCTGCAAAGCTGGAAACGAATTACACTATGTCCGTAGGGGATGATTGGCTGGATTCGGGTGTTATTTATCTTGGCGGTGAAACGCCCTTTGGGCCCTTGTATCTCGGCTATGGTTTTAGTTCCCGTGGTGATTACAACATGTACCTACAGCTGGGTGCTTTGTAAATCCAGTAAAGCAGGTGCTGGTAAATTAAACAAAATCGGGCAGAAAAAACTGCCCGATTTTGTCTGTGGTTAGCGATAGCGCTTAGAAATGAAACACGGCTGCAGCATAAGGGCCTTTAATATCCAGGTTAGTTGTTACATCGTCTTCGTTAATATCAATCTTCATCGCACGGTAGCCCACTTCTAATCCCAGGTCCAATGCTGAATCGAACATATATCCAATTTTTGCACTGTAGTCAGTCAGGTTGTTGCCGTCGTAACTAATGTAGTTCCCTTCAAATCCTGCTGAAAATCCGGTGAGCGGCAAATCGAACTGGAATTTTCCATAAATCAGCGGAACTGCAATATCTACATCAATTTCATCACTGAGCTGCATGGACTCTGCTTTTAAATAACCGGAATATTTTCGCAGTGTTATGCCCACATCCAGATTGAGCCAATTGTCGAGCGCTTCGTAATAGAGTGTTGCGTCTGTGTAACTTAAATCAAAATCTGTTTTGACATTGCTGCCGGCGGGAAAAGTAATATCGCCAATGCTAAAGCTTTTTTCGATTGTACTGGTTTGGGCACTGGTAATATCGTTTTGTTGCACTTTAATGTTGGGTAAAAATGGCACAGGGTGCTCTATAGCAATGTAATAAAATGTGTTGTTATTGTCTTTTATCCCCAGGTCATTTGCGGTAACTGCCGGATCGCCCGCTTCACCGGAATATTCGCTTTGCCAACTGCCGGCGCCCGCGTAAATACCAAAAACTGTGTCAGCGGCGGCATGTTGGCAGCTGGCTAACATCAGCGTGGCGAAGGTAAATTTTTTTACAGAAGGTGTGTGTCGCATAAGAGCTTCCTGTGACTTCAGTTGATTTTAAGTTGCGTGTTCTTAAGCCATTGTGCCGCAAAATTTACAGGGTGCCCGCCAAATGTTTCGCAGAAATGTCATCGCCTTGTAGGAGCGTTAAAAAAACCCGTGCGGCGTTGTTCAAAGTACGTTGATTGTGATGAATACAGCCCAGTGGGCGCATGATAGGTGGGTGATCAACATTGAGGATTTGCAATTGCTCATCGATAATTTTGCGCGGCAATACCCCCCAGCCAAGATTAATGCTGAGTAGCATTTTGATAGTGTCGAGGTGGTTAGAGATCATGCCTATATCTAATGGCAAGCGCTCATCATCAAACAAATTTTTGATGAGTTGCGTGGTATAGGTACTGGTATCCGGCATTATCGCCGGGTGTTTGCTTAAATCGGCCAAGCGAAGATGCGGTTGTGCGGCATCGGCGCTTCCTGATTGCGCGAGAGGGTGAGAGGGCGCGACGACGAAGTGAAGTTGGTCGTGCCAGAGGGTGTGGCTTTGGAGTCGTGCGTCTTGCGAAAGCGCGAGCGTAATAATGGCGAGGTCAAATCTGCCTTGTAAGATTTCATGGTATGCCTGCTCCGAATCTAAAAAATGTAAGTCCAGCTTCACTTGTGGGTAACGGGTGGAAAATTCCCGCAAGTAGGGTGGTAAGTAGTGCAGCCCCACGTGGTGGCTGGTTGCGATGCTTAACTTGCCTTGTACGTCACCTTGCAAATCTGCAATAGCCCGCTGTGCGGCTATCACCTCACCCAAGATTAACTTGGCCTTGCTTAATAAGACCTGACCAGCCTGGGTTAGTGCCACTTGCCGACCGATCCGGTCAAATAAAGGTGCTTTTAAGTGCTCCTCCAGCAGGGCAATGCGCTTGCTGATTGCTGGTTGTGTCAAATGCAACCGCTCGGCGGCGGCAGAAAAAGACCCGTTTTCAGCGATAGCGACAAACGCCTGTAAGTGTTGTGTGTCCATTCGTAGAATATTTAGACTATTCCAAAATGGAATGCAATATATAAAAAAGATAAATTTGTTTTATGGGTTTGGCGGGCGTAGCATGGCGTCATTCCTGTTACCTGATTCCTTTTAGAAATAGTTTCGCTGCAACCTTGTGCGTTGAGCTTTTAAGGCTTTATTGGAGATCACCATGGCTAAGACCCTTTATGACAAATTGTGGGATGCCCACCTCGTCCACCAAAGTGATGACGGTTCTGCTCTCATCTATATAGACCGCCATATTGTTCACGAAGTGACTTCGCCCCAGGCGTTTGACGGTCTGCGTATGGCTGGTCGTAAGCCTTGGCGTGTAGATTCGATCCTTGCTACGCCGGATCACAACGTGCCGACCACACAAAAAGAGCGTGCCCATGGAGTGAGTGGTATTCAGGACCCGGTGTCATTGATCCAGGTAAAAACCCTTGATGACAACTGCGATGAGTTCGGCATCCTCGAATTCAAAATTAATGATAAGCGCCAGGGGATTGTGCACGTCGTTGGCCCTGAGACCGGCGCTTGTTTGCCCGGTATGACCGTCGTTTGTGGTGACTCGCATACCGCAACCAACGGTGCTTTGGGCGCCTTGGCTCACGGTATTGGTACCAGTGAGGTGGAGCATGTGATGGCGACCCAATGTTTGGTTGCTAAAAAAATGAAAAATATGTTGATCAAGGTGGACGGCAAGCTTGGCCTTGGTGTTACACCGAAAGACGTTGTGCTCGCCATCATCGCCAAAATTGGCACTGCCGGCGGTACCGGTTATGCGATGGAATTTGGTGGTCAGGTATTTCGCGATATGAGCATGGAAGGCCGTATGACCGTATGTAATATGGCGATTGAGGCCGGCGCGCGTGCGGGCATGGTTGCTGTTGATCAAACCACTATCGATTATGTAAAGGGCCGCACCTATGCCCCCAAAGGGGATCTGTGGGAAAAAGCGGTTGCCGACTGGAAAAACTACGTCAGTGATGCGGGTGCGCATTTTGATGCGGTAGTAGAAATCAATGGATCTGAAATCAAACCGCAAGTGAGCTGGGGTACATCGCCGGAGATGGTAGTGTCGGTTGAAGATAAGGTGCCCGATCCGGCTAATGAAGCTGATCCGGTCAAGCGCAACGACATGGTTCGCGCGTTGCAGTACATGGGGTTGCAGGCCAATCAACCCATCACATCTATCCATGTTGATCGCGTATTTATTGGTTCTTGTACCAACTCGCGCATCGAAGATATTCGCGCTGCCGCTGAAGTTGTAAAAGGCCGCACTAAAGCGGCTTCAGTAAAAGAGGCGATAGTTGTTCCCGGTTCTGGTGCAGTGAAAGCACAAGCAGAAGCAGAAGGATTGGATAAAATTTTTATCGAAGCTGGATTGGAGTGGCGTGAGCCAGGCTGCTCTATGTGCCTGGCGATGAATGCTGACAAATTGGGTGCAGGTGAGCATTGCGCCTCTACGTCTAACCGCAACTTTGAAGGGCGTCAGGGTTACGGCGGTCGTACTCACTTGGTGAGTCCCGCAATGGCAGCAGCAGCGGCAATTGCCGGTCATTTTGTTGATGTACGTACATTCAATACTTTTTATAACAACTAATTTGTAGGAGACGGCCATGAAAAGTTTTACTGTGACACAAGGTATTGCTGCTCCTATGGAT
>JAGKXA010000553.1 GCA_021151615.1 Cellvibrionaceae bacterium | reverse complement strand
CTGTGTCTGCAAGGGAATCGCGTTGGTTGAACCTGCGGAGATAGTGCCGGACAATAATGTAGTACCGCCAGCATTATTAAACGGCCAGGTATATTGGAATACATTACCTGCAAAACTATCGTAATCCAGAACACCTGCATACAAACCAAAGAAACCGGTTGCAGGTAGATTAAATGGTGCTCCCCGGGGAATTCTCACTTCAACGGCCCATATACCCGAGCCAGTACATGGAGGCATTCCACCGCTACATTCAGACACGTATGCTTTTGCAATAACGTTATGGGCTGCAATGGTAGAATTATAAGTGTTGTCCCCGTCTGGATCGGTATAGTAAGTAATATTAGGGAGCAGATTATTTACCGTACCTGCACACTGTGCTGTGTTCTGGCAGGGTTTAATGACCAATAAATGTTTTTGGGCCGGGTCAGATGTAGGCGAAAGGGCAATCGCCACTGCATCAAAATTGTTGAAGTCATCTACAGCTGTTACAAAATACAAGTACAGATAATTGTTATCCGCCACACCCCATAAATGATTATCTGCTATTGGCACACCATCTATGAGTTGTATGTCGAAGGCATCATCCCACTTGGAATCACCGCCGGTATTCAATCCATCAATATGTGCGTCCCCGGCTACAGCAGGTGTTTGCGGAACAATTAAATGAAAATCTGAATTAAAACCTGTTGAACTACCATCGCACCCACTTGTTAGAGTGATAGTAGTGGCCATAAAAAATAATGCGATAGCTGATAAACTGGATCCAAATTTTGTAACGCTGATAATGTTCATAACATACTCCTTTGAAATAAAAATTTCTGTTAGGTGCTAGTCAGTGTATAACTCAGTTCAAATGCTGGTTCGGTCGAACCATTTCTGGTGGCGATAAAAAGTAGCGTGCTCTCTGTTACCGCAGCAGTTCCCCGTGTTAATTGAAATGCAAAATCCACCAATTCTCCGGGACTATTGGCAACCACCGTTTGCGGCATTTGATGTTCAAGTGACCAGGGGCCTGGTGGTGTAATGGTGGGGGTAGAGAAGGTATAAGTATTTTTTGCTTGAAATTGTGCCTGGCTTTCACCGGTTTCCTGCGGACGGAAAATTACACTGAATTGCAACGCAAAAGGCATTGTCTGCCCCTGGTTGAGTCGAATTGTATCTGTCGCCGCGTTAAAATTTTGTGGAGGAATATTTTCTGCGGAAAGTGCGATA
>JAGKXA010000552.1 GCA_021151615.1 Cellvibrionaceae bacterium | reverse complement strand
GGTTTAGTTGTTTTTGCTGCTCATGGTGATGTGAACGCTGCTTCTAATGGCGCTGGCGTTATAGGCGCGGCGCAGGAACAGCGCATTATGCGTACCGTGGGGGTAGGTCGAACAATTCTTGCTATGGGTATGGCTGGTTGCGGTGAAGCATCTCTTAGCGAATGCGGCAAACAAGCCGCCATAAATGAGTTCCGCAAAGGCCTAATTGAGCAGGGGAAATATTCAGTTCAAGAAATTGATGCAAAAATTAATTATTTAAAGACGCAGACCTCTTTCTTTGACGATATGGGAGCTTATAACGCCGCTGTGATAGAAACAGAGGGCTCTTTAGAAGAGTTAACACAAGTTTCGAAAGATTACCCCGATCCTAATGTTCCACCTCCTGCCCCAGGCCAATTAAAAACGGTGGTGGTGACTACTGATGAGTGGTCGGTCATGCAAAAGTCACTCTACGGTGTAGGTGAGACGATTGGATTGGCTGCTAATACTGCGGATGCTCTGGTTCAGGATGGAGTTAAAGCGTTACTTGAAACACCTTACGGTGCTCCATTGCGGTGGGGATTGGCTAAAGTTGCAGAGACAGCAAAAAAATATCCTGAGATTGCTTCGCTTTTGAATAAGCCTGAAGAACTAAAGGAAGCGCTAGGTACCGGCGTTGCCTCAGTGCTGATAGGTGATAAGTATGCGGAAACTAAATTGTTTCTTGGCTCTGATCCATCTGTCTCACCAGATTTTGATATTGAATGGCATGACAGCGTTTCTAATGCGTCATCCGGCTTTAGTTGGGTGATTGGAACATTAGGTGCTGGAGCATTAGGTTACGCTGCTAAAGCAATGACGTTTACTCGAACTACGTCAGATGGAAGAAATTTCAGTAATGATGATGAGGACTTTTATAAAACTGAAAAGGATTTGGAGTTTACCAATGTTTCTAGACTGCAGTTAGCGAATTTCCTTTCGAAAAACAAGATTCCATTAAAAGCTGGTTGGGACGCAGATAGACTTTATGATGAGGTCTTGACTAAACCCAAAGGGCAAAGGCCACCACCAAGTGATTATTTGCCAGCAGAATATATTGCTGCGCATTTGAGTAAATTCGAGGGCGGTGCTTCCAGAATTATGATAAAAGATGTGCTGGATGATTTTGGACCATCCAGAGAGGATGGAACTTCATTTATAGCGCCTAGAGCGCAAATTGATAAAGCTCTAGCT
>JAGKXA010000551.1 GCA_021151615.1 Cellvibrionaceae bacterium | reverse complement strand
GTGGATGCCCCTTAATACTTATCCTGACGCCCGATAAAGGTTGATCCTGTTTATTCAACACTTGACCACGAATAACCGCTACTCGTTCTGAATCAATAGTGTCAGGTGCTACGCCCGTCTGAATAGGGTTGTTGCCACTGTAAAGGAACGCTACTGCATCTGAAAATGGTGTGATTCCTGAGGTAGCAAGAGGCGGTGCCACTGTGCTTGGATCTGGCGGTAAATTAATACTGGTAACTGAAATTGCAGCACTGGCACTGGTATTTCCCACAGTATCCCTAGCAGTAATATGTAAAGTGTCGCTCTCTGCCGCACCAATCAGGGCACTAAATGCTCCTTGAGCATCTGCAATTACAATCACGCTAATGCCCGTGCGTTGATTAGTGATCATTACCCGACTGAAAGCCTCAACAGCTCCATTCTCACCAAAGACAGTTACTTCGCTATTGTTGGGTGAGCCAGCAGCAATTTTTGTGGTTTCGGGTGTAATAGGTGATGTGGTATCCAGAACAATATTAATGTTCTGAATACTGCTATTGCCCGCGCGATCAACAGCCGTTACACGTAATTCATTATTTCCCTCCAACAAGCCTATCTGCCGGGAAAATGTAAGATCAGCATTGACGGTGGCAGTAACCAAAGTGTTGCCTAGAGCCAGACTCAAGCTCTGCAAAGGCTCACTTACTGTACCCGCAACCATCATCAACGGCTGATTGGAATGAAAACCATCTTCGGGCTGAGATATGTCGATGAGGGGATTAATAGAGTCAACAATAAAGGTAACGCTTACAGGTTCAGCAGCCTGCCCCTGGATATCAGAGATGTTGGCATTTAGCGTGGTATTCCCTTCAGGCAGAGCAGATAAAAGCGTACAGGTTGCAGCTTTTTGATTGGCCTGACAATCCAATGGGAGTGGTGTCTCACCATTACGGATCACGAGGCTATTCGTATCGATAACACCAGCACTGCGGTATTCAAACTGCATTGTGAGGTTATGGCCGTTGAGATACTGGCCAGATACAGGTGCCAAAATGGTGAGTTCAGGCGGTGCCAACAATCCTTCATCGCTAGAAACAATCTGCTGAATCGAGCCTTCAACTTGCCCGGTGTATTGCAGTTGGCCTGCCAGATTATAAAAGGCTAACCGTGCCGTATCGGCCACCCAAACACCGTCATTTTCATGATCGGCTGCCAGATCTTGAACAGGTGCCACC
>JAGKXA010000550.1 GCA_021151615.1 Cellvibrionaceae bacterium | reverse complement strand
ACGCTCGATCAATTTGTCATGCTCAATTTTATCTGGGCAATTACTATTTTCCTGTTTGAAGTTCCCTCGGGTGCCTTGGCAGATACTCTGGGTCGACGCAAATTGCTCGTGGCGGCTTCGGCATTGATGCTGATTGAAATGTTGTGTTTGCTGTTTGCCTCCTGGACGAGTGGGGTGCTGCTATTAGCGCTCTGCGTCATTAATCGCATTTGTTCTGGTTTATCGGAAGCCTGTGCCAGCGGTGCAGATGAGGCGCTCGCCTATGATTCACTACCTGAACAAAATCGCGCGGCCGCTTGGGATGAATTACTCGCTAAAGCCATGCGTTGGCGCTCGGTGGGTTTTGTGGTTGCCATGATTCTGGGTGGGCTGCTATATGATCCCCGCATTGTAAATTTCGTTTTACCTGCCGATGCACAAATTGCAGTGGAGTTCGCCCACCGGTTGCCGGTTATTTTGGTGTTGTTGCAAGCGCTGGTTTGTTTATGGTTTACGTTAAAAATGGTTGAGCCGGTCCATGCTATTGCCGGCGCCAGATTGGAAAATACTTTCAACCATATTCTCAGCTCGGCGCGTTGGGTGTTAACCACACCCAAAACCCTGGTAGTTATTTTGATTGGTGTTGCGGTGGATTCTATTGTGCGTAACTTCGCCACCATCAACAGCAGTTACTATCGATTAATTGACGTACCGGAATGGACTTACGGCTTTCTAGGCGCATTGTTCGGTATGATGGGATTTGTCATTCCCTCGCTTGCAAAATATCTCAATGAAAAATTTAGTTTGTTTGCCAATTTGGTATTTATTGTTGCTTGTACCTTATTGGGGCTAGCGGCGCTGGTACCTGCCTGGCCAGTATTGGGCTTGATTCCCGCTATATTTGTATTTAGTGTGATATTTTTCCTGGGCTTTACGGTGAGCCGTGTATTGCATGAAGAGGCGGAGTCATTTCGCCGCGCAACTGTATTATCGGTTAAAGGGCTTATTTTTAATTTGGGTTATGGGCTATTTAGTTTAGCCTTTTCGTTGTTGTTAACCGGTTTTCCAGAATCGTCTGCGGGCGATGCCTTACGCAGTGCATTACTGTGGCAAGTGCCATTTTTTGCATTGCTGACATTTACGTTATTGTGGTGGGCGAAATTAACTTTACGTCGTATTGCTTGCTAATTGATCTTGCCCGTTGGGCGGAAGTGCAGAATCTGGTATCTTTTAGC
>JAGKXA010000549.1 GCA_021151615.1 Cellvibrionaceae bacterium | reverse complement strand
TAGAACATATCAATATTGTCAAATAAGCGGGCGGTTTTTAAGTAATTCTCTTCACCCGTTATACGATATAACCTTGCCATCACTTCATTCATTCCGCCAAATTCACCTGCGATATACGTATTCCACATTTTGATTAATGTCTCTGTCGGGACTTTATTTAAGCGTGTATACACCCAAGTGCCCATTCCCTGTGCGATCTCCAATGCTTTTTTATTTCCACTTACCTCATAAACATCCATCAGGCCCGCCAGGATTTTATGCAGCGTATAATAGGGTGCCCAAACCTGGTTCTTCTGCCCGCCATATTTTGCGCCATGTTCAAGCATAATAAACTGATCCGGGGGATAGGCACTGATAAAGCCAAGTCCCCAGTTCCAATAATCTGTACGGATTCCTTCGTCACTCAGGTCAGAATCATAAGCTGATTTACCGGGACCATAAGGCACCGCAGCAGGATCCGCAATAGAAGCCTGTCCCGCTTGTCTCGGCGTACCCGACAACTTCGACAAGGCATAAAGCACGTTGACCATGGTATCCATCTTCCCCAAAAATTTTGACTGGAGCACCTTATCATACCCTGTACTCGCATAAGCTTGTGCAATTGCCGTCAGGTAATGTCCTGTAGCATGACCGCGCAGCTTGATATCCTGGCTGTCCCATACCTCCAAAGGTTGGGCACCGATCGGTTGTTTTTGCCCAAACGCGTGTCGAAACATATAGAGGAATGAATTGGGATCCGTTTTTGCCAATGTATCAATGAATTTATTGCGATTTTCAATAAACTTCGTTTGATGTTGCTTTACATCCGTATTAAGGGAAACCTGATCCAAGTGAAATGCGTCCAATTTTAAGCTAGGCATCTTGGACTTTACCTTCCCTTTAACTGTAATGATGGCTTTGGGTTTCAGATCAGTCCCGGGAACGCGCCCCGTGACGGTGTAAGCTGTTTGCTGCGCGACGGCACTATTGTCGGTTGGCGCAGGCCACAACACACGCACTTTTGGTCCCACCATACCGTCTTTATATGTACCCACGACATAACTCGGCAATCGTGGCAGCTCGCCTATCTCTGTTTCTACCGTGACATCTGCAACTCCGGTTAAGAAGGCATTATAAAGCTCAGCTTTATTCATTGGAAATCGCGGTAGGTCATCCTCAGCCTTACCTTTAGAAGCAACATCTTCACGCACACCTTTCAGCGCATTTCTGTACAC